>NZ_JAKGTN010000030.1:0-62951 GCF_021568915.1 Vibrio sp. McD22-P3
ACTACAAACAGTGTGAAGACCAACTGCTGTGCGACTTCTTAAATGGTGTGCAGTTTACCAATCGTCCCGATTCTGAAGAGTTTACTGGGTAATTTTTATTTCGAATCGAACATAGTAATTGACTCAAAAAGCGAGAACCATTTCATTTTGGCTACTCGCTTTTATCATGTTAAGGAACAATACTAGAGCTTCACAATCACGTCTACTCTTTGTCTTTCTTCAGTAGATACCTATCAAACCAAGCTGAAATCTGGTCAGCTTTTAGAATCAAGACACACACCGCCCCCTATGACCCTACCAAGATAACCCCAAGCTAAAGCCTTAAGCCAGTTAGGGGCCTCTATTCTGTTCAAGCTATTCCAGACATCTTGTAGTGATTCACTAAAACTGGCCACGTATATAGAGTTTTTCCATACTTTTGGTCATGCGAGCAGGGTCACGACTGACGACATTGGTAACACGAATTTGCCCCAAACCTTCTCAGAACCTGCAAACGGAACACCTGATCAGTACACCAATAGACCAAGTTAATCTAATCCGTACTTTTATCTCTCGTACGGAATTTTTCCGTATTTCAATCCCACAACTAGATGCCGATTCACATAACAGGTTGATACTAGTTGAGTTTCATAATAAATGGCAGCAACATAGACGGAATGCAAAGACGGAAAAAGTCCGTTTATAAAGCGTTAACCGTCAAGGGATAATTTCGGTGTATTATGAGTAGTAAAACGAACACATTCGAGTTGTTTAGGTATCAAATTCTTCCAGTAGACCGATACTTTCAAGGTGACTTCTTTAACGGAGTTCATAATGTTGAAGAATTAATCAAACATAAAAACAAGTTTTTTGCTGAAGCTTTGCAAGGTCAATCGGACTTTTCAAATAAACGGCATAAGACTGTGGTCAAGCAGCTACTTCATCACGGTGATTTTTACTTGTATCGAATTGCCCACAATAAGACTCTTCATAGAGAAACCCGTGACTTCAAAGATGAAACCATTGATAGTTGGCCGTCTATTCTCGTCGCGATCTGGAACCATCCTGATAAGCAGTACATAGCTGTTCAAAAAAGAACAACCGCATTTGCAAAATGTGAAACCGTAGCGAAACTCATACTAGAAAAAATAGAGCCGCAGTTAACTCATTTTCAACTTCGAGCGATATACGAACCATTATTTGAAAAGCAACAATTTTGGACTTTATTGCGAAAATATCGTGGCAAAGTAAAGTCAGTTGATTTTGAAATAATAACTCCAAATATGGCAAATATCTCTGGGACATTACCCGATGATCTTAAGTTGTTTGCCAAATGTACAAACTCGACAAGAAATAATTTAAAAATTGAATCTGAGCCTGACTCAGCACTGCATCTTGAAGAGGATAACTCTGCGTTGAGAGGTTTGGTTGACTATAGTAGTGAGGGGGGAGGTAATATTTCACTTAAAATTGATGGCATTAAGAAACATCATCAGACTTCCCGCACAGTCAAGGAAATAACGTTAGGCGAAATGGAATTAACGGGTAATGCAGAACAAATCGCCCAAGTTTTAAAAGAGTTGCTCAAATGATAGGACACGTTGTAAAAACCACATTCATTGCCTTGGGAGTTGGCTTCATTACTGAGCTGACAAATTCATGGCTTGGGTCTGAGTTTTTACATGCGTTTTTAGCACAAAACCTAGTTACGATACTCATTGCTTTGCTAGCAATTAACGCTACTACGATGGGCATTGTTTTGACTAAAGTGCGTGAAATGGTTGATTCTAAAGGTAGTGCTGGTTGTTTCAAACGTACACGCGACCAAATGTTACTTTCAATAAAAGAACAAATAGCACTGGTCGTCACAGCAATCAGCATACTTAGTATTAAAGGCTCAGAGCACATTATTGCTATAGATAATGCTGAACTACTTCTAAATGTTGCCATTATTGGTGTTTTTGTATATTCACTTATGGTTCTTTACGACACTGCAAAGAGTGTTCTTATCATCATCGACTTTGACGGTTAACAAAGCCTTTAATTCTGATTCGCAAACGCGTGCCGAACTAGATGAAGCTCAAACATGGCACACGTTCACTCACAGCTTAAGACGGCGTTAGTTGTACTTGTTTGCGTTGTGAAAACGGATAGGTTTATGTTTAAAACAATTACAGATGCCCAGCTAGATGAAGCTCAAGAAATCCTAGGTTTTGAATTTCCAGATGAATACACAGAGTTCATTAAATCTGGTTATGACCCAGGCGATGCGCCTATTGAAGCGTTAGACATATTGGATCCTCCCAGCTATGCGAACATTTTCGAGACATTAAAAATGCTCGCGAGTATTACGATTTACCAGAGGAACTATTACCCATATGCGAAGATAACTCTGACTATTACTGTTTAAACCTCAGCGGTGAAGTAGTGTTTTGGTCACACAACGGAGTAACAGGTGAGAAATGGGCAAATGTAGCAGATTGGCGAGCGCAAGTGACCGCGGAGTCTGAGGAGTAAACGTAAAACTAAAGGCCTAATGTTGGTGGCTATCTGAAAGGAAAAATCGCTACCTCGATAGCTAAGAAGTTCCGATGTAGGCAGCGAAATTTTATAGGTGAGCGCTGTGACCAATTAAAACTTGAAACCTATCGCCTTGAACGCTCAATGAAGCTATTTGAAGACGTCACCTAGTAATATCCAGCTCTGCCGTTGGTCATTTAACTTGTCACGTTCGTCATCTCTAAACAAAAAAAGCGACTTTACTCGAAAGCCGCCATAAACTCGTAATATACCTCGTGCTTAAAACGGGGGGCGTCAGCACAACAAGAGCAAAACATTCCAGTTAGAACAGAGCTTTCAACCTCTCATAGAGTTGACGATAAGTATCGCGTTTGACCGACAACGCTTTGGTTCTTTCCGCTTGAGGCTGATGCACCGCCACTAATTCAGGTACTGGACAAACGTCCGAAATCGTCGCGCCATGTTCAGTTCCAAGGCGTGCCAGTCTAGCAGCACCCAATGCAGGGCCGACTTCTCCGCCAGAGCGATAAACAAGCTTCATGTCAAAAATATCCGTCAGCATCTGACGCCAATATGCACTTCGAGCGCCTCCGCCAATTAGTGAAACTTCTTCTGGAGTTAATCCGGTTTGATGTAGTGCATCTAAGCCATCGGCAAGCGCAAAACCTACGCCTTCCAGCACCGCTTGGGCAATATCAGCCTTTGAGGTTTCGTGCGTCATTCCAAAAAAGACACCTTTCGCTTTAGGGTCGTTATGTGGCGTGCGTTCACCAGAAAGATGAGGCAAGAAGATAACTTTTGACTCTGGATTCGCATTAACTTCTACGTCATTGAGCATGGTCCCTACATCGGGTTGTCCTGTCAGTTTTGCTACCCAATCTAAGCACGATGCAGCACTTAAGATTACCGACATAGTGTGCCAAGTTTTCGGCAAAGCATGACAGAAGCTATGCAATGCAGAGTCAGGGTTAGCTAAGAAGCCATCACTCACCGCAAAGTAGACGCCAGAAGTGCCAAGAGACAACATCGCCTGTTTTGGTTCAGTGATCCCCACCCCAACAGCACCTGCCGCATTATCACCCGCACCTGCTACTATAGGAACACATTTCATACCCCATCGTTTTGCAAATTCAGCTATCAGGTTACCCGTCACTTCACTGCCTTCATAAAGTGTTGGCATCTGCTCTCGATTTAAACCTGTGGCGTGCAACAGTTCATCATTCCAGCTTCGAGTTGCGACATCTAGCCACAAAGTACCTGCCGAGTCCGACATATCCGACGCGAAATCACCAGACAACTTGTAGCGCAAATAATCTTTAGGCAACAGAACCTTGGCAATTTTGGCGAACACATCAGGTTCATGATTCTGTACCCACTTCACCTTTGGCGCAGTGAATCCGGGCATCATGATATTGCCTGTTATCTCGCGCGAATTTGGAACAAGTTTTTCAAGTTGTTCGCACTCCGCAAAACAGCGGCCGTCATTCCATAAAATTGCTGGGCGAAGCACTTCGCCTTGACCATCAAGCAGAGTGGCACCATGCATTTGCCCTGATAAACCGATGGCCTCAACTTTGGATAAATCAACTTGTTCACTCAGCTTATCCATCGCATCACATGTTGCATCCCACCAGCGATTCGGCTCTTGTTCAGACCACAACTCATAAGGGCGTGAAACCGTCAAGGGTTGAGTTTGAGATGCAAGGATTTTATCGTGGCAGTCTAGGAGGATGACCTTTACTCCAGACGTCCCTAAATCAATACCAATGTACATACGTTCTCTACCTCTCTAACGTTTCTGCTTAGTAGCGCTATCCATCCACACCGCAAGCAATAGAATCGAACCCTTCACTATGTACTGCCAGAACGTGGGTACATCCATCATACTCATACCGTTATCTAACGATGCCATAATGAATGCACCAATCACTGCGCCAATAACAGTACCAACGCCACCGGCCAAGCTCGCACCGCCAATAACACACGCAGCAATCGCATCTAGTTCAGCGATATTACCCGCCGAAGGAGAGCCTGCACCTAAACGTGAACTGAGGATTAGAGCAGCTACCGCGACCAAGAATCCGTTCATTGCAAAGACAGCTAGTTTAGTTTTCTCTACATCAATACCAGATAAGCGTGATGCATCAATGTTACCACCAATCGCATAGATACGGCGTCCAAAACGGGTTTTCAAACCAATGAACGACCCTACAACAAGGAAAGCAGTCAGTAATAAAACAGGTGTAGGCACGCCACGATAATCGTTTAGCAGCAGAATGATGCTCAATACTGCAATACCCAAAATGGTATTCTTCATTAAAGAAATTTGTGTGGCAGGAACTGGTAAATCGTACTTGACTCGCTGAGTGTTGCGTTTTTTCTGCCAACCAAAGTATATCGCCAAACAGCCGACACCCATCGCCAAGCTAACCATATTAGGTAAATAGCTTTGACCAATAATCGACATCGCATCAGAAGTTGGTGCAACCGTAGTACCATCAGTAATACCTATTAAGATTCCTCTAAAAGCCAACATACCGGCGAGCGTTACGATAAACGAAGGAACTTTACGATAGGCAACCCACCAACCACTCCATGTGCCAAGCAGCAAGCCAGCAGCAAGGGTAAAGATGATTGTCACGACCAAGGGCAACCCTAGCCAAACATCGAGAATCGCCGCAACACCTCCAAGTAAACCCATCATAGAGCCAACGGAGAGATCAATTTCACCGCTGATGATGACAAAAACCATACCGATAGCAAGAATACCCGTGATGGCAGTTTGACGGAAAAGGTTGGAGATATTTCGTGGAGTGAGGTAACTCCAATCAGTCATCACACTGAAAAAAAGCATAATAATCAGTATTGCCGCAGCCATAACCAGCAACTGCACGTTCATCTGCTTGAGTTGATGAACTAACCCACCCTCTGGTTTTTTATTGAGTAATGTTGAATGTTCCATCATGCTACCTCTCCTTCAGATAAAGCGCAGTCCAAAATAATTTCTTGTGTAAGATTCTCGTTAACTAAGTCGCCTTTGACTTCCCCTTCATGCATCACTAATACGCGATCACTGATGCCAAGCACTTCAGGAAGCTCAGAGGAAACCATAATGATGCTGATGCCTTGTTTTACTAGGCTAAACATCAACTTGTAGATTTCATACTTGGCACCGACGTCAATGCCACGTGTTGGCTCGTCAAGAATAAGTACTGTCGGTTTAACCATGAGAAAACGTGCAAGAATTGCTTTTTGCTGATTTCCTCCAGAAAGGTTTTTAATTGCTAATTCAGCATTCGGCGTTTTAACAGTAAGGCGTTTAATCGAATCCTCAATTGCATTCGCTTCTAGCGTGTCATTGATCACGCCTTGACGAGTGAAGGTATCGATCGCTGATAGAGATATATTGGCTCCCACGCCCATGATTGGCACAATACCGTTACGTTTCCTATCTTCAGGTACCATTGCGATACCACAGCTCAAGGCATCTCTGCTATTTGAAATAAGTAGTTGTTCGCCATGCAGAAAATACTCACCTTGATATTTTCCCTGATAGCACCCATACAGGCATTCCATCAACTCTGTACGGCCTGCGCCAACCAGTCCAGAAACACCTAGTATCTCGCCTTTTCGCAATTTAAAGCTGGCGTCTCTAACTTTAGGGATAGATGAGTTAGATTTATCCCATGCGTTTACCTTTTTAACCTCCAGAACAACTTCACCAATATCATGCTCTTCTCTAGGAAAAAGTTGTTTCATTTCTCGACCAACCATCATAGTTATGATGTCATCCGTGGACATTTCTGACGCAAGACGAGTGCCAATATGCTGTCCATCACGAATCACACAGATATGATCAGAGATCTCCTTAACTTCCCCCAATTTATGAGAGATATAAATACAGGCCACACCACTAGATCTAAGCTCTTTGACCAGCGAGAGAAGAATCTCTGTTTCTGATTCCGTTAGCGGGGCCGTTGGTTCATCCAATACAAGTAGTTGTGCATCTTTGGACAACGCCTTCGCTATCTCTACCAATTGCTGTTGACCAACGCCGAGATCACCAACGATCGTTTCTGGTGAAACATCTAATCGTACTTTTTTAAGTAGTTTCTTCGCTTCCAAATGCATCAATTCATAGTCCATGATGCCGTGGGTACATAACTCAGAGCCTAAAAAGAGGTTCTCTAATATACTGAGCTCTTTAACCAGCGTGAGCTCTTGGTGAATAATCGCAATACCTAGCGACTCTGTATCAGAGATTTTGGTCGGCTTGATTGATTGACCTTTATAGATGATTTCACCTTCGTAATCACCATGAGGATAAATACCGCAAAGAACCTTCATCAGCGTCGATTTTCCGGAACCATTTTCTCCACAAAGAGACAGCACTTCGCCCTCTTCTAGATGAATACTCACACCGTCCAACGCCTTCACTGCACCGAATCTCTTAACGATGCTGCGCATTTCCAGTAGTATGGACATAGTCACTCCTCAGTTGAGCTGGCACTGGCAAGACCGCCTCGCCAGCACCTGTTCAAATTAACGGTAAACTTCTTGTTCAGAATGGAATTTGTCAGCAATAACCGTAGTTTTCAGATTGGTTCTAGTCACTGCAACTGGCTCTAGTAGCCAAGAAGGAACATCTTTCACACCGTTGTTAAGGCTGGCATTACTCGCAGGTGTTTTCTGTTGTCCTAGTTCGACTGCAATTTCTGCGGCCCGTGTTGCTAACGCGGTAATTGGCTTGTAGACCGTCATTGTCTGAGTACCATCAACAATTCGGCGAACAGCTGCTAAATCAGCATCTTGACCAGAGATAAGAACTTTACCAGCTAGACCTTGAGCATCTAACGCTTGAATTGCACCGCCTGCGGTAGCGTCATTTGACGCGACTACTACGTCAATGTCATTGTGGTTAGCAGTCAATGCGTTTTCCATAATTTTTAGTGCGTTTTCAGCTAGCCATGAATCTACCCACTGGTCACCCACAACTTCTACGGCACCAGAGTCAATTTTTGGTTGAAGAATGTTCATCTGTCCCTGACGGAATAGCTTGGCATTGTTGTCGGTTGGGGCACCGCCCATTAGGAAGTATTTACCGCTAGGTTTTGCGTCAACTAGAGATTGAGCCTGCATTTCGCCTACTTTTTCATTATCAAATGACAAGTAGAAGTCGATGTCCGCATTGCTGATTAATCGGTCATAAGCCAAAACATTAATGCCATCACGCTTTGCTTCCTTAATAACGTTTGAAAGAACTTCACCGTTAGTCGGAATAATCACTAATACATCAACACCACGTGAGATCATATTCTCAATCTGCGAGATTTGAGTTTGCTCATTACCATTCGCAGACTGAACGTACACTTTAGCGCCCAATGACTCTGCCTTATCCACAAATATGTCACGGTCTTTTTGCCAACGCTCTAGGCGTAAATCATCAATTACCATCCCAACTTTAATATCCTTTGCAAAAGTTGGTCCGCTAAGTGCTATTAGAGCAGTACATAGAAGTGTTATTAATTTTTTCATTTCACTATCCTTTGTATCACGTTCATGTAGGGTTAGTTGCTTAATTCACAACTTGAGAAAAACTATACAATAAGAATCCAAGCCTTTCTTTTGACAGATTTAATAACGTATTTATGTTTTTTCATTAACTATTATTTTTGTGACCCAGGCAGCCTTAAAACAATCAAATTACATGAAGATAAAATAAAAACAACATAATAATCATACACTTAAGATATTTTCAAAATATGGCCAGATAATAGTTTGAGATCTAACTCACACAAACAAAATAGATAAAAACCATTACAAAAAATCGTAATTGAACCAATAAAACAAAACATAAAGAATGAAATGGAAAGCTTAAATACATTCATTGGGAGTTATCTTTATGACACAGTACTTCAAAGGTATAGAAAACATTAAGTATGAGGGAAGCGCTTCTGATAACCCTCTTTCATTTAAATATTATGATGCAGACAAAATGGTGCTCGGCAAATCAATGAAAGAGCACCTAAGATTTGCCGCTTGTTATTGGCATAACTTCTGTTGGCCAGGTTCAGATGTATTTGGTTCCGGCACCTATGATCGTCAATGGATGAAAGGTGGCGACCCGATGGAAATGGCAAGAATGAAAGCAGACGCTGCATTTGAATTTTTCACTAAATTAGGCGTGCCTTATTACTGTTTCCACGACGCAGATGTTTCACCAGAGGGTCGTAATATTAAAGAGTACGTCAATAATTTCGCTGAAATGATTGACTACTTGGAAAAGAAACAGCAAGAAACAGGTATGAAGCTATTGTGGAGCACCGCAAATGCCTTCTCAAACCCAAGATATATGGCTGGTGCAGCGACCAACCCTGATCCAAAAGTATTTGCTTACGCGGCAACTCAGATCTTCAACGCAATGGGCGCAGCAAAACGTTTAGGTGCTGAGAACTACGTATTGTGGGGCGGACGCGAGGGCTATGAAACGCTACTCAATACTGACTTGCGCCAAGAGCGTGAACAGCTAGGCCGAATGATGCAGATGGTTGTTGAACACAAACATAAAATTGGATTCAACGGTACAATCTTAATTGAGCCAAAACCACAAGAGCCAACTAAGCATCAGTACGACTACGACACTGCAACTGTCTATGGTTTCCTTAAACAGTTTGGTCTTGAAAAAGAGGTCAAAGTTAATATTGAGGCCAACCACGCAACGTTGGCTGGGCATAGCTTCCAACACGAAGTAGCTACGGCGACGTCACTAGGGCTGTTTGGCTCTATTGATGCAAACCGAGGCGACCCTCAACTAGGGTGGGATACAGACCAGTTCCCTTCAAGTGTCGAAGAGAATACGTTAATCATGTACGAGATCCTTAAAGCGGGTGGATTCACGACCGGCGGATTGAACTTCGATGCGAAGTTGCGTCGTCCATCTATAGATTCAGTCGATCTGTTCCACGGCCACATAGGTGGTATGGATACGATGGCGCTTTCACTTACCCGTGCAGCAAGAATGATCGAGAACGACAAACTGTCACAAAACATTGCTCAACGTTATGCTGGCTGGAACGACGGATTGGGTAGAAAAATCCTCGCTGGTGATATGAGCCTTGAAGCAGTAGCAAACTTCGCGCTAGATAACGACATTGAACCCACAGTCGAGTCTGGCCGCCAGGAGTACCTTGAAAACATCGTCAACCGAGTAATTTTCGAATAATTCTCGCCACTACCTCACAGTAGAGCCCACCTTTGTGAGCTCTACTATTGTGAAGCCCATCCCAACCATTTTCTTTAACTGAGTTTCGAGTCAAAGTCATCACTCTCTATAAATTATACAATTAGTTGAAATTCAATCGGTTTATCTAAGATATGGACAAACGTTTTCGAATAACACTCCTGTTTAATGCGAATAAAGTTTATGACCGCCAAGTAATAGAAGGCGTGGGTGAATACCTCCAAGCTTCCCAGTGCGAATGGGATATTTTTCTGGAAGAGGACTTTATCACCCACCTAGAGCACTTTGACGAGTGGGAAGGAGATGGCATTATTGCCGACTTTGATAACCCTGAGATCGCTGAAAGGTTAGCTTCTGTTGATGTTCCTATCGTTGCGGTTGGAGGTTCATATCAAGATCAAACTAAATACCCCGATATCCCCTACATTGCCACAGACAACTACGCACTGGTCGAGCTTGCTTTTCAACACCTAAAAGACAAGGGACTCGAAAACTTCGCTTTTTATGGCATTCCATCAAACTCATGGAAATGCTGGGCTAAAGAGCGTGAAATGGCGTTCACTTCGATTGCCCAAAAGGCGGGTTATCAAGGGGCTGTTTTCCACGGAGCTGAAACCTCCTCCAAAACTTGGCAATATGATATGAACCGCCTAGCTGACTGGCTTCAAATGCTTCCGACTCCAGTGGGAATTATTGCGGTTACAGACTCTAGGGCCAGACACATACTACAAATTTGTGAACAACTAGGGCTAATGGTACCTGACAAGGTGTCCGTCATCGGAATTGATAACGAAGAGCTGGCAAGGTATCTCACCCGTGTATCCCTCAGCTCCGTTGGGCAGGGTTGTAAAGAAATGGGATATCGAGCAGCTAAACTTCTTCATAAAATGCTCGATGGAGAAAAGAGCTATTCAAGCAACCTAGCCAGACAACTAATCCCTCCAACACGAGTTTATGAGCGTCAAAGTAGCGATTTCAAAGCACTCAAAGACCCTTATGTTATCCAAGCAATGCATTACATTAGGCACAATGCATGTAAAGGCATCAAGGTTGATCAAGTATTGACGTATGTCGGCATTTCTCGCTCAAATATGGAAAATCGCTTTAAACTCGAACGTGGTCACTCCATTCACCAAGAGCTCCACAACGCCAAATTGAACAGAGCTTGCCAACTGCTGATTTCAACCTCGCTTCCCATTGCCGAGATATCCGAGCTATGTGGTTACCCATCACTTCAATATATGTACTCGGTGTTCAAGAAGAACCTTAACCAGACGCCGAAAGATTATCGCAGCGATGAGGTGAACTGAATTGACAGCTGAACTATTTGCTTAACTTATAGGCATCCACTCCATTAAAACGGTCAAACAGCTGTTCTTGAACGTCTTCGTTAGGGCTAACTCCCTCATAACTGGAAGTAATTCGATAACGTTTTTACCTGGTTGAATAGAAGGATGAACCAGTAAAATTGGATAATTTATTAAGCGATATTCTTATCTAAAAAGTTATCTGCTTGGCAATAATTTAAGTGATTACTCTAAGTAACTTCTGTCCAAAAGCTTCTTAGAAATTGCTCACAAAGTTCATTGTCAGGCGACAATTCTCTGAAATACCCGAAATAATAGTGGGAAAAGTAAGACCCGATCCCATTGATTCTTGTTAAAGCACTGCCAGTACATGTGACCAGAGCTTAGTGCTCTCGGCCTTTCATAGCAACATTTTGAGTAACTTTTTCTGACCATACTTCGTTAACGCCCTATAGATTGTTCGTTGTGGAAATTATTCTATAAAACGCAACGCGATATGAATGTTGTGCCATACTAACTCTCAAACGCACTATCGAAGTATGAGCTGTCATTTTCACTACTAGTTATTTAAAGAGGTCATACCATGTTTCCATCACCTTTATTATTATCTCGACAGTTATTACAGCAGTCTAAAAACCTAGTTACACCAACTCAACTGTGTAATGCTTTAGCCGTTATCGACAAAACCTCTACCGCTCTCATGCCGGTGAAAAACTATAAGCTTAATATTCCAGTCTGCGTGTTTCCTAGGAATATCTTTGAGCAGTATGTGAAATCCAACAGGACACTCGGAAGAAAAGACGGTGTTTTCTGGGTTACAGACCGCAGTACATTTGATAGCTTTGGCATAGGCCTGTCACACCTAAGAATAGAGCGCTTATTGGGTATGGACCCAGGTTACTACCCAAGGGACCAAGACTTAGTTATGGTCGTCATCGATAAAGCCGAAGAGGATGACTTTCGATTACCAAGTGGTAGTGAAGGTGGTGCGAATGATAACTGGCGAGAAGGTGGCTATGCAGGTTGGCCACATGCTGGTATGTCGACTCCAGAGAGGGTTGCTAGTTCGAGAAACAGTACGCTAGCCGAAATTAGCTCCGCTATGATGTTAGTGCAAGGGCAAGAAAATCCACTCGATGTATCATGTTCAATTGATGACGTATTCAGCCGCTTTCAAAAATAGTGCTGTTTAGTCTACGAATCACGTAAAAGAACACATTTCCGAGCAAAGCTTACTCTCCTCCAACAAAAAAGCCCCTTTGATATTCAGAGAGGCTTATCTTTGGAACTCAGAAGTTAATTATTAGAGTTTGTCCCAAGCGTCTGACCAATGCACCGTTTCACCCGGTGCATACGATGGGTTTGAGCACCAACCTGTATAAGGCCATGGTTTACATTGGTATAAGCCGCCATCAGAGCCAGCGACGATATCCCCTTCGGTATAGGTCGCGTTAGGATCGTAAGCCGGATGCTCTCCCGGAGGAGGTGTCACTGATTCATCCACCACTTTAAATCCATGAGTCGCTACTTCCGAGTTGCCGTCACCGTCTGTCGCAGTGGCTCTGAATACAAAGTTACCAGCTTCAATAGCTGACAATGTCACGGTTAACGTCGCTTCATCATTCACCTGCTGGGTTTGCTCGTATATCTTAGCGCTAGAGCTATCTTCAACTGTAACGGCAACAGAAGCAGACTCACTGGTATTTATGACTGGGTTTAAAGTAACGCTACCACCAGTCAAAGTGTACTGAGAGCTCAATCCATCGATAGTGAGGTCAAAACCCGGCGCTGGCGTTCCGCAACCATTATCATCCACTTTTCGCCATACTCCCCACTCTCCAGTAGTGCCTGGTTCATCACCACGAGTCCACCATTCAGCACGCCACGTTGAGCCGTTATGAGAAACGAGATCTCCTTTAGAGTATGTAGCGCTAACATCCCATGCGTTTGCACAAGAACTGCCATCAGCGACCGTTACCACACGATTTGCCGTAGTGGTTTGATTAGCACTGTCTGTTACTCGGTAAACTAAGTCGTATTTACCTAGTTTGTTTACATCCACGCTGCCTTCTACACGCACTTGAGAGGTTAAGTCACCATCTTCTGCGTCAATGGCTTTTACCCCTTGCATTGGATCAAAGCTATCGCCCAATTTGATGGTGACGTCGGCGACGCCTTCAAACTCTGGAGCTAAACTGTACACTTCCACATTACGGCTCTGTTTGGTCTCGTTACTATCACTATCTGTCACACTATAAATCAATACATAAGTACCGATGGTGTTAGTGTCGACCGAGCCTTCAACAGAAATGCTATTGGTTAAGTCTCCATCTTCTTTGTCTTTTGCGGTCACGCCTGCATAAGGGTCGAACGCATTACCATGACGCACACGAACATCAGATACTCCACTAAATACGGGCTTACCTTCACTAGGTGGTGGCGGTGTCTGACCATGTACAAACGCACCGTAGTCGTTAATAAACTGTTCACCGTAAGCCTGACCTGAAGCGTTGGTGCCCATGTCCCAGTTTACTGACCATGTCATCACACCTCTCAGCGCCTGACCTTGAGCCTTTAGTTGGTTAAACGCGTTATAGAGGTCTTGAGGATCTTGGACAAAACCAGTCGCCGCAGCGTCAATATTGGCAGGAATACCAAATACTAATTTATCGTGCGGAATCTTGTGGAAACCTCGTGTTCCGTTAGCAAGAGAATCCGAGATGTAATAAATAAATTCTTGTTTCAAAGCGTCGTTGTTCTGAGCAATCCAACCAACGCCATCCACCCATATACCATCCCCACCTTGGTTATAAAACTGTGGGTTTATCCAATCGTAGTAGCCTTCTAGTCCGGTGATATACGGAACATATTTGCCACCTTCCGTTAAGTAAGGAAATTCAGGGGCCATCGTGATTAGGAAGTTCTTACCTTGCTGCTGGTAGTGCTCTTTTACTATACGTAGCGCAGCAGGAATGACAGTTTGGTTGTCTGAAGCGGTTACCGCCGACTGTTCTAAGTCGATGTCCAAACCATCAAAACCGAACTTGTCAGTCAGTCGAATGATCTCTTGTGCGAATGCTTGTTCATCACCTGTCTTTAATTCGACATGAGCATCAGCACCACCTAACGCGATCAACACTGCTCGATTTTGCTGATTAAGCTTCTCAATTTGTGCGATAAATTCCGGTTCAGAAAGGCCAATAGCAGGGTCTAGTTTAAAAGTGGGAATACGGCCTTCGCTGGTGTTAAATACCTTCATAAATGAAACGTTGACAACGTTGTACATAGGATCAACATCATCCAACGTAATACAAGGCGAATTACCACCTTTATAGCCAGCGCCATCACACCAGTTATGCCAATAACCAACTACAACACCAGCTTCCGGGTTCACCATCTCATTCGCTGATGCTGCACTCGCAATACTGCCTAAACCTAGAGCCACAGCAAGATAGAGCGTTTTTTGCTTCATCATATTACCTCTTATTTATTCAATTTCATTACGGGATTCACTCAGCATTTAGATACAGCAACGCATTGAGTTCCGTAAGAATTATATGATTGAAGTAAGAAATTAATCACATGATATACAGATACTTTTTGTATAGATTTTCGATATCGTGATCTTAATTCACGATGAAAAATCAATTAGTGAATAATTCTAGACCAAGGTAATTAAATGAGGCATATAGGCGAAATTTGCTTATATTTTTATCAAAGAGTAGGAAATTTCACCAAGCAACCTATTGATAGTTTTCTCTAGAAATTAAGTGACAGTGGTCAACGTTTGAGCTGAAATTGCTCGTGTTCAGCCAATCGGTAAGTGGGAGGTACTCTTTATTTCTTTTATCGACATATTCGACTGTAGCGCCGTGACACCTTTGACACGTCGCAACTCGCTAAGCCTGTCGTAGTATTGCTCAAGGCTTTGGGCAACTATTTGGACAATGTAATCGGCGCTGCCAGCAATGCAGCTACACATAACCACCCACTCTACCAAACCCACAAATTCTTCAAACGGTTCTGTACTTTCAACATCGTGATTACCTAGCGTTACCAATGTAAAGCCTGACACTTGTAGGTTGAGTTTCTGTCGATTGAGAACCGTTGTGTAGTTGTCGATATAACCCGCTTCTTCAAGTCGTTTCCAACGCCTCCAACATGGCGTTTCACTCAAATTCACTCGTTCAGCAAGTTTATTATTACTAATTCGACCTTCACGTTGAATGATCCTCAGTATGGCAATATCTATATCATCCAACTCATATGTAGCGCTTTCTTTCTTATTCATAGTTAATTTGGAAATTTCCTGCTCAATATGAGTTCGATATTAACGTAAATGGCAATTCTATTTCTAGTGGTTTCGATAAGCTAAATAGTGACTGCAACATTACACTATCAGGGGATTTTATGAGTGCACAATTGCTCTTTGCGTTTATCGTTTTTTCATTTTCTATATCGATAGCACCTGGCGCTGGTAATATCGCGCTACTTAGTTTGTCGAGTCGGTATGGCTTTGTTGCTGTGTTACCTTTTATCGCAGGCAGTGCTTTAGGCGTCTCGATTATTCTTGTTGGCTCAAGTCTCGGACTGACTAACCTTTTGAACTCCGAACCAATGTTATACACAGCGCTAAAAGTACTAGGGACCTGTTACCTACTTTATCTCGCTTGGTCGATTTCAACCCTCAAACTGAGCGATAGTGAGACGGACAAACAAACTGGCTTTTTCAGTGGTACGCTGGTTCAAATTCTGAACCCCAAGGCTTGGGTTGCGTCTTTAACTCTACTGACGCAGTTTCTGCCTGGTCAAAACAGAGTTCTATCGGATGACGCGGTGATTATGGCTATTTTCATTGCAATTGGAGTGTCGTCTATGTGCATTTGGGCATACTGTGGTTCAGCACTCAATAAGCTACTGACATCGCCTAAATACTTCTTGTGGGTCAACCGCGGCCTTGGAGCAAGCTTAGGAGTTGTTGCCATTGTGATGGCTGGACAATCTATTTAACCTCAATACAAAACAGCCGTCCCTTGTTCAAGCAGGAGACGGCTGTCAGTTAGAGTGATATCGATTAGCTAACGGTTTTACTAAACCTCAAACTCAATGTCCAAGCAGCGAACCCGATAATTGCGTACACACTAACATTCATCCAACCGGCGGCTGGAATCGCACTCAACGGATTTGGTGCCAAGATCGCATGTAATGGCAGATAGAAAATGTCCGAAAAGAACTGGTCGACACCGTAAAATCCAAACATGGCTATCGGCATCCATCGCAGTACATAGATTGCAATAAGCATAATCAATAATGGAGAGTTTACTTTTTGCGATATTGCCATAGCGCTAAGGGCCAATGGGAGCAAGAGTACACCGGCTATCACCATTCTCAAGTAGAAGCCTACCCAACTAAACATAACTGCTAGTAAAGAAGACTGTTTATGTAACAATGCCAATTGATGATCGGTTGAAGTATTGAGCAACCACAACAGAAAATCGGCAAAAAACACCAATATTGAACACACCAGTGGAATCACTAGCAATCCAAAAGCTAACTTAACTAGGTGCGTTTTCACATCACTGACTGGCATACTACGCCAAAACATAATGCTGCCTTCAGTACGTTCTTTACGCAGTGTTCGTGGAAAATACTGAGTACCCAGCAGTATTGATAAAAGCCCCGCACCACCTGCAATCAGCATGTTGACGTCGTTAGCCATTTCTTTATGGATGTCACTCACGTCACCACTAAAGTTCATGTGAAAGAACATATTGTGCTGCAAGGTCGAACTGCTCATTAAGCTAATAAACAAAAGTAAACCACAAGCAAATAGGAATAACGGAACTCGCGTTACAAGCGGGTTCTCTATCCACTCTTTACGTAGCATTGCCATAATAGAACGCATTACACCGCCTCCTTTTGCAAAGCCAAAAATAAGTCTGCCAATTTCACGCCGTATACCGCCCCTAGCGTTTCTGCCTGTTCTGAATAGTGTGAGTGCAGCAACCACTTGGTGCTGCCCAGTCCTTTCTGAGAAGAGAGCGGCTTCATCGCTTCAATTTCAGCGCGATATTCATCGCTAGCATCCAGAATGAAGTAATCTTCGCTGATGGCTTCCATTGAGCTTTGTAGCACTGTACGCCCTTGTTTAAGAATCAACACATCGGTAAGTAGATGCTCGATTTCACTCACCTCGTGGCTGGCGATAATTAGTACTCGATCACCATCATGGAACCACTCTAGAAGGTGGCGGTAGAAAGTATCTCGATAAACCAAGTCGAGTCCTAATGTTGGTTCATCTAAAATCAGTATTTGGGTATTGGTCGCAATGACTACCGCTAGGTGCAATTGCACTTTCATACCTTTAGACAAAGCTTTGATTCGAGCACGTGGTTTGATGTCAGTTTGGCGCAGTAGTTCATCCGCTTTACTGCGGTCAAACCCTGTGTGCACCCCTTCGGTGTAATCCAATAACTGCGCCACGGTCATCCACCCAGGAAGCACATTAACATCCGAAATGTACGACAAGCTTTGCATGATCTTGTCACGCTGAGTTATCGGTTCGAATCCATTGATACGGATGGTTCCGTTGTAATCGTGTGCGCCGAGTAAGGCGTTAATGAGTGTCGATTTACCTGCACCGTTGTGTCCAAGCAAACCTAGTACCTGACCAGCCTGTAACTCAAAACTGATATCGTGCAAGCCTTCACCTTGCTTACTATATTGCTTGGATGCATTTTGCACACTGACTAAAGCGCTCATTGGTCACCTTTAATATGGGGTTTAATTTGCTGGACAAACTCGTCTAATGACATATCCAGACGCTGCAAAGTTACAGCAATTTGAGGGATTTGCTGTTCAAGAAAACGGGCTTTTTCATCAGCCAGTAATTTGTTTTTAGCCCCTATCGCCACAAACATGCCTTGGCCACGCTTCTTTGCTACTAGCCCTTCATCTACCAACAACTGATAACCTTTCATTACCGTTAAATGGTTAATCTTCATGTCTGCAGAGACATTACGAACTGACGGTAACGGCTCGCCTTCTTGCCATATACCTTGGAGTATTTGTTGAGTAATTTGATCAGCCAACTGACGGAAAATCGGTTGACGATCATGCCAATGCGTCATTAGCGCCCCTTGACTGAAATGGTGTTATATATATGTATAACACCTAAGCTAACAGATTGGAAGGTAATTGTTTTTCACATAGGATTAGTGAAAACAAAGCCCACCTTAGAAAGTGGGCTTTACTCAACTATTTGAGGTCTTGAAGTCGTCACACGGCGACTGTTTTCACCTTTAGACGATTCTTATTATCTCGATTGCTAATAACTTGTTGATGATCGTCGATCGGTCCTAACGACTTGGCCAAACGGTCATACAAGACAACATTGACGGTTGCCGCAAGATTCATGCAGCCATGGGTAGGCACATAAACCACATGGTCGGCTTTATCTACTAGTTCTTGTGGTAATGAGCCATCTTCAGGGCCAAATACATAAACGGCATTGTCTGGATGATTAAATGAAGGAAGCGACGTCGCGCCGACGGCGAACTCGACACAAACAACTGAAACGTTATCTGCGACGTCAGCCGTTAAGTCATTCATCTCAACCAGCTCAATCCGTTCATGGGTGTTTTGCGTGTCCGTTTGAAATCTCACAGCTCGGCTATAACGGGTTCCGTTATAACGAACTTGGGTTGCGTTATAGCACCCTGCTGCTCGCATTACGGCACCGACATTCGTTGGGCTCTTCGGATTGTGTAATCCGATAATGACGGTAGATTCTGTTGTCATTGATAGGGTTCTACTTGGTTTGTCAGATAATAAAAAGCGTACTTTGATGGCGCAGGATTATGCCATAGAAACGTTATTCGTGCTGTTTTTGGTGCGCGTCAATATCTAGTCACCGTTCAGAGTTAGGGGTCTTCCTACTACAACAATATCTTTCCTATACAACAAAAGTGGCACCCCAATTCATTTAAACCTCTATTGAGGTGTTTGCCTTTATCATTAAGTATCATAAAATTATTAATTACCGTTAACTTTGACACTTTTTGATAACCTGAAGTGTGAATGAAGGAATACACTTAGCTTCGAACTCACACAAAAGGACACCACAATGAAAGTATTTACTCCGTCAGTATTAGCGCTAAGCCTGTTAGCCATGGGATCAGCACACGCCTTTGAATTAAAAAGCAATGATATTCAAGAAGGCCATCCAATGGCTAAAACTTTTGAATATAACAGTTGGGGTTGTGATGGTGGCAATCAGTCACCGCAACTAACATGGAGCGACGTTCCAGAGGGAACAAAGAGCTTTGCAATCACCGCCTATGACCCAGATGCCCCAACCGGCAGTGGTTTCTGGCATTGGGTCGCCTTTAATATTCCAGCTTCTGTGACCGAGTTACCGCGAGGTGTGGACATCAAAAAACTAGGGGGGCAAGAATCTCGAATCGATTATGGTAGTGTTGGATTTGGTGGTGCTTGCCCACCGAAGGCCGATGGTATGCATCGTTACCAATTTACCGTCTGGGCGTTGCCAACAGAGAAACTCGATCTTAATCAGGACACACCATCTGCGGTTATCGGCTTTACGCTTAATAATATGGCGATAGGCAAAGCAAAACTGACTGCTACTTATACACGCTAACTTATTCAAGGGGGAATGATGAACCATCCATACCAAGTAACGTTATTTCGAGCCGAACAACTTCAACGACTCAGAAATGTGCGGATTCATTCCCCTAGTATTATTCAAATCATTTCTGGCAGTAAGCGACTTTTTTGGAAAGACAATGCCATGGATGTGTCGCACTCTCAATTGCTGCTTTGCGAAGCCTCTGCATCACTCAGCTTTGAAAACCTACCACAAAAAGGACGATTTCTTTCCAGAGTATTCAGTTTCCACTGCTTACCGACACAATCCATGTTAGAGACAAGCAGAAACCGTAGCCAAGAAGACGACCTACCACTCTTAGAGGCGACAAACGCCTTACAAGACATACTCAATGCTTTGTTTTCATTTGAACAACACCACATGAGTAACGCAACCCAGACTTTCTGGGTGATGGGGCTTTACCAACAATTAGCGGAATGCGGCGCGTTGCATCAGTTGTTCTCTGACTCAGAGGCTCGATTTAGTCAAAAACTGAGTCGCTATCTTTCCTACTCACCAAGCGAAGAACATGCCCTAGAAACCGTCGCACAACATTTCGCTATGAGTCGTGCTACTCTGATTCGTCGGTTAAAACAAGAAGGTACACAGTATCGAGAAGTGCTGGCAGAAGTGCGTTTAAACCATGCTCTGTTTTTAATCCAAAACGGCTCTTATAACGTCGCACTATTAGCCCAATCGTGTGGATATCAATCCGAGGGTCGATTCAGCCAACGCTTCAAAGGAAAATTTGGTTTATCACCTCGAGACTATATTAAGACAGTGGCAGTCTAAGCTTGCGAACAGAACCTATAACGTGATCCCATTAACCCTTTAATTTATGGGGTAATGTTACCCTTCTTACGGTTATTTTTTGCGAGAGGGAAAATTCAAATGCAGCAGGTCCTGATTATCGTCAATGATGCACCTTATGGTTCCGAGAAGCTCTTTAATGCCTTGCGACTCGCCATTCAACTCAATGAGCAAGACAGTCAGAACGTTAAGGTGAATCTATTTTTGCTTTCCGATGCTGTCACTGCAGTCTTACCAAGACAATCCCCGAACGAAGGCTACAACATACAACAAATGCTAGAGATAGTGATTGCCCAAGATAGTGAGGTCAAATTCTGCGGCTCTTGTATTCAGGCGCGTGGATTATCAGGACTTGATGTTATTGAAGGCTGTGAACTCGCCACAATGGATGATTTGGCAAATTGGGTATTAATGGCGGACAAAACAGTCAGTTTTTAGCTAGGTAATCATTCGGCTCTGAGCGATAGCTCTACCTAGCTATGCATTGAGAAGGCGCGACCACCTTCTCAATTCATATATAACTAAACTCTAAATGCCAGCAATTATTCGGCGTCTTGTTGCGGATTCTGTTCAGCGTTTATCTTCGCGTACGTGTGCAGCAGCTCAGTGAGTATTTTGACCCAGCCAAACGCATCTTGTGGCGGATCAATCAGCAGTTTTTCGACCTGTTCACAGTGCACCTCTAGGGTAATTGCCTGCTCTAAATTGAATGAGATGGCATAGAAATGCCACAAAACAAGTCGTGTCATTCGCTCACTGTTCTGTTTTGCATTTTCAGAATCATCAAATGCCTGTTGAATCTCGCTCAGAGCAATTGCCGTCATTCGCAACGTTGCGTCAAGACGGGCCGACATCATGCGCTCTTCGCTGTCCACTTCTTCTTGTTCAAAGGTAAACAGCTCACTCATAACATCTTCTGGCACCATTCGGCTAATCATTCGAAGGCTGAATTCTTCCAGTTCATGACGAGGCATGGTCACAAGGCAGTTAAAGGTGTAATCACGAAGCATAGTAAGTTGCTCTGGTTAACGATCAAATTGAACCGCGCATTCTAATCAGATTGCAGCAATTTTCCAATTTTTCCTATATTGCGGACCGTTTAGGTAACCCACACTATCAGGACTGCTACGCTAGTTTGTTAGGTTATCCGTCATCGCGTCCGCAACGGCAGCAAACTTGGCCAAGTCTTGCTTATCAATACCCGCCGTCATTTGAAGCAACATCGCTTTATCAATCTCAGCCACTTTACTCATGATGGTTTCACCTGCGGGCGTCAATATCAGGAAGTGGCTTCGCTTGTCTTCAGGGTTTGGTGCTTTCTCCAACAACCCTTCTGAAATCAACGTATTAATAAGCCTTGTAACCTGCGCTTTATCTCTACTTAGCAGGTTCGCAATATCAATTGATGTACAAGGTGCTCGCTTAGTAATGATCTTCATTACTCTGATATGCATCGGCGCAACATCGCAATCAAGGCTTTCAATTTGTTCACTCATTTGACGCTTCAGCGTATGGACGAGGCGGAAAATTGATTCAAGTGAGGTGTTTTCAGACATAGTGATCCTTAAAAATATAGTTGACATTATCAACCATCATATTTATAGTTGACATTATCAACTTAATTCTACGCAATTTCAAGACCGGAGAACCTAAATGACGACACAAACAATGACTGCTTCCCCTGTCACTAATGATGCAAGCACCCCTATCCTATATAAGGTGCTTGTCATTGTCAGTTTGATGACAATGATTGGAGGAACTCTAACAGGTGTGATGACTTACATGAATGTCGGCTTAGGTGAAACCTTTTACAGCGATTGGTTATCTTCATTTGCCCTAGCCGCTATCGTAATGATGCCTTTCGGGATGGTGATGATGACTTTACTTACTAAGCTAGCTAATCGACTGCTACCGTCAAAAAGCGCAACATTTCGCAACCTTATCGTTGGGATAAGTATGGCGGTCGTGATGGAATCGCTATTGGCTTTGGTTACCGCAGCCAACAACATTGGATTTGCTGATATGACGGTATTCACCAATGAATGGTTCAAAGGCTTTATTGCCGCACTACCTGTTGGCCTAACGATCATGGTCGTTATGTCAATGACAGTGAAACCTAAAATCGAAACCTTCTTAAAAAGCTAGACTTTAGAAAAATAATCCCCCCTACAGGAGCGCACTATGAATTCACTCAATAGTAAACACAACACTTATCGAATCACTATCGAAGAAACTAATACTAAAGCGGAACGCGAGCTTCAAACCATGACGTTTGAAATCGAGGATAGAGAAGATATGTTTGCCATTGTCGAAAAAATGAAGCAGTCGAGTGGACTGGATGAGCAAGCGGCGACTCGTCTTGGAGTCAGTATCCGTCTATTGGGTCCTTTGATGATGCAAGATCGTAAGCATCCGCTATTCTCTGACTTTATGCCACACTTCAAAACCTTCATGCAAAATTTGAAGAAGACCATTAAAGGACAATAGTCTTATCCTAGCCTCTCGGTAACGCGAGGCTTTTTGTTTCTCTCCTCATTAAATAAGATTCAACTACGCTTAATACTCTAACAATGACACTTTATTGACGGGGTTAGATATGAGCAAGAAGCTGGAAAATGCCACCAATCTATATATGGAAGGAATTCGCGATGGTCACGTAAGAGAAGCTGTGACCAAATATACAGGAATTCGTTATACCCAGCACAGTACTGGTGTCCGAAATGGAATTGAGGGTTTCGTGGAGTTTTTTGAGCCATTCATTGAACGCTGTCGAGTCAGAGATATCCAGATCATTCGCTCTGTTGTCGACGGACAATATGTTTTTGTTCAAGCTTATCAAGATATCAATAACGGCGAAGCTTATTGGCTCACAACTGACCTTTTCGACACCGACCAACACGACAAGATAGTTGAGCATTGGGACGTCATTTCTGCCTATCAAAATAGTCCGGATGACCAACTCGACCAGATCAGTGGGCCAACTGAAATCACTGATTTAGAGCACACCGAGTCCAACAAAGAACTAGTACGTCGCTTTCTTTGTGATGTAATGGTTCTTGGTCAAACGGAATCAATAGACAACTACATCACCTTTGACGATATTCCTATTCATGCCTCCTCGAACGTGGTTCACCCATCAAAACTCATCGGCGCTTACAACCAAGTATTTAAAATCATCGGACAGGGTGATACGGTGGTGGCGTACAGTCGCGTAATCCATCAAAAACAAGAGTATGCGCGCTTTGAGATATTCAGAGTGAGTAATGCGAAAATAGTCGAAATTTGGATCAATGAAGAGCCTGTTCCACCAAAGCATGAGTGGGTCAACGGCGGTAAATTCTAATCGCAGAACAGCACAGTTATCAGTGTACGAGGTAAACAGATGTCAAAAACAACCAAACTTGAGAACGAAGACAAGTTATTCAAAAAGGCATTGGAAGTTGGCTGCAAAATGGCAGCAATGCAGGGATATCCCATTCAGGATCAATCAGCGACACCAGCAACGAAAGCAAAAGCTCTCTATCACTTTCTCGTAGAAGTGAAACAAATAGTCCCTCTCCCGGAAGACAAAGAAGATGGACCTCACATCAAAAAACGACTCGCCATTTGGCTCCACAGTGCCTTACCTGACAATGATCCTCTGAAATAACGAATACGTCATGGAGCACTCTCTTTTTATAAGCTCCATGACATCTTCTCTATTGCTCTAACTCATCTTCTATCCAAACATTTCTAAAATCTGGCCACGACCAATCCGTAATGGATACTCCCTGCAACACTCCTTTCCAACGCAGTGTCTGTCTGTGGTGAAACAGCGGCGTGAGCCAGTTCTGATAATGCATCGTTGTGGCAATAGACTCTAGCTTCGCTAAATACTGAGTTACTTGGCTACTTTCACGAAGGCTGATCATTTCTGCCCTTAGCCACGCAGATGCATCGTCCGATAAACCTTGGTGTAAGATAGAATCTGACATCAACCATCGATACACAGAAATCGGCAAGTTGTCATCTACATTAAAACTGGCAATCACTAAAGGCTCACTGAGCTGACGGTGTTGCGACAACTTATGCATTTCTTCTAACGAGTAGACATTGATGGTGCAGTCTATACCCATTTGATTCAAAGTATGTTTCATCACCTGAGCACAATCTTTTATTACCAGATGGTCGTAGACTGCTATATCTAGACAACTTGGAAGCGATGCCGGCTCTGGTTGACAAGGTTTAATCTGTGTCCAACTAGGTAGAAAGTTGTGAGCTGGAATCGACGCCATTAACAGTTCTGACAATTGATCATGCTGTAATATCGTTTCAGGTGAGAGCACACTCGCCAACCAACGCCGCTGTGCGAGGGTTAACTGTTGCTGACTGGCTGTATTGAACAACATATACAGGCAACCATTTTCGATTCTGGTCTGGGTACTTTCCTGAACATCACTGCGGTTTTCTATTAAATAGTCAGGCCGATCTAGAAGATTAGGCTGATCATAATGACCTAACTGAATACGTTCACTTGGTGTATTGGCTAATTGCCAAATCGTCACAGTGTCGGTCAAAGAACGCAGACCAAAATAAAAGTCGTTCGCTTGTAACCTTAAACGCTCGTCCGATTGCTCAACGACTTGGAAAGCTCCAGAACCGTCTATGGTTGCTACTATGGGGGAACTGATTTGCTTAGGAGGTTGAATAGAATAGCGCAAGTCAGAGAGCAATGCTGCAAAGCCTAGATCTGGACTACTAAGTTCAAACGTCACACTTTGCTTTGTAAAGAAGATAGCCATCACATGCGACAGTTCTTCACGGTATTCTGGAAGCCCGCGCAATTGCTCAAATAGCTCTTTGATGAGTGCGGCGGTGATAACCTCACCGGAATGAAATTTAAGTTGCGGGCGAATATAAAAGCGCCAAATGGTAGCGTCTTCATTGCTGGTCCACGCGTGAGAGAGCTGAGGGGTCAACTGCCCTTCTTTGTCACACCCTGTCAAACAAGCATAAACCTGCCTTACTAAGAATCGCTCGCTGTTTCTCAATGGAGTGTGAGGCAACAGTTCATCGAATACGCGTTGATACGTTAGTTGAATATGCAGCTGATCTTCACGAACGATCGCGCCTGAAGTTTGGCGCAGTAAAGCGGCAAACTGCTGTTGGTCATCTTCGAGGAACGTCATCGCATTTTCATAGTATCCAGCTT
Source organism: Vibrio sp. McD22-P3 (assembly GCF_021568915.1). Lineage (NCBI taxonomy): Bacteria > Pseudomonadati > Pseudomonadota > Gammaproteobacteria > Vibrionales > Vibrionaceae > Vibrio > Vibrio sp. McD22-P3. The sequence continues at coordinate 25,713 of NZ_JAKGTN010000030.1, forward strand.
CAATCTGCACTCGAGCTAATACTTGGCGAATTTCGGCACGTTCAAAAGCAAGGTGTATTACCGAACGCTGATTTCGCCCGACTTTGGGCTGCCAGGTAAGCCATTGTCGCTGTTGAAGCTCTTGCAACAAGGTGCGGCTGTGACGAGTCGTAGTACATAGTTTTTCTGCCACCTCAGACAGAGAAATAAACACATCACATTTGGTTCCTAGAGGCAGTAAACGTTCATAATAATGCAGTGCGCGTTGGTCTTTCATTTCATCCCTCAACTACAGAAGCGTGCTGATTTCGAAGCACAATCAGGAAAATTACGATACATTTTCTTCCTCATTTAAATCCCGCGACCTCTATTTAGCACTAAAATTCGCTAATAAACACATATTAAGGAAGATTATACAAAAACATTCACTCTTTTTTCATTCCTCATATTAATCAATACTAGGTCTATAGTAGTTTTACTTACAGATTGTTGCTTGCAGCAAGCTCATTAGCGACAAATCCAAATCAATAAAGCAAATAAGCTTAGAGGTTTCATATGACTCAATTTCCGGATAACTTTCTGTGGGGTGGTGCAATTGCTGCCAACCAAGTTGAAGGTTCTTATAACCTTGATGGCAAAGGACTCTCGACCTCAGACATGCTGCCTTCAGGCATTTTGAGTCCTCATCAAACTCGCGATGAACGTACTCCTGGTATCAAAGATCTTGCTATCGACTTCTACAACCGTTATCCAGAAGACATTGCGCTTTTTGATGAGATGGGCTTTAACTGCTTGAGACTTTCTATCGCTTGGACTCGCATTTTTCCAAATGGTGACGACACACAGCCAAACGAAGCGGGACTCGCTTATTACGACCGTCTATTTGATGAGTTAGCGAAGTACAACATGACACCATTCGTGACCTTGTCTCACTACGAGATGCCTTACGCGTTAGTAGAAAACTACGGCGGCTGGGGTAATCGAAAACTGATTGAGATGTTTGAACGTTACGTTACAACAGTGTTTGAACGTTACAAAGACAAAGTAAAACTGTGGCTGACATTCAACGAAATCAACATGTCATTGCACGCACCTTTTACCGGTGTAGGTTTGCAAGAAGATGCTACAGAACAAGAAATCTATCAGGCTATCCATCATCAGTTGGTCGCCAATGCCAAAGCGGTAAAACTGTGCCAAAAGATCGTTCCAGATGGCAAGATTGGTAACATGCTGTTAGGCGCGTTAAACTACCCGTACACGTGCAACCCTGATGACGTGATCGCAGCGATGCACGAAAATAACAAATGGCTCTTCTTCGGAGATGTACAAACTCGTGGTCAATACCCAGGCTACATGTTGCGTTACTTCCGTGAAAACCAAATTGAACTCGATATTCACGACGGAGATTTAGAGACCATCGCACAAGCGTCAGTCGACTTCATTTCGTTTAGCTATTACGCCAGCGGCTGTGCAAGTGCCGATCCAAAGCAAAAAGAAGTAGGTAACATCGTTGACAGTGTACCGAACCCATATCTGGAGAAAAGCCAGTGGGGTTGGTTGATCGATCCGAAAGGACTGCGCGTTTTGCTTAACTTCCTGCACGACCGATACCAAAAGCCGTTGTTTATTGTAGAAAATGGTTTAGGAGCAAGAGACGAAATTGATGCGAATGGCAACATTGAAGATGACTACCGCATCAAATACCTAAATGACCATTTAGTACAAGCGAGAGAAGCGATTGAAGATGGTGTTGAATTAATGGGATTTACTAGTTGGGGTCCTATCGATCTTGTAGCGAACTCCACCGCAGAAATGAGTAAGCGTTACGGTTTCATTTATGTCGACCGTCATGATGACGGCAACGGCACACTAGAACGTAAGCGTAAAAAAAGCTTCCATTGGTATCAAGAAGTGATTAAAACCCAAGGTAAATCACTAAGCGAATAACCAAAAAGAAAAAAGCCAGACAACTCGTCTGGCTTTTGTTTGCGCGCTTTTTAAGGCAGCGCCAACGCCTTTTGTTTTAGCAAAGTGACAGGCACTCGCAGTATACGCATATTGGAACTATTGGTTTCGACAATCACAATTGCTGTTTCAGCATCAAGTTGATAAATATCTGAATAAGCCGATGCACCTTCGACCAATTGAATTGGACCTTTCCAGCTGTTGCCCTCGTCAAAACTAAACCATAAACCTAAGTCTTGACGATTGCTCGCTCCAGACGGACTACCTTGGGGATTGGTGAACAGCAGATATCGACTACCATCCGCTTCTTCGAAGCGAGTAATTGAAGCGTCGACGGTTCCAGAGCTTATACCTGGGAAAACATCGGCATTGTTACCGCTGAGCATAGCCCATGTTTTACCGCCATCTTCACTCAAGAACTGTTGACGCGGACCGTAATTAACACCACTTACGGTCTTGTTAAAATCAAGGCGTGCAGTTAAGAGCAAATGACCATTATCTAGTTCAACAAGATCCGATTCACTCGGCTCAAGCGTTTCCAAACTGCTCGCACTCTTCCAACGATAAGGAAGCGGTAAGCTTGCCCCTGTTTGCCAGTTTTGACCACCGTCGTCACTGTACACAGACATGACGTTTAAGAAGTATCGGTCTAGTGTAATAGCGGGATATATTAGGCGTCCATTATGACTACCAGCAATCGCTTGCTGTCGTTCAAGCTGGATCCCGTGACCAGGCCCAGGGTTCACACTGGCGTGTCCGTAAAAGCTCATGGTATTGCCGGACTTCTGTTTACTCCAACCTAATTGTTCTAGGTCAGTCGTGGTACTCGCTGGATCTTGTTGAGCTAAATAAGCCGCATCTAGGCTAACCAAGGTCACGCCTGATTGCTCAAGAGCGATATCCTGTAGATGAATTCGGCCATCAACACTGCTGTCTGCGTTACCAAACTCCACAAGATTGCTACTCGACGTTTCACCTGACCAACTAGCCAGAGTATTGCCATCGACCAATAGAGACGCTTGATTACTCAGGGCTGAATAGGCAATTTGGTATTGATGAAAACCATACACATCACCACTACTTAGCGCGACAACAACAGGCGAAGACTCACCATTTAATTGCGCGGTAAGCTGTCCTGACGGGTCTACAGCAAACGTCACCACAAAAGTACGAGCTCCATCTGCCGCCTGTATTCGGTTAGCAGCACCGTCAAAGATTCGTAGTGTGGCATTCAACTGCCAGTCCTGATTACTGTTTAGAATGGCTGATTTACTGTAGAGCTCTGAACCTCCCCAACCTGCAATTTGATAGCTGTGCTCCTTCACTTGATGAGTCACATCCACCGGAGCCAGCCAATTTGAAGTAGCGATATCGTAGGTACTGTAGAAGACCCCGCTTGGCATCCATGACTTGATCTTATCGCCATTCTGCGCGGCGTCAGTCGGCCAACGGACATAAGAAACAATAACACTGTCAGACGCTGAATCGTAAATAGGACGAGGATCAGAGAAATCATAGTCGTCGTTAGCGTTGATCTGCTCGGTTAAGTTCAATTCAGTATTCCATGTCACCCCTGAGTCGGTAGAGACGCGAGTAATAATATCATTGGTGTTGGCGGTTGAACCTGGGTCACCTCCCCCCACTCGTTTCTCTGCAAAGGCTGTCACCACACCGGGTGTTTCTGTGCTCGCAACTAGAGATGGTATGCGATCGGGGCCGTTGAAAATCACATCGCCTTGCACTTCGAACTCTATATTCTTGTATGCTGAGACACCATCGGTATAGGTTGAGCCGTTACCCCACACCAACATATTTTGTGACGTTGGTGAAGGAGATATCTGATCGAGAATTAGCTGTCCATCGAAGTAAAAGCTCGCATTAGGGTTATCCCCCGGGTGAAAGACCAATTCGTACTTATGGTAGTCCGTTGCCGCCGCGCCTGTCGCCAGTACAGTAGTACCACTTCGACCTTCAAACTCCACCACCAGCTCACCAGCACTGTTTATGGATAATATTGGCAACACACGCTGACTGCCATCGGCGTAATAGTTGGTGATCATGCCACCACTAACCACGCGCATTTCAGTCGATAACCTCCAGCCGTAGTTCGTTGCTTGACTCTTTAACGCGTCAGATAACACCGTTTTCCACTGTGCTCGTCCGCCTTCACCTTGAGCGACCCATGCTGTTACCCCATCTACTGTTGATAGCGCACCACTACCACTTTGGCTATGATCTGCAATCCAGCCTTGTTCACTTGGCTGATCTTTGACGGGGTCCGTTGTTGCCATGTAATCAAACAGCTCTGCGTTTGCCAGCGGAGCGGTACCTATTGCCATAACGAGCCAAACTGCTTGTCGGTTTTTCCTAAAAACCATATTTGTTCCCTTCTGTCTAAATCCAAACTAACTCATAGTGTTACTTTGCGACAACGACTCGACAACGCTCTGAATCACAACAAAGTAGGCCTGAATAAAAAACTGAGTGACGCAAAATGGTCACTAGCATGTCATACAGCCTAGTTTACTTTTGCATTAATAAAAATTTACTTCATCGATCAAGTTCTCAAAAAAATATATTTTCATTTAATAACTAAAAGGACAATAGTAACGTTTAGAAGGTAACGAAAATGCGCCCAGATCCACTAAGGGCGCACCAATTAACTGTGTGCTTGAGTGCTGTCTCGAATGATAACTTGCACAGGGGGGATGTCGTAATTTGGTTTATTGCCACTGATAAGATCGAGTAGATATCTGACACCGATCTCACCCATTTCTGCAAATGGTTGGCGTACTGTAGTTAGACGAGGAATGTAGTATTCATCAATAGGAAGGTCATCAAAACCAATTACCGAAACATCGTCAGGGACTCGTAAACCATACTGATGCAATGCTTGAATTACGCCAAACGCACTATGATCATTAGCTGCAAATATTGCAGTGGGCTTGGCACCGCCCTTTAATGCAGTCGTAAGGTTTTGGAAAGCATTTCTTGATTCAAAGTGACCGTCGATAACCATACCGGGTTCTGCCACTAACCCTGCATTTTTCAGCGAGCGCAAATAACCAGCAATACGGTTCTCAGAATCAATATTGCCACTTGGTCCCGTCAAATGCATGATTTTCTTATGACCTAGCTGAACCAAATGGTTAGTGGCAAGATATCCCCCCATTTCATTATCAACGTTTATGAGAGGCAAAATTCCTTTACCTCTACGACACATCAATAATGTCGGGATCTTCCCTGTTAGTGCTGCGATATCTTCTTCTGCCAAATCACCACCGACAACTATAATGCCATCCACTTGCCGTGAAACCAGATCTTGAAGCTCGTGACGTTCACGGCTTTGTTCCCAGTTCGTGGTTTCGATAATAATATCGTAACTGTGGTTACGCATTCTACGATCCATGCCATATAGGATGCGGCTTACATAAGGGGTATCAAATGAAGGTGCAACAACACCGATCTTCATGTTCCGCTTTGTCTTAGGCTGGGCTTTACGACCTTTAGGTTTAAAACCAAGGTCAAAGATAGCCTTTTCGATGGTGTCGACTTTGTCTTTAGCGATGAAGGTCGTTCGATTTAAATAACGTGAGACGGTGCTTGGCGAAACGCCAGCTTTTCTAGCAACGTCGTATATGGTGGCTTTTTTCTCTTTCATATGGCCGATTTCACCGCATTCCTTTGTGTACTATTTCGGACAATTACCTCCACAGGAGGGACTTGGTAGTTTGGCTTAATTCCACTAATCAAATCAAGAGCATAACGTATCGCAATAGATCCCATGATTTCGAGTGGCTGTTTAACCGTGGTGAGTTGTGGAATTAGGTAGCTGGAAAATGGCAGATCATCAAAACCTATGAGTGAAATGTCATCCGGAACAGAATAGCCTTTTTGATGTAATGCCTGAATTGCTCCATAAGCGCTTTCATCATTAGACGCGAAGATAGCCGTAAACTCAATCCCTTGCTCTATTGTCTCTTTAACCACTTCAAGCGACTGCTCTGACTTAAATTCACCTTCAACAATCAACTCATCCAGCACTTCGATTCCCGCTTTTTCCAAACTGCGTTTATACCCGACTACCCGCTCGTCAGAATCGTTATTACCGATGGCTCCGCGAAGATGAAGGATTCTGGTGTGACCTAACTGAATCAAATGATTGGTCGCTAAGTACCCACCAAGCTCATTATCGACTAAGACTTGAGGAATACCGGTAATGCTATCTGTAGGAGCTAGATAGACCGGACTTCCCAGTAGTAACACCGGCGTTTTGCCAAGGATCGTTTTTACTTCAGCATCATTGAGGTAGCTACCAATTAACACAATAGCATCGGCATTTCGCTGCTTAAACTGTTTGAGGATTTCAGTTTCGCGGGCTTTATTCCAATGGCTCGTTTCAACAATGATCTGGTATGAGTGGTTGAGCACAGTACTGTCCATGCCCTTTAATATTCTTGCGATATGTGGACTATCAAATGATGCAGCGACAACCCCAATCGACATACTGCGCTTGGTAATAGGTTGCGATTTTCGAGGTTTACTCTTGAACCCAGACTCAAACATCGCTTCTTCGATAGCACGCACTTTATCTTTAGCAATGAAGCTGGTTCGATTTAAGTAACGAGAAACAGTACTTGGAGAGACACCCGCTCGTTTTGCTACCTCGGTTAAGGTAACTTTGCTTTCCTTTTCTTTTTTCATGGTTCTACCAACATCAGCGCCCATAAAAAAAGCGCCTAAACATAGACGCTTTATAACTTACTCGAAACGGCAGGGTCAAACCGAGAGCGTTAACAAGTATTTCGGTTAAAGTCGCTCGGTTTCATCCAGCCTTGCAACGCACTCGTCTCTCCTAATGACGCGCCATTTGATTCGATCACTGACTTATACCAAAGTGCAGATTCCTTAGGCGTTCTCTTCATCGTTTCATAATCAACGTGAACCAAGCCGAAGCGCTGCTTGTAACCTTCCGCCCATTCAAAGTTATCGAGTATTGACCATTGGAAGTATCCCATGATGTCGACACCATTCGCGGCCGCTTCTTTCAAACCTAATAAGTAACGATGTAAGAAGTCGATGCGAGTCGTATCATGCACTCTACCGTCTAAACTGACCCAATCATTGGTGCTAAGTCCATTTTCGGTGACAATAATCGGCTTGTTATAACGCTCATACAAAAATTCAGTGCCCCACTTGAGTGCTTCAGGCGTAATCGGCCAATCGAAATGGGTCTTAGGATAGTTATTCGGATACTCCACAACTTCTGGTGTCCCATCGGCTGCTGCACGTACCATTTCCGAGCTGTAGACATTAATTCCAACAAAATCCAGAGGCTGACAAATGGTTTCCATATCACCAGGTTTGATAATAGGTGCATCAGCGCCAAATAATGCCAATCCATCCTCTGGATATTCACCTTTGAATGCAGGATCCATCCACCAGCTCGCGTTAAACATTTCTTTATTAATAACATTAAAGGTATGCGCTTTTGCAGCTGCAATATCTTCTGGGCTGTTGGTCATAGGTACAGCGGTTCGGAAACAAGGTGCTGCCCCTACCTTAGCTGGACGTTTCGAATTCGACCGAATCACTTGTACCGCTTTACCGTGGGCAAGTAGTGCATTGTGCCACGCACGATTCACTTCCTTCGCAGGGAGTTCAAGACCAGGGGCATGCATTCCGGTTTGGTGGCCAAGCCCAATGAAACATGCTTGCTCATTTAACGTAAACCAGTTTTCCACTCGATCAGACAAACGGTCGACAATCACTCGAGTATATTCAGCGAACCAATCGCTAGAGTCATCATTTAACCATCCACCTTTGTGGAACAGCGCCATCGGATAGTCCCAATGAAATAACGTCACCCAAGGTGAAATGCCTTTAGCAAGCAACTCATCTACCAAACGGTCGTAAAAATCCAACCCTTGAGTATTCACTTTACCAGTTCCTTCTGGCATCACCCTTGGCCACATAATGCTCAATCGATACGCTTGTAGAGCGATTGACTGCATGATTTTTACGTCTTCTTCATAGCGATTGTAGTGATCGCAAGCCATAAATCCTGTGTTTCCACCCTTTACGAATCCATCACGGCGAGAACACATGTCCCAGACGGAATCTGCACAGCCATCAACACCTTGGGTATTACCTTCAATTTGATAACTGGCGGCAGCAGCCCCCCAAATAAAATCATCTTTGAAAGCCATCGTTTCTCCTTAATCTCATCTGCTTTGGTTTGTGTGACTTACAACACTTCACGCTTGCTTTGTAATCACTCAAGGCTAAACAAATTAATGTGCTAATTGAGTGATATCTGTCTCACTACTTCTGCTGCAGATTTTATTTATATCGAAACCATGAACCATATTTAGAAATACAACCAAGCTATGAAATATCTTTTTATTTTTCACAATTTAACTATATCAATCAAATAGTTATAATGAAAAATATTTCATGCCCGTTAGTTTTATAAATTAGACATGGTGGATTAGATCACAAAACATCTCATTATTGTTCGTTAGCATAAATTTAGAAATTCACTCGCTGCATGTTTGTCATGTCCATATTCAGTCGGATTTATATAGAGACCATAAGCAACAATGAAATTAGATAATACATATTACGAAAAGCTGTACGCTGGAATCTTAGGCAAGATAATTGGAGTGTATGCAGGACGACCTTTTGAGGGTTGGGTTAACGAGCATATCGTTGACCAATTCGGTGAGATAAACCGCTACGTCAACGAACAAGTTAACCATCCTCTTATCGTCAGTGATGACGACATTACCGGCACCTTTATGTTCACTCACGCTTTGGAAGATCATGAGTATCGCTCTGACTTTTCTAGCCAGCACCTTGGTCAATCTTGGCTTGATAATTTAATCGAAGGAAAAACCATTCTTTGGTGGGGTGGCTATGGACAATCGACCGAGCACACTGCTTGGCTCAATTTAAGAAATGGGTTTGAAGCACCGCATAGTGGCTCAATAGAAACCAACGGAAAAACCGTCGCAGAACAAATAGGCGCACAGATTTTTATTGATGGCTGGGCACTCATCAACCCTGCAATGCCAGATAAAGCCGCGCAGATGGCAACTGAAGCAGCTAAGGTTAGCCACGACGGTGAAGCCGTTCACGCCGCAGTTCTACTTGCCGTTATGGAGTCTCAAGCGTTTATTGAAACCGACTTGCACGCTCTCATCGACCTCGGCTTGAGTTATATCCCCAAAGAATCGAAAATTGCTGAAGTCATTAACGCTGTTCGTGGCTGGCATGAAGAGAATCCACGCGATTGGAATTGGGCATTTTCGCAGCTTAAAACTCACTATGGCTACGACAAGTTTGACGGCACTTGTCATGTAATTCCCAACCATGGATTAATCATTTTATCTCTTCTTTACGGAGGTGAAAGCTTCCACGAATCAATGAAAATTGTGAATACATTAGGTTGGGATACCGACTGTAACGCGGCGAACGTAGGTTGTCTCAACGGTATTCGATTAGGCTTAGCCGCTCTTGATGATGGCTTTGATTGGCGCACACCAGTCGCGGATAGAATTCTTCTTCCAAGTGCCAATATTCAAGATCATATTTTCGATGCAGTTCAAGAAGCCGATAAGCTCTACGCGATCGCTCATCAATTACATCATAATGAGCGCCTACCTAAACGTCCTAGATTCCACTTTACGCCTAAAGGGTCATTGCAAGGTTTTGCTATTAACCCTGACTTGAACTACAACCAAAACGCACGCCTTAGCAACAGTGAGCAAGCGCTGCGACTGGACTTCTCGCATTTGGTATGTGGTGTACCGTTGCAAGTGAGTACCGCAACACATACGCCACTTGATAGTAAAGTAAACGAATCGTCGTACCACATAGTTGGCAGTCCTACACTCTATCCGTCTCAAACTATCGAAGCGAGCGTGTCAGGTGCAACCGATTATGACCACGCCAGTGTCAGTTTCTACGTCGACGCTTACGACAGCCAAATGAACGTTGAACGCATTTTTAGTGAACCATTCACCTTGTCAACGCAACCACAAACTCATCAATGGACCCTACCAAAACTCGATAACGTAATGATTGCCACCGTTGGACTGCAAATTAGTAACCCTCACTCAGGAAACGATGCTGGATATATCAAGCTGCATTCATTGGACTGGCAAGGCACACCATCGCAAACCATAGGCATTGATAGCAACCCAATCCATGAAATATGGGAAAGCAGCTTTATCAATACTATGGATACCTGCATCAAGTTCGACAATCAAGATATCTACCGCTTAGTCAATAACGACGCGTCTCACCCTGGCCTCTACGTATACGGCAGTAAAGATTGGCACGACTACTCTTTATCCATCGCGCTTAAGCCTCAGATAAAACAAGCTTTTGGTCCTATAGTTCGCTACCAAGGGTTGGAACGTTACTACCGAGTCGAACTCAATACGGATGATCAGATCTCATTGATACGCAGAGAGTTTGGCAAAGATGTCGTTATCGCCATAGAGCCATTCCAATGGCAACCACACGAGCGCTATCACTTCGACCTTTCAGTGAACGGCAATTTGTTTGCTTGCTCGATTAACGGCAAACAAGTTCTGACGTCTATTGATGAAACCATGCCTGACACCTATCAGTCTGGCGGTGTAGGTTTTTACAACCAATTAGGCCCTGTGCACTTCACGGATATGACGGTAGTCGCACTCTAGAACAAACTAACGCTTACCTGACCTAGCGACCAAATTGGTCGCTAGCATCAACCACAAAGTGACTCAGCACTAAAGAACAAAAACTGAGCGCTTACCCTAATAAGAAAAGAGATAGAGCAATGAAAACAGCATTAAAATACTCCAAACTTGTCTCTGCTATCGCGCTAGCAACACTGTCTGGCACAGCATGGGCGCAAACGACGCTAAATGTGGCAGCATTTGCAAACTACGACCAGGCAATTCGTATGGCGATCCCGATGTTTGAAAAAGAGAATCCAGACATCAAAATCAACCTAACCTCTTTGGCATTCGATGATCACCACACAGCGATGACAACCTCACTGTCAACGGGTGCGAACGTACCCGATGTAATGGCAATTGAAGTGGGCTATATTGGCCGATTCGCCAACGCAGGCGGCTTGGAAGATCTTAATCAACCACCTTACAACGCAGGCACATTTGCTGATACTTTCTCACCATTTACAGTACCTTTAGGCCAAAACAACAAAGGCGAGCAATCAAGCCTACCGGTTGATATCGGCCCGGGTGCGATTTTCTATCACAGTGAAGTATTGGCCAAAGCTGGTGTGACCCAAGAAGAACTGCTGCGTGACTGGGACTCATTCATTGAATCTGGCAAGAAAATCAAAGAGAAAACCGGCTCCTACCTTGTTGCAGACGCGGTGGACATTAAAGATATCGTTATCCGCTCTGGTCTAAAAGATGGCGAATCTATCTACTTCGATCAAGACAACAAAATCATGGTCGAGTCCGATCGTTTTAAAGAAGCTTTCAAACTCGCAAAACAAGTGCGTGATGCTCATCTCGATGCGCAGGTAAAGGCATGGAGTACGGAGTGGACCGAAGGTCTGCGTCGCGGTGATATTGCCAGCCAGATGATGGGCTCTTGGCTTGGTGGGCACTTTAACGGCTGGATCTCTCCTGGAGAAAACGTCTGGCGCACCGCAGACCTTCCTGCTAATACATTTGCAAGCTGGGGTGGCTCATTCTTGGCAATTCCAAAACGCGCGGACCATAAGGATGAAGCATGGAAGTTCATTGAATTCATGAGTCAACGTGTTGATATTCAAATGGAAGTGTTCGAGCAGCTCAATATCTTCCCTTCTCTTATCGAAGCGCAAAATTCCGAATTTATGGAACAACCTGTTGAATACTTAGGTGGAACTCAAGCTCGCATGCAGTGGAAACTGGCCGCCGCCAACATCCCTGCAATTAAGGCACATCGACATGATCCTATTGCCGAGCAGATCGTCGATGACGCGCTTCAATCGGTACTGACTCGTAATGTAGAGATCGATAAGGCGCTATCAGATGCCGCGCGTCAAATTAAGCGCCGCGCTCGTCGTTAATCCCGTTTCATCAATTTTTAAGACATCCTCCTAGCGATTGCTAGGAGTGATGCTCGATTTAGGTAAGTAGAAAACTATGGCTTCTGTAACATTTAAGAACTTAAAAAAGCGCTACGGCAAAACTGAAGTCGTTAAGCAGTTTGATCTGCATATTAACGATGGTGAGTTTGTCGTATTTCTGGGACCATCTGGCTGCGGCAAATCCACGACGCTACGCATGTTGGCAGGATTAGAAGAGATTTCTGAGGGCGAAATCTATATCGGAGACCGCTTAGTCAACGACCTTCACCCAACTGATCGTGATACCGCCATGGTTTTTCAAAGCTATGCCCTTTACCCACATATGACGGTGGAGCAAAACATCGCATTTCCTCTTAAAATGGCTGGTCGCAGCAAAGATGATATCAAACAACAAGTTGCTGCCGTAGCTGACTCCTTGGAACTCACTCCGTTACTCAAACGTTATCCAAAAGCCTTATCCGGTGGACAAAGACAGCGCGTGGCGATGGGGCGAGCGATGGTACGTGTTCCCTCTGTCTTTCTGTTTGATGAACCACTGTCTAACCTTGATACCAAATTAAGAGGCAGCATGCGCGCTGAAATCAAAGCGATGCATCAGAAGTTAAAAACGACAACGCTATACGTCACTCATGATCAAGTAGAAGCCATGAGTCTTGCCGATCGAGTCGTGATTTTAAAAGATGGCTATGTGGCACAAATTGGCACACCTAAAGAGATTTTCGACGCACCATCGTGTCGTTTTGTCGCCACCTTTATCGGCAGTCCTGAAATGAACATGATTCCCGCGACTATGCCTCACTCACGTGGTCTGAATATCAGCAATCAAGTTGTTGAACTTGACCGCTGCCTGCACAATTCACATGAAGGCATCGAGTATGGTGTGCGTCCAAGCGATTTGTATCTTAATAAACAAGCCATTGAGTCAGACAACATTGCCAGCGTTAAAGTACGTTTAATTCACGCTGAACTTCTTGGATCTATGTATCACTTACACTGCCAGTTAGGTGACAACAAAATTCTTGCCGAAATCGATTCGTCAGACTCCCTCACTCGACTTGAAGGTGAAGACATCGAGCTGTTTTTCGATGCTAAACGAACACATGTATTTAATGCCGAAGGCAAAGTTTTACATGCAGCCTAATCGAGTATCGTTACAGGAAGTCCAACATGTCTGTTAGCATAACCTCTACCAATAAACCCAGTGAAAACACTGGTACTTGGCATCAATGGCGAGCCAAGAGTCATAAATGGGTACCCTACCTGTTTATTAGTCCATTTTTCATTATTTTCTTAGCATTTGGTGTGTTCCCAATGCTGTTCTCTCTCTACCTTTCCTTTCATTATTGGGAGCCAGCGGCTGGTCTCAGTGCGATGGAATGGGTGGGTTGGGAAAACTACCAATTTGCGCTTACCGACGATTGGTTCCACAAATCGCTCTACAACACATTCTGGATGGCACTGGCATCAGGCGTTCCACAACACTTAGTCGCCATACCTCTGGCTTTCTTCATCCATACCAGTTTTAAGCGTGCCAGAAATGGAGTCATCGGCGTCTACTTTCTGCCTTACATTACTTCAACCGTTGCGGTGGCGATGATCTTTACTACGCTATTTTCACGAGACTATGGCTTAGTAAATATGGTCCTTACCTCTATAGGTACTATTTCCATTGGCGGTATAGAGCCGTTTGCATGGTTCTTCCCAACGCAAAACATCGACTGGAATCAGCCCGAATATACTAAAGGCATGATTTCATTCGTGGTGTTTTGGCGTTATGTGGGTTGGAATACCATTCTCTACCTCTCAGCGATGCAAACTATTCCAAAAGACCTGTATGAAGCTGCCACCATTGATGGGGCAAGCAGAATAAAGCAGTTCTTCTACATTACGCTGCCAATGCTTAAACCGATGATGTTCTTCGCGATTACGCTGTCGATCATTGGTAGTCTGCAAATTTTCGAAGAACCCTTCATCATTACCAATGGCACGGGCGGTATAGACCAAGCCGGTAAATCTGCGGCTATGCATATGTACATTACTGCATTCCAAGAAGGTGATTTTGGTACTGCCTCCGCGATCTCTTGGATTCTATTTATGATTATTGCCGCTCTATCTTGGGGCAACAACAAACTGTTCTCTGAGAAAAACCGAGGAGCAAACGATGAAGACTAATTTCTCCGCAGGACAAATCACCGCCTACAGTTTCGTCGCCTTTGGTGCGATCGTTATGTTAGCTCCGTTCTACTTTATGTTTGTTTTTGCGACTCACGATAATACGGCCATTATGTCGGTGCCGCCTCCACTGTGGTTTGGTGACGAGTTAGGCAACAACTTAACCGCGCTCATTGATTACTTACCCTACTTTTGGAAAAACTTAGGTTGGAGCTTCTACATTGCTGCTATCACAACAGCCTTGAACCTGCTGTTTTGTTCACTTGCTGGCTATGCATTTGCTATGTTTGAGTTTCGATACAAAAAGATGTTGTTCGTGTTCATTATGGGCACACTCATGCTACCCGCGTTTTTGAGCATGATTCCGACCGCTTTAATCATGTCGATTCTCGGTTGGATGAATACGCCAAAAGCGCTCTATGTCCCTATGGCATGTGGGGCGATGGGCATCTTCTTGATGAGACAATATATCGGCAGCGCCATTCCAAGAGAGCTGATTGAAGCGGCGAGAATGGACGGTTGTAGCGAGTTCGGAATTTACTGGCGCATTGTTGTGCCATTGATCAAACCTGCGTTGGGTACGCTGGGTCTTGTGGTATTCATTGGTCAATGGAATAACTTCATGGGTCCACTGGTTGTTATGAACGATATGGAAATGTACACCGTTCCGCTCGCGTTGCGTGCGTTGCAAGGTAGTACCGGACTGGTTCCTTACGGCGCAATTTTCAGTGGTGTCGCTATCGCCGTGCTACCGCTAATGGTGATGTTTGTAATCAGCTCTCGTAAGCTTATCGACGGTTTAACCGCAGGAGCCGTGAAAGGTTAATCCTACCTAGCTGGGCGCTTAATACCAAAGCGCCCTTCGTTCTGTCCTCTGCCGCTCAATTCACCAGCAACCAAATTTCATATGGTTGTATAGCCATCTCTTTCAATCTATAGTGTTTGCTTATAACTACAATATAAATGACCCAAGGATTAGGAGTGGTAACATGAAAAAGTATCAAGCACTATTGGCAATGGGCGCTCTTATAGTGATCGCAGGTTGTGCACCATCAAATGAATATCGCAATAACCAAGAAATTGGCAACAAAATGGAGCAAGACGCTCAGCGTGAAAAAGAGATTTGCACTGCGTTAGGCGATATTAACTGCGCTCAGCAGTAACCAATTCTACCCTCTTACACTCGGTAAGAGGGTGACTTATCTTACTCTTCCTGATAGTAGTCAATTACGGCGAGCAAACCGATTAATGCCGCATTGTAGTCAATGGCAAACTCATTCACAGCGTACGACTTTTCATCATCAACATAACTCAGCATTCCCAAGTCTTTAGGCGCGATGCCTGCTTGCCCTTTTATATTTGGTCCTCCCACCAAGAAACCTGGGAGACTTACACCTGTGCCAATTCGATATAAATGATGGAGATGTCTTACCGCATGAGTTCCAAAGTGGGTCACGTAACTCATATTAAAACCATTCGCACCAAGCAAGTAGTCTAGTTGAGCTTGAACCAACCACTGGTAATCCCGTTTACCAGAGATAATATCGTTCCAAGCAAGCAAGATACCAATCTCGGCAACCATTTTGTTGGAACCCCAAATGAACTTTCGGTTGGCAACATAGAAGGGTGATTGCTGAGCGCTCTTAGCATAATCACGCGCGACACTATCTAGATCCCTTTTCATAGATTCAACCAACTTGGTGTTGGTTTCAGTCATAATGTGCCATACCCCCATAAGCGCTGGATTTTTCCATTCAAAAAAATCGAGCATTGGGCGTCCGGTGGCAACAAGCTGGGAATAATGCGACTCAACATAGGACAGATAACTCTCTTTGTTAGCTGTGATATAGAGTTCTGCTGCCGCCCAAATTCTATCGTCGACGTCGGTCTCCAGCGCAATTTCTTTATCAAACTGGTTGTAAATGTAAGGGCCAGAACCACTGTCGTCCTCTTTTTGCCAATCGATATATTGCTCAGGTTGAGTCTCTAAATAACGCCATGCCAATTCTGCCGCAGCGAGCATTTGCTTTGACAAGGTTTTATCAAATGGTTGATAGATGCGCGATGCGAACGCTAGTGTAGCGGCAAACTTTGCGGTATCTGGCGTACTGACGCCATAGATATATCGAGTTTGGGTATCCAACCAAGGTGGAATTTTAGCAGGCCACGTCGCACCAGATAGCTTGCGATACACTGCTCCGTCTTTGCGCTGCATCTTCATCATCCAGTTCAGCTCATATAGCGCTTCAACTAAGATTGGGGGCATTGCTCCGTTAGGAGAATCAAACTGATTCGGTGACTGTCGGTAAGCGTCAAGCATTCTCGCTACGGTAATTGTCGCCGTGGCGATATATTTACCAAAGTCACCAGCATCATACCAACCTCCACTAGCATCAATAACTGTCCCTTTAGGGTTAAACTCATCTCCACGAAAAATCTCACCGTCTTTGATATGACTTGGCGGCCTCGCCATGCCTGTCACTGGTGAATACACGGCCTCACCAGAGCGCTGCAAAAACAACGCGTGTACTAAAGCAGTTTGCAATCCTTGGTAAACATTGTTTTTTATTTCGAAGGGTACCGAACGCTTATCTGCTGATTTTAGGACATACCAGCCAGGTTCGGCGACAACAGAAAAATCAGCAACATAAACCGGTTTGCCGTTGGGTAAATGGCTATTGTAGGTCAGGGGAAACCGAGCGACCTTAGCGTCATTGGGAATGGCAAGCAGATCAAGGTGCTTGCTTTCTGGATCGACCCAATACGCCCGTTTATTTGCGGAAGGTTCATAACCTAATTGGTTAACGACAATATCGTTGGCGTACGTCACCCAAGACAACATCACCGTAGCCCAAATCATCAAACCTTTCATCACGACTCCTTTACCGTCTTCCACCGAGAATATCGTTTGAAAGCAGTCTAGTAATCGGTTGATTGGTTTCCAGTAAACCCGCGATTAATTGCTTGAAATGTCGTGGGAAGTAGAGTGAAGCAATGACTTCAGATAAAAACGGCTACGCTGACCTACCTCATCTTTAGTTTCCTTGGAATAAGTTCAACTCCATGCTTATAACGCTTCGCAGACGCGTTTAACGCCAGCTCCAAAGCGCTATCGCAAATCAGCTCAAACTGCTGAGGTAACGAGTTTACTTTGGTCGGAAGAAAATCCAATAAACGGTTGTCACCAAATGTGGCGAGTTTAATCTTGCTCATTAACTCGGGCTGTTCGATAAGGACATCCAACACCCCTTCAAGTAAGGTATAAGACGTTGTCACAATAGCATCAGGAATAGAGTTCGCCTCAACCCAGTCACTAAACACACGCTTACCTTCGTCGTTATTAAAGTGCTCACCATACGTTACGTAACACTCGATACCCGCATCTTTCGCCGCGGACTCAAAACCCAACTGACGTTCACGAGAAATATTCAGTTCGGGCAGAGCTCCGATAAGTCCAACCGATTGCGTGCTGGTATCGATAACCGAGTTAGTAAGTTCAAACGCTGCACCAAAATCTTCACTAATCACACAACTAAAGTGTTCATCGTCCAACGAACGGTCAATCGCAATCACAGGGGTGCCACGATTTTGGATCGTAAGATAAAAGTCACTGGCTTCTGTTATAGCACTGGCAACAAACAACGCATCAATTCGACGAGAAACCAAGGCATCAGCTACAAGTTTTTCCGTTTCAGGATCATCATCTGAGCAACCGATTAGAATTTGGAACCCTGCTTTACGAGAGTTTTGTTCGAGCAGTTTTGCAATACGTGCATAACTGGTGTTCTCCAAATCAGGAATAATCAAACCAAATGAACGACTATGGCCAGCACGGAGTGATGATGCCGCATGATCTGGGCGGTAATTATGCTGTTCGACAACGGCCATTACCTTTTTTTGGGTTTTTTCAGAAATTCGATATTTCTGTGCTTTACCGTTGATTACATAGCTTGCTGTGGTCTTTGAGACCCCCGCTAACTTCGCTATTTCATCTAAAGTCATAACTCGATCCTTTTTGTGCGATGGATCATATAAATGAATTCCAACCTAACTGACAAGTTGAATTATAAGCTGAATCGGTTCAGTATAAAAGCTGAAAGGATTCAGCAAAGTTCACAGTTTTGAAAACTGACCTATATTTACAGTGACGTTGTCAGATAAAAATGTCAGTGAACATAGGAACTAGCACAGCAAAGTCGGTACAGCAAATACGCTTTGCTGAATTTTTTTAAAATTTTGCTGAATCGATTCAGTTTAGCTTAAAGCAGAACAAAGAATCGATTCAAGAACAAGAATAACGTGGGTGAGCGAACATGCTTGAACTAAACAGTAGTAACATCAAACTAAATCAATCGTCGGACGACAAACTAAGCGCAATCAAAGTGATTGCTGCTGATCTAACAGAAAAGGGCTTAGTTCAAGAAGGTTATGTCGACGGTATGCTTAATCGTGAAGGTCAAAACTCTACCTTCTTGGGCAACGGTATTGCCATTCCACACGGCACAACAGACACACGCGGTCTTGTAAAACAAACTGGTGTTGCGGTTCATCACTTCCCTAACGGTGTTGATTGGGGCGACGGCAACACTGCTTACGTCGCAATTGGTATTGCCGCAAAATCAGATGAGCACTTAGGCATCCTAAAACAGCTTACCAAAGTACTGTCTGCTGACGGCGTTGAACAAAAGCTTAAGCAAGCGAAGTCAGCAAACGAAATCATCGCTCTACTTAATGGTGATGTTCAGCTTGAAGCAGATTTTGACGCATCACTTATCCAACTTAACTTCCCTGCAAGCGACATGGTTCAAATGGCAGCAGTCGCTGGCGGTCTGCTAAAAAATACTGGCGGTGCTGGAACAGAATTCGTTGCAGACCTAGTGACTAAATCCCCTACTCACTTAGGTAAAGGTTTGTGGCTAGTGAGCAGCGACAAGGCGGTGACTCGCACAGGTATGGCGTTTGTTTCAACCATCAATCAATGTGAGTTAGACGGTACACCAGTACACGCTCTGATCGCATTTGCAGCTTGTAACAATGCTCACCAATCTATGCTCAACAAAATCACTGAAGTGGTATTCAAGCAAGAGCAAGAGAAGTTGCTATCACTATCCGCAGAACAGGTGCTGGGTTTCTTCACTGGCGAAGAAGTAGCAAGTGCCGATGTGACAGACGGAAACGTTGCCGTATTTAAGATTAAGAATGCGCATGGTTTGCACGCTCGTCCAGGTGCAATGTTAGTGGCAGAAGCGAAGAAATTCGAATCAACCATTACGGTTTCTAACCTAAACGGTGAAGGTAAAGCGGTTAATGCGAAGAGCCTAATGAAAGTGATTGCTCTAGGAGTAAAACATGGTCACGAATTGCAGTTCTCTGCTGAAGGCCCTGATGCAGCAGAGGCACTAGAAGCCATTGGTAAAGCGATCGCTTCCGGCCTTGGTGAAGGTTAAGGAGCCGTCATGACAGCACAAACTAATAAAGTGGTAACTATTACACTTAACCCCGCACTAGATCTCACAGGGAGTTTAGATACCTTAAACACAGGTTCGGTCAGTCTGGTTAATCAAGGTTCTCTGCATGCTGCGGGGAAAGGTGTCAACGTAGCGAAAGTGCTTAGTGATTTAGGTGCAGACGTTACTGTGACAGGTTTCCTGGGCAGCGACAACCAAGAGCTGTTCTGCCAACTTTTCGAGCAGATGGGTGCCAAAGACCATTTTATTCGAGTCTCAGGCTCTACTCGCATCAACGTGAAACTGGTCGAGAAGAACGGCGCAGTGAGCGACATTAACTTCCCAGGTGTAGAAGTCGACGAAGCAGCAATCCGTCAATTTGAAGCCACGCTTGATGAGTTGATGCAAGAGCACGATTACTTTGTCTTCGCGGGGAGTTTGCCTCGCGGTATTAGTAGCGAGCAATGTGCAAATTGGATCGAACGATTAGAGCAAAAAGGCAAACGCGTACTGTTCGATAGCAGCCGCGAAGCGCTTGCCAAAGGTCTAGATTCTAAGCCATGGCTAATCAAACCTAACGACGAAGAACTGTCTCAGTTCGTTGGTCGTCATTTAGAAACTCAAGAACAATGTTTAGAAGCAGCAGAGTCAATTTCAGACAAAGGCATTACCAATATTGTTGTTTCTATGGGTGCCGATGGCGTGCTTTGGTTTGAAAACAACCAATGGCTACAAGCAAAACCACCAAGAATGAATGTCGTTAGCACCGTTGGTGCGGGCGACACTCTGGTTGCAGGACTATGTTGGGGTCACATGCAATCATTCGCTAAAGAAGAATTACTCTCCTTTGCAACTGCACTGTCTGCTTTGGCGGTAAGTCAAGTGGGTGTTGGAGTGCCAAGCATTGAAGAAGTTAAATCACTACAACAACAAATACTGTTACAAGAGCTGAGCCGCTAATCGATCCGAATCTTTGATTCTGATTTTGTGGCACTTATGGACACAAAGGTCAAACCTATGAAAATTTCAATTATTACAGCCTGCCCTAGTGGGGTAGCAAACAGCATTATCGCAGCCGGATTGCTCGATCAAGCGGCTAAAGCACTTGGATACGATGCAACTATCGAATGTCACTCAAGTGTTGTTGAAACACAAACACTAACTGACGCGCAAATTGCTGACTCGGAAGTGGTGATTGTTGCCGCAAATGCGCCTGTGGATACACAGCGCCTAGTAGGTAAGAAAGTCTACCAAGCGAGCATTTCCGAGTGCACAACGGATCCAAAAGCGTTCCTAGCTAACGCAATCGAAAAAGCGACTGAGCTAACCGAAGGTACATCAGTTACTCCAGTTGCAGTTGAACAAACTGGTGGCGCGAAGAAAATCGTTGCTATCACGGCCTGTCCAACAGGTGTTGCACACACCTTCATGGCAGCAGAGGCACTAGAAGAACACGGTAAACGTCTAGGTCACACAATTAAAGTGGAAACTCGCGGCTCAGTAGGCGCCAAAAACCAGCTGACTGCTCAAGAGATCGCTGATGCTGACTTAGTCATCATTGCCGCTGATATTGAAGTGCCGCTTGATCGCTTTGACGGCAAGCTTTTGTACAAAACCAGTACAGGTCTAGCACTTAAGAAAACTGAGCAAGAAATCGATAAGGCCTTCGCTTCAGCGACTACTTACACTCACTCTGGTGCAAGCAACCAAGCAGGCGCAACGGAAGAGAAAAAAGGCGTTTATAAGCACCTTATGACTGGTGTATCTCACATGCTACCTGTTGTTGTAGCAGGTGGCTTGATCATCGCTCTGTCGTTCGTATTCGGTATCGAAGCATTTAAAGAAGAAGGCACACTAGCGGCTGCGCTAATGACCATCGGTGGTGGCAGCGCATTTGCTCTGATGATCCCTGTATTAGCAGGCTTCATTGCATTCTCAATCGCAGACCGTCCGGGTCTAGCTCCGGGTTTAATCGGCGGTATGCTGGCAAGCTCTACAGGTGCAGGTTTCCTTGGTGGTATCGCAGCAGGTTTCATTGCGGGTTATTCAGCAAAGTTGATTGCTGACAAAGTGTCTCTGCCACAGTCAATGGAAGCGCTTAAACCTATTTTGATCATCCCATTCCTAGCAAGTTTGTTCACTGGTTTGGTCATGATCTACATCGTTGGTGGTCCAGTTGCAGGCATCATGGCAGCAATGACTGACTTCCTAAACAACATGGGCAGCGCGAACGCAGTACTGCTGGGTATCATCCTTGGAGCAATGATGTGCTTCGACCTAGGTGGTCCAGTCAACAAGGCAGCATACACCTTTGGTGTTGGTCTACTAGCTTCTCAAACCTACGCTCCAATGGCAGCAATCATGGCTGCAGGTATGGTTCCTGCGTTAGGTATGGGCTTGGCAACGTTCCTAGCTAAAGACAAGTTCGAAGCAGGTGAGCGTGAAGCGGGTAAAGCATCTTTTGTACTGGGTATGTGCTTCATCTCTGAAGGTGCGATTCCATTCGCAGCAAAAGACCCAATGCGTGTTATCCCATCTTGTATGATTGGTGGTGCGTTAACAGGTGCTCTATCTATGTTAGTCGGTGCGAAACTAATGGCGCCACACGGTGGTCTGTTTGTTCTACTGATTCCAGGTGCCATCTCACCAGTGCTTATGTACCTAGTGGCTATTGCGGCAGGTACGGCAGTAACTGGCTTCACTTACGCTTTCCTAAAGCGTCGTGAAGAAAGCAAAGAAGTGGCGACAGCCTAACCCATTTAAAAGTCCAAGTGAGCCTACTCACTTGGCACTATGCCACCCCCAAATAGGCATTTTCAGCGCTGCTCCTCGCAGCGCTTTTTTGTGTTTTTACTATTAGCTTGTATTCCGTCCCTTTGGGCTCCATATTCCTTATGACTTGTTAACGAACTCTGAATACCATGGAACATTTACTACGCCTAGCGAACTCAATTCCGCATACCCTCTCGGTCCAAATCTTACTTGCGATCGTGCTATTTCTTGGTTATTACCTGTTTACTAAGCTGGTAAATGGTTGGATTAAACGGTTATCAGAAACCAAGAAAGTATCTGCCGCTAGAAGCAGTTTTATCCTGAGAACTTTCAATATCGCTTTTGCCTTCATATTTATTGCCATATTCTCTATTACTGTGGGTGTTGGATACGGCGACTTATCACTGTTCTTCTCCTCAGTTTTTGCAGTATTAGGTGTCGCTCTCGTCGCACAGTGGTCAATGTTGAGCAACATAACCGCTAGTTTCTTGATCTTTTTCGTCTTTCCTTATCGTGTTGGTGACCGAATTAAGGTGGTTGATAAAGACGAGGATATTTCTGGCATTATTCAAGACATACGAATGTTCCACGTCTTAATTAGGCACGACAATGGCAACTTAATTACCTATCCAAATAGCCTAATGCTACAAAAAAGTGTGATTAAACTTGCACCTAAGAAAAAGCCGAGTACAACGACTCGACTTTACACAAGAATCAGAAAGGACTCATAACTTAGCCAAGGCGACGTCTGTATCCCGCGATAACAAGTAACGCCAGCGATGTGAACCAGGTCAGTGCCCCACCACCGCCACCCGAAGATGTGTTGGAGGAAGTCGTGCCACCAGTGTAGATAACCTGACCATTAGCTGATAGATAGTCCAATCGCGCTTGTTCATCGGAAACAATAAACGGCGTTTCCGATCCGGCTAACACACTATCAATCCACGTCGCATAATCCGCTATTTCTGTATATGCAGCCGTTACCAAAGATTGAGGGTCACCACACGTCGCTGGACCAAAACTCGTAATACCAACCTGCTGGTAACTACCATTATTGTTCCAGTAAATAGGACCACCGGAATCTCCCTGACACGTCCCCGCTTTCAGCCCAGTTGATTGACTAACATCGCCACTGAAACAAACCTGCTTATCTGTTAAATTATTGCCATTCTGAAAGTTTGAAGCACAATCCGCATTACTTACCCAAAACAAATTCGCCTTTTGCAAAATCGGTGTGCCATCTACACCGGAGCGTGTGTTGCCATGCCCTACAGCAACAAAGCTCTCATTGGCGTTTCGATAGCTTTGCGTCGTAACACGATTAACATTACTCCCTGAAGACGCTGGTGATTCCAGTTTCAAAATAGCGATATCATTAGGCAGTAGTAAGGTAATGTTGTTGTTAAAATCAGGATGAATATATACTTCGGTGACACGGCGCCGGTCCGCATTCAAGAAATCTCGTTCACTTTCCAACATGGCAACAGCGGATGTGAAAAGTAACGCCCCCATATCACCTTCAATACAATGAGCCGCCGTCATCACATATTCCGACGTTAAGAACGTTCCCCCACAATAGGCTCCACTTGAGTAGCGACCATCGTAATCCGTAGAATCAATGTATAAGCTAACAAAAGAATCAAAGTCGTTGATTGAAGCGTCTTCCCCACCAACAATCATAGGTGCAATATCAATTTCATCCGCGTTAGTTGGTAACGTCAAAACACTTAATGAACTTAAAAGGGCAAGTAACGAACCGGAATGGTTGGCGAACCATGATTTCATAAAAAACTCCCTTTGCAACCCAACTTATCGACGACGCCATCGGAGCGGTCGTTCATAAATAAGTATAGAGCTCAACCAAGGGAGTTCGAGAAATTGTTGTTAAGCAGCAGTATCGAAAGTAAGACTCAGACTTGAATTGTCTTTCGGCGTCTCATCCAGCCCAAACCAACCAGTAACGCAACAAAAGAAAAATGCACCGCTCCACCACCTCCAGAGCCCGAAGAGGAACTCGAAGAAGAACCATTATTGCCAGATGAACCAATGTTATAGCCTTTACTGATCAGATAATTACGCCTCGCGGTATCGTTGGACACATGTTTAGCTACCTCTTGTCCATTAAGGACACGATTAATCCAATCAGAATAATCCGCTATTTCGGTAAATACCGCAGTTACCGAGCGATTTTTGTCGCCACAAGGTACGGGTCCAAAGCTTGTAACACCAACCTGAACTTGCTGACCATTGTTATCCCAATAAATAGGTCCACCTGAGTCGCCTTGGCAAGTACCTGCTAACAATTTCGTCGCGCTGCTGTAATCACCTGTGAAACAAATTTGCTTCGGGGTTAGGTAACTACCATCCGAGAATGCACCGGCACAAACAGTGTTGTCCACATACGTTAGATTCACTTTCTGCAGTACATCAAACGCATCGTGACCATAACTTGTATTACCATGGCCTACAGCAGTAAACACGCTCGCAGGGTTGCGATAGCTTTCATTATTTGGACGGTTTATTGCCGTCCCCACTCCTAATGCAGACTCTAGTTTAAGTATCGCAATGTCGTTGGGTAATAATTTATTAATGTCATCGACATAGCTAGATGGATAAAATATCTCAACTACACGTCTTTTTTCCGAGTTAACGTAATCTGACTCATACTGCAAGTTAGGTGCAGCCATTGTAAGTAGCTGCGAGTCGCGATTGCCATAAACACAATGCGCCGCGGTCAAAACATATTCAGAATTAAGAAGTGTTCCCCCACAATAAGGAGAGGAAGAATAACCCACGCCATACTCTTGACCGTCCAAATATAAGCTAACAAACGACGGATAATCGGCAACATTCGCCGTACTACCGTTAACAATATAAGGTGTGACTTCGACTTGAGCGTTAGCTGGTGAAGTGATAGAAAACGCTAGCACTGTATACGCGAGCGATGTAAATGCAGCGCGTTTATAAGGTAATGATAGAATCACTAGACAGTTACTCCTTGTACACTATCGACGAACTGAGATTCATTCTCTTTTGATATCACTCTCGCAAAAAACATGCAAACAAGATATGACTTTTGTGTGGGGTTACCTCACTAATTATTTAATACCATACGGTTTTTTCATTTTGTGGCCTTTTCTATCGTTCATAGAAACAATGTCCTAAAATGAAAAAAGCACCGCTAATGCGATGCTTATTATCACCTAGTTCTGTGTTGTAGAACTGTGTTTAGCCACGGTAGTAGCGTTGAGGAACGAATGGCATTTTCTCTACTGTCATAGCCAGCTTTTTACCACGAACATCAGCAAATATTTCGGTACCGATTGCCGCGAATTCAGTCGCAACATAAGCCATTGATACAGGCTTGCCTGCTGTAGGACCAGCAGTACCACTTGTCACCATGCCGATTTCGTTATCATTAGCATCAAACAACTTCGCACCTTCACGAACCGGCGCTTTGGTTTGGCCAACAAGTCCAACACGTTTGCGTGCCACGTCTTTAGTTTCGATTTGCTTTAGGATAATGTCTGCACCCGGGAAGCCACCAGCACGCTCACCGTCAGCACGGCGAACCTTTTGAATGCCCCATAGCAGACTCGCTTCAACTGGTGTCGTCGTAGTATCCAGATCATGACCATATAGACACAGGCCACATTCCAGACGAAGTGAGTCACGGGCGCCAAGACCAATCCACTCTACTTCTTCAAAGTCTGTTAGAGATTTCGCCAGTGCTTCTGCATTTGCAGATGGAACTGAAATTTCATAACCATCTTCTCCAGTGTAACCTGAACGGCTAACAATGCACTCAACGCCATTGATGTCGAGTTTTCTCACGTCCATAAATAGCATATCTGCTACTTCAGGTTGTACACGAGCCAACACTTCAGCGGCTTTTGGCCCTTGAAGCGCAAGTAGAGCACGATCTTCAATCACTTCCATTTCTACGCCATCAGTAAGGTGCGCTTCTAAGTGAGTGATGTCTTGTTCTTTACATGCAGCATTTACGACTACAAACAAGTGGTCGCCTAGATTCGCAACCATCAAGTCGTCCATGATGCCGCCTTCTTCATTAGTGAAGAAAGCATAACGCTGCTTACCTTCCGGTAAATCGATAATATCAACTGGCACCAATGACTCTAGAATCTTCGCTGCGTTTTCTCCGTATAGACGCACTTGTCCCATGTGAGACACATCAAACAGACCAGCCGCATCGCGACAATGCAAGTGCTCTTTCTTCACACCAAGTGGATACTGAACTGGCATATCATAGCCAGCAAAAGGAACCATCTTCGCCCCCACTTCCACGTGTAATGCATGCAGTGGTGTTTTCAACAAATCTTGGGTTGCTTGTTCTTGAGCCATTGTATTCTCCATTGGGTCGGGCTGCATTAATTAGCCCTGCTCCTAAATCGGGGATGTCTAAATTCCGCTATCCCTAATTTATCTGCTTTGCAGTAGGAATGGCGGAGCATGAGTTATCGCACCTTACGTCTTATAGTTGACGCCTATACGAAGTTAGATTTTCGTCATTTGGAAACCTTGTTTCCTATAATAAACAAGAATGCGCCCATTTTTCACCTTTAACAAGATATGAACACTCAAAAATGTGACATTTAACATTCCATTCACAGAGTGACAAGCATGAAAAAAGCGTGGTTTCGACGACATTTTCATCAAAACCACGCTCGTTCACGACTTTTAAACACAAAAGCAAACGTTTGCCTTTATTATAGGAAACTATCTCGTTTGACGATTATTTCGCCGTCACCCACAAAATATGGGCATCTTCTTCACTGACGGATATCAGCATATGACCCATATTTGCATCGTAATACACACTATCTCCCGCCGACATTATCATCGGCTCATAAAACTCAGAAAAGAACTTCACTTCCCCTGAGAGAATCAGCAAAAATTCCTCACCATCATGTCGTACCCAGTCACCATATTCTTCGAAGGTTCTAGCCCTAACAGTACTCTTAAAAGGCATCATCTTTTTGTTTGATAGCTGAGTGGCAAGTAACTCATGCTCATAGGTAGGTGTTGGGTGAGGTTTACCTTCACCTCGACGAGTAAAATCACGACGACCGGTTGCCACCTTTTTCTTAGGTGGTTCAAATAGTTGCGGCATATCTATATGCAAGCCCAATGCAAGTTTTTGCATGGCTTGAAACGTTGGCGATATCTGTTCGTTTTCAATCTTACTTAACGTTGAACGTGCAAGGCCAGTTCTTTGACTCGCTTCTTCTAACGTCAGTCCTAGTTTAGCGCGAATATCTTTAATTCTTTCGCCTAGTTTTAGAGGCTCAATGTTCTCATCACCTTCCTTCGCTAAAGTCAGCGATGGGTATTCATCATAGATGTCTTCTGACATGCTTTCCCTCTTCTACCAGTAACTTCCTGTGACTCATTTTCATTGTTGCATGAAGCTGTGTCTTTATTAAAGACCATGTACAAAAATAAAGCGTGCTCTCCGTAACAGTTTTGGAAACTGTGTTTCCTATAGGAAATTTTTGATTGATTGTTGGTGCCGAGCGAGGTATGTTATCGGCTTGTTAGATGAAGAGATGCATTAGCGAGTACAGGTCCGTTGCGTTGTTAACTCCAACCTGTGCCGTTTTTTTGAATGATTTAGTCCTACTTTTTGGGACATTCTCGCGCTGCAACATTGGACTTTTGTTTCGTCCAAGCAGTACTAAGACAAGCCTCAGTCAGTACCAACAATAGGTAATAAAAGGCACTGATTGAACAATGGAAGGTTCACCGCCATGAATGCTCAGTACTTGAAAAGCTACCAAAATCACAGCCTAGAAAGCTTCTTCTCAACCAACCTGTCTGCTACAGACGACGCAGTATTCACCGGAATACAAGCCGAGTTTGTCCGTCAAAATGAACAAATCGAGCTTATCGCTTCTGAGAACATCGTTTCTAAAGCGGTAATGCAAGCACAAGGCACATGCCTGACCAACAAATACGCAGAAGGTTACCCAAACCGTCGCTACTACGGTGGCTGTGAACACGTAGATACAGTCGAAGCTATTGCTATTGAACGTGCAAAAACCCTTTTTAAGTGTGAATACGCAAACGTTCAACCTCACTCTGGCGCACAAGCAAACGGCGCAGTTAAGCTAGCCCTTTTACAGCCGGGTGACACCATTATGGGTATGTCGCTTGATGCAGGTGGTCACTTAACTCACGGCGCACGTCCAGCACTGTCTGGTAAATGGTTTAATGCTGTTCAGTACGGCGTTGATAAAGATACATTAGAAATTAACTACGACGACGTTCGTGCCTTAGCCGTTGAACACAAACCAAAAATGATTATCGCAGGTGGTAGTGCCATTCCACGTGTTATTGATTTCGCCAAGTTCCGTGAAATTGCTGACGAAGTGGGTGCAATCCTGATGGTAGATATGGCACACATCGCTGGTCTTATCGCAACAGGTGCTCACCCTAGCCCATTACCGCATGCGCATGTTGTCACTACGACAACACACAAAACGCTACGCGGCCCTCGCGGCGGCATGATCCTGACTAACCACGAAGACATCATTAAGAAGATTAACTCTGCGGTATTCCCGGGTCTTCAAGGTGGTCCACTAATGCACGTCATCGCAGCAAAAGCCGTGGCATTTGGCGAAGCTTTAGGCCCTCAGTTCTCAACTTATATCGATTCAGTGATCGCTAACGCAAAAGTTCTAGCCGAAGTATTGCAAACTCGCGGTTGTGACATTGTGACTGGCGGTACAGATACGCACCTTATGCTTGTTGACTTACGACCTAAGGGTCTGAAAGGCAACAAAACAGAAGAAGCATTGGAGCGTGCGGGGATCACATGTAACAAAAATGGCATCCCGTTTGATACAGAAAAACCTATGATTACTTCTGGTATTCGCTTAGGGACGCCAGCTGGAACCACTCGCGGTTTCGGTACTGAAGAATTCAAACTCATCGGTGAGTGGATTGGCGATGTTCTTGACGGTCTGGTAGAAAACCCTGAGGGTAACCCAGAAGTCGAACAACGTGTTCGTAAAGAAGTGAAGGCACTGTGTGCTCGCTTCCCACTTTACACTTAAAGAATAAAACATCCTTAATTTTGGAGATAAAGCAATGGATAACACTTTGAAGTTTTCTGACAGCCACGAATGGGTACGTGACAACGGTGACGGTACTGTGACTATCGGTATTTCAGAGCACGCTCAAGAGATGTTAGGTGACGTAGTATTCGTTGACCTACCAGAAGTAGAAGACGAAATCGAAGCGGGTGAAAGCTTCTCTCTAGTAGAGTCAGTGAAAGCAGCTTCCGACATTTACGCGCCAGTTTCAGGTGAAATCGTTGAAATCAACGAAGAGCTTGAAGACAGCCCTGAGCTTATCAACGAAGAGTCGTACGAAGGCGGCTGGATTGTTAAGGTGAAAATGTCTGACGCCTCTGAGCTTGAAAACCTTAAGAGTGCAGAAGAGTATCAAGCTTCTATCGAAGACGAGTAAGCAATATACAGACGTTGCTTGTCTGTTTTAGTGTCGCCTAACTTGAACCGACGCATCCGTAAAAAAGCGTCGTCATCCCTGCGTAGGCAGGGATCTCATTTTATTTGGGCACATACTTTTAGTAGATTCCTGCCTGCGCAGGAATGACGTAAAAAGTAGGAATGACGTTAAAAATTCGAGCAACGATTTTAAAGATCTCGCAGAGGATCTTTGAGAAGGTAAAGGAATCATGACTGAATTACTTCAAAGCCTAAGCACGCAAAATGAATTTGTTGCACGCCACAATGGGCCAAACAAATCTGACCAACAAAAGATGCTGGACGCGATTAACGTACTCAATCTAGATACGCTAATTGAAGAAACTGTCCCAGCGCAAATCCGCCTTGAAACGCCAATGACGCTAGACGCTCCAATGAGCGAAGCGGACATGTTGGTTGAAATGAAAAAGTTCGCGGATTTGAACCAAGTTAAACGCACATTCATCGGTCAGGGTTACTACAACACCTTCACGCCAAACGTGATTCTGCGAAATGTTCTGGAAAACCCAGGCTGGTACACAGCTTATACACCTTATCAGCCTGAGATCTCTCAAGGCCGTCTTGAGTCACTTCTAAACTACCAACAAATGGTCATGGACCTAACTGGTATGGAAATCGCTAACGCGTCGCTACTTGATGAAGCAACTGCAGCGGCAGAAGCGATGACCCTATGTAAGCGTGCTGGTAAGAGTAAGAGCAAAGTCTTCTTTGTCGCTGACGATGTACACCCACAAACATTAGAAGTTGTGAAAACTCGTGCAGAGTTCATCGGCTTTGAGGTTCAAGTTGGTTCACTTGAATCACTACCTGAACAAGACGTGTTTGGTGCACTAGTACAGTACCCTGGCACAACAGGTGAAGTTCGCGACCTAACTGACATCATTGCTAAAGCACAAGCAAACAAAACGCTAGTAACGGTAGCCACCGACCTTCTTGCTTCTGCTCTACTTAAGCCTGCGGGTGAAATGGGTGCAGACGTAGTTATCGGTTCTGCACAACGCTTTGGTGTACCAATGGGCTACGGCGGTCCACACGCAGCGTTCATGGCAACAAAAGATAAGCATAAGCGTACTATGCCTGGTCGTGTTATCGGTGTTTCTATCGATACTAACGGCAACCAAGCACTTCGTATGGCAATGCAAACTCGTGAGCAACACATCCGCCGCGAGAAAGCGACATCCAACATCTGTACTGCGCAGGCACTGCTTGCCAACATGGCTGCGTTTTACGCGGTTTACCACGGTGAAGAAGGCCTTAAAACTATCGCTCGCCGTACACACCACATGACAGCTATCCTAGCAGCAGGTCTGACTAAATCTGGTTACGAACTGGCTCACAACAGCTTTTTCGACACCATCACAGTCAATACTGGTGAGAACACAGATAAGCTGCTTCAAAAAGCCGTGGCGTCTGACATCAACCTACGTCAACTAGATGGTCAAATCGGTATCAGCTTCGATGAGACAACAACGATTGAAGATATCAACGTCCTATTTGCCGTCTTCGAAGTTAAAGAGAAAGTAGAAACTCTATCTGCTGAAATCGCTAGTAATGAGTTTGCTGCTATTCCAGAGAACTGCCGTCGTACTTCTCGCTACCTAACTCACTCTGTGTTCAACACGCACCACAGCGAAACACAGATGATGCGCTACCTAAAACAGCTTGAGAACAAAGACTTCTCACTGACGCACGGTATGATTCCACTAGGCAGCTGTACCATGAAGCTAAACGCAGCAGCTGAAATGATTCCAGTAACTTGGCCAGAGTTTGGTTCTATTCACCCATTCGCTCCAATTGACCAAGCGGCGGGCTACACAGCCCTAGCGACTGACCTTAAGAAGAAGCTATGTGAAATCACAGGCTACGATGAGTTCTCACTGCAACCTAACTCAGGTGCATCTGGTGAGTACGCTGGTCTGATTGCGATTCAACGCTATCATGAAAGCCGTGGCGAAGGTCACCGTAACGTTTGTTTGATTCCAAGCTCCGCACACGGTACAAACCCAGCGACAGCGTCAATGGTGTCAATGAAAGTGGTAGTGGTGAAGTGTGACGACAACGGTAACATCGACACTGACGACCTAGCTGCGAAGATTGAAAAACATCGCGAAAACCTATCAAGCATCATGATCACCTACCCTTCTACACACGGTGTGTACGAAGAGCATGTGAAAGAAGTGTGCGAAATGGTTCACGAAGCTGGCGGTCAGGTTTATCTAGATGGTGCGAACATGAACGCACAGGTTGGTCTGACTAACCCTGGTTTCATCGGCTCTGATGTTTCTCACCTGAACCTTCATAAAACCTTCTGTATCCCGCACGGTGGTGGCGGTCCAGGCATGGGTCCTATCGGTGTAAAATCACACCTAGCACCTTTCCTTCCAGGCCACATTGAAAATGGTGTTGAAGGTAGCGATTACGCGGTATCCGCAGCAGATCTAGGCAGTGCTTCTATCCTACCAATCTCTTGGGCATACATTGCAATGATGGGTGAGGCTGGCCTAACTGACGCAACTAAAGTCGCAATTCTAAACGCGAACTATGTAATGGAACGTCTACTTCCACACTACCCTGTTCTTTACCGTGGCACTAACGGCCGCGTAGCGCACGAATGTATTATCGACATTCGTCCACTGAAAGACGAAACAGGCATTAGTGAAGAAGACATCGCTAAGCGTCTAATGGACTACGGTTTCCACGCACCAACGATGTCGTTCCCAGTTGCTGGCACGCTAATGGTAGAGCCAACAGAGTCAGAGGACCTTGAAGAGCTAGACCGTTTCTGTGATGCAATGATTGCGATCCGCAACGAAATGACACAAGTTAAAGAAGGGGTTTGGCCACTAGATAACAACCCGCTTGTTAACGCGCCTCACACACAAGTAGACCTATCAAAAGAAGAATGGGATCGCCCGTACTCTCGCGAACTAGGCTGCTTCCCGTCAAGCGCGACTAAGAGCTGGAAATACTGGCCAACGGTTAACCGCGTAGACAACGTGTACGGCGACCGTAACCTAATTTGCTCTTGCCCAAGCATTGATAACTACGAAGACTAGTTTTCTATGTGATCACAGATAACCAAGTTGGAAACTGTGATAACCGAGTTGGAAACCGATAACTAAGTTGGAAACTAACTTGAATAACAAAAGGCGAACCATTTGGTTCGCCTTTTCTTTTCCCACACTAGAGCCTTCACTAGAACTCTAATAACGTTGCTCTTAAAAATATAGACAACATAATGTACGACAATAGGTCATCTTCAACTGAAGACGACAAGTTAAACGATGAAACCATGCAGGCAGCACTATGTGTTTACGTTCATCAAAACCATAAACGGATCTGCAAACAAAGATTTAAATTCAAAGGAGGAGAAATTGTCTAAGAGTTTGAAAAAAGTTGACTTTTTAGCTCCAAAAGCTCCTTCAGGCTGTCTCTTACATAGTCGTTATTTGGTTCAATATGTAGAATGTAACTTCCCCTACCAATAACTTCGTCTAAATATAGCGGCTTTAAGGGCTTTATACTCCCGTCAAACTGACGTTCTCGATTCCTAATTAGGTAATAACTTTCTTGGCGATATGCTCGCCTCATTTTTTTAGAAACGCGAAGAGACCTATCTGTAACGATTAAACCTGTAACAATCTTTTTATCTTTCGGCTTTAGTAAGCGTACTTTGTCTTCATTTACAGGTAACCCAAACTCCTCTATATGATGTATAAGTTCACTGCAAACATCATCAGAAATAGAGTTTCCTGAAAAGGTTATATCGTCGGCATATCGCGTGTAGGTTAGAGAATATTGCCCAGAAATGTCTTGAAGTGTCTCATCCAACTCTTTCAAAATAATATTGCTCAATATCGGGCTTGTGCAGGCTCCTTGCGGTAGTGTTCCATTGTAAG
The DNA here is from genome assembly GCF_021568915.1 of Vibrio sp. McD22-P3. Classification (NCBI taxonomy): domain Bacteria; kingdom Pseudomonadati; phylum Pseudomonadota; class Gammaproteobacteria; order Vibrionales; family Vibrionaceae; genus Vibrio; species Vibrio sp. McD22-P3. The sequence continues at coordinate 59,578 of NZ_JAKGTN010000030.1, forward strand.
TACAAAGATTCGAAAGGACAGATGCTACATTCTCAGCATATCCACAATTAATATACACCTGCCTTACTTGGGACTTACTAATTCTATTAAAAAAGTCTTTAATATCTAACTTCAAAAGCTCTCTAGCACCAATATGGGCACGTGCGTTTTCGATATGAGATCGCCCTTTCGTGTATGCATAAGCATTATCACTAATAGTTAAACACTCTAAAATGTTTTCTTTCAACCACGATTGAACATACGCTAGCTTCGGATATGGAGAGCGAATTCCGCGAACCCCTCCTCGCTTCTTAGGTATGCGAAAGCTGCGATAAAAAAGAGATGGTGCGCCCGACATTCGGCTTAATAGACCAAGCTCTATTCCAAGTAACTTAGAAAGGTGCTCGACCTCAAATATAACTGGGAGGTTAGATATCGCTAGATTATTAGCATACTCAGCAAGAACATTTGCCTGCTTAGTGTGTACACCATTCGAACATAAGTAATCTAACCATCTAATGTATTCTGGGCTCAAATCTAGCTCCGTGAGATAGGTAGCTATCCAGTATCACAATATCTTTGAAATCATAAGAACGAAGTGAGGTTAAAAAACCCCTCAACGGCATAGGCGAATCACCTATGGGAGCTAAGCTCCAACACTAATACTGGATAGCTACAAACTATGTTATGCAAAAAAAATTACTCGTCAACAAGTAATTTTTCGTCTAATCGTTCAAAATTAGGCATTGATAAATCATTAGGGTTTAATGCCTTGGTCTTGTACCCATCAATAATCTCTTGTTCTAGATGTAACTCTCTATGACAAACGACTCTATAGACATAAGCTAGATGCTTTTTGGTCAGATGCCTTCTTACTCTGAAACTATGTCCGTTAAGTTCAAGGACACCAGCATCAGACAATGTGTACACAACTTCTTTCGCTTGACTGAAGGAGAAACGATATAGTTGGTTTAGCTCAAAGAGGTCATGATCTTTGCCATCAGAGACAAGCTTTATTAACGATGAAACGTTCGATTTGCTGACCATTTGCTACAACCTATAGAAGAGTGTGTTACGGAATTTATCTTTACCTTTGGGGGCTATCCAGAATATTGGAAATACATTATTCGCGCAGTTCGTATACTGAACTTGATAGAGAGCTTCAGACTTATTGAAACCCAGACTGCAACTGCCTGTAAACGGCTTCCAACTATATCTTTCTTCTAAGGTTTTTTCCATTTTCAGCATGAGCTCTATCTCTTCAGATTTTTGCTGTGGACTAATTTGTTGCTCAGAGATTCCCTTTTTGACAAGAACGGGGCAAACAACTTCGTTGTCTAAATTCTGCTCTATATACCTAACACCAAACTCCATACCTGCAAGAGCGAATATATGGATCTTTGGCACCTTAACCTTTCTCTGAACCAAGTTTTTGGAAAACTCATTCACTTTTTTTACCATAGTTTCCCCAGAACCAATAAAATCATCAAAAATAACTACATTTTCATAATCCTTATTTGTTAACTTTTGATAGCTAGACTCAAGAGAAGCAACCAAAGACTGCTCACTCCATGTTCTATGCTGGGCTAAGTAAAACTTAAAAAAGTACTGCCATGCTTTAGACCCATCAGATTCTGATTCTCTTGCTGTGGCAATTATGAGAGTTTTCTCGGGATCTAGCTTTAGCTCTTCAATTTTCGTCACCAATCGAGCTATATCATTGATTCTATCCGAAATTTGATAGTGTTCTACCCTCTTCAGAAGGGTAAGTATCAATGCACGCTCTGACTCATTCTCGAACTCATTAAGTAAAGTAGTCAAACCTGCGTCATAGCACTCACTCTGAAGCCATTCGACCTCTTCTTTGTATTTATCGACGAGATAAAAGTCATCGGAATTCTGTGCCTTGGGTTGATAAAGGGTCATACAATTTATCTGTTAATAACGTTAAATTTAGTCAATTAGTGGTCTTCCTGAAGCTCAAGTACGAGTGATGATGCATTTTCATTCTCAAGTGAGCTTCTCTTTAATTTCAACTTATCAAGTAAGTAGTGGTTAGATAACTCAAACTCATCAAAAATGGTTGCCCAAGTTTTAACAAACCCTTTGATTCGCCCTTTATCTTGGCTAAATACTAGCCCTGGCTCATTTTTCTCTTGCGCTGTTTCAAGTGCAGAAGGGATATCGTAATCACCATCTGATACTTTTCTCCCAACAAGAATCAGCTCAAATTTCATCTTTTGATCGGAGAAGCCAACATGCTGAGCTATGATCCTTGCATAATCCTTTATTTGATTTAAGTGTTTCCGATTGAGAGCTACGCTCGGCTTTTTAATCTCAATAATCGTGCATTTGAAATAAGGTCTATTGGAAGAATCGAAGGCCATCATTTTGCGGGCAAGAAACAAGTCAACTTGTCGTCTTACACCCTCAACATTAAGACCTTCTTCAAGGTCTTTATGTTCGAAATCTTCCTCATCTAGAGTATTAATCCCTTTAACATGATTTCTCAATTCTACTGCTATCTTCTGAAAATCCGCCTCTTCGGCCCCAATTAATGAATATTGATTGCCGAACAACCACGTGTTCTTTTCAATGATCTGTTGTAAATCGGGTGTTTCAAGCACTTCTTTATAATGCCGAACCATTAACTCTCTTAATTTGTAAATAGCCATGTCACGTTTTTGAAGCACTTCTATGGTGGCAATAACATTCTCCAAAGACGTTTTTGAAAGCTGATTCGACAAAGTACTTAGCTTTTCTCCCTCAAGGCCTAGCACACACTCTAAAACATCCAGAAGCTCGTCATTTTCATTTGAAACGAGTACTTTATCCAATAGTGCTATGAGAATTTTTGCCTGTTTGGGTTTTAAGTTCCTAAAAAGAGTCGGGTCAGCTACATAGATCTCTCGAACAACACTTTTAATGTTTTTTCGACGCCAAGTTTGTTCATCATCTGGCAGGTTACTATGCTCTGGAAAGAAACCCTTGTTTTCATACAGGGCAATCTGCATTTCAACCTGTTCTATCTGAAACTGCTCATAGATTTCTGAACTAACCTGAGAAATTCTTTTTGAGAGCTCCTTATAGATTGGGCTCGTCGGGTTCGCTAAAGGCTCATTGCTAAAGTTAAGGCTACCAGAGTATTTATCAAAAGATCGAATCCATTGAGAGGATGTATATGTACTTAAATAGAAACCAGTTTTCTTGTTGAAACTACTTAATTCCCTGAATACAACTCTTCCGTCAGAATTGACTAGGTAGTTGTACGACTTCTCAACACCTGGTTTATCAACCCCCCCTCTGGCAGGATTGTTGTCACTGTTAAAATTTAACCAGTATGGGCGGTATTGAGTAAACTTTGTCTCGTATACCAGCAGAAAGAAAAGAAGCCA
>NZ_JAKGTN010000004.1:0-293614 GCF_021568915.1 Vibrio sp. McD22-P3
GCAAGATGGTTGTAATACTGAATTCAATGTTACGAGATGGCGTCATGTGGGATGAAAATATAGCCAAAATTTAGCTATTGACGCCATAGTCGTTTGTTAGGTAGTTGGACGACAATACGTCGCCTTTACTTCCTCAAAAACTGCTTGCCTTAACCCTTTACTCTTGTCTAAAAACTCTGTGACTTCAGCATTCCAAGTTTCATTTTCAAAGTATTCCAGCCATTGAGGAGCGCCACACGTCACAACTTTAACACGTCTATCATAGTTAAATTGCTCTAGGATTTCTGGAATTGGCTTGTTAATCGGGTCGACAATGGTGATCTTGAGGTTCTGATTCAGAACCATTGCATTAGATAGCCGATAATTAATATGTTTATCACCGAAGCCATACCCGATAATAACTAGCTCAGAGGCATTGGATATATTATCAACTAGCAACTTGAGCTTTTCTTCCCCTTGCTTTTCGTTAGTCGTTAGACTGTACTTACTTCCACCAGTAAGCATTGATTGAACTAGAATATCTAACTCTCCATCCAAGTTGGAAACAACCTTGTCTTTGCTACTTGGGATACGGAAGTCGCCTTTGTAGTAACACATATTTTGAATGTTCGTGAAGTTTTTCATTAACTCCACCGAATGACTCAATGACAAAGACTGATTCAATAATTGAGAACCATCTTTGTACTCTAGCTCAGATAAGCCACCATGCAGTTTTACTAGATTGATTCCACGTTCTTTCTCAAAGAACATTTGGTGTTTGCTACTACCTAATTGATCTCTGTTTGAGTAAGTAAAATGAATTAGATTATCCATTTCTTTATTGCTCTTCGGAAAGGCAACTTTATTAACATCACCGTAGGTGATTGGAATATTTAAATCCAAAGCTAAGCACTCAAGGTACATATCATGATTTAAGGTAAATACCCATGTTTCATCTTTAGCGCATAATGCCGCGAGCTTTCTAAAGCTAGCAAACGTCTGTGGATAAACCTTTGAATATGTAACTATTTGATAAAAATTTAATATCTCATGAATTACTGAGTAAAAAACACCAAACATGTAATGATAAGAGTCAGTATCAGAGAGTGTTTTTCCGGGTTGTTTCGTTAAGTTTTGTATATTCGCTAACAGCTCTTCATAGTTGTTACCACGTTGACGTTGGTAGTCATGAACCAGACTCATTACTTCTTTCATAGCTTCCAAGTTAACTGGTCTATCTGAGCCAAATGGCTCATTCATAGCGAGTCGTTCCACAAGTTTATTTGCAAAACTCTCAGAAAATACTCCAAGAAAGACTTGAGTTAGTTCTGATGCTAAAGGCATTCCTAATTCATAGGAGAAACCAGCCCCTAACAATAGTACTTTTTTCATTATTACTCCAAACTCAATTGACTACCTAACGCCTAACATAAGGTGCGCCGTGATCAACTCACAAAGCACACTTGACTCCAAACCAAAACTGCTGAGTGTAATGCGTCACCTTGATGTTTTTGTTAAGTGACTATCGCTGTTCAGGTTCTATTTCTAGTAATTCGTCTGACCATAAATCAGGGTCTAGCTTTATTTTTAAACCGTCTGGAAAGCACTTAAAACCCTTGTTATCAAAAGAGAGCTCTTTTTCTTGAGCTTCCATGACTAAATCCTCGTAGTTCCCACTTACAAAAGCCTTAACTAGCGCATCTGAAAACCCAATCTCAACACCTACAGGCTTTAATAAAATTTGTTCTGTTCTCATGAAATTTTGAAACAAAGAGTAATATGACTGAAAGTAATCTTTTTCCGACACTTCAATATTAATTGATTCGTCCTGAATTTCTTCAGGATCTTCGATGAAAACTTTTAATGAATTTTTAAAGTAACTCTGACATGCTACTCTCAATATTGGTTGTGACATTCCAATTTTATGAATAACTTTCGTTTGTTCTTTTGCTGTCCTTTGCGCTGCATTATCAAAGTTATTTGTACGACCTTTAGCTTCAAATATTACAAACTCTTTTCTTGGATTTAAACCGATTAAATCTGGACGCGATTTTGTTTGTTTTTTCGTGGTAATAGAGCTGTTTACATTAGCAACATGCTCTAACCATGGAACTCCCAAAAGCTTAAGAGCAAAAAGCTTTGACATAACCATGCCTAGAGAAAACGATACAAACACCTTCTCGGTGGGATCCATATCGGTATAAATTCCACTCTTCTCCAACTTTTTAGCATTCTGCTTTAGTGTTGACCAAATCAATGTAGAGCGATTGATGATTTCATAAATAGAAAAAACACCGTGGGTACTAATTTGTGCCGAATTACGTTTCCCAACAGTAATCGCAGCCCAAATAACCTCATGCCAATCAGTGATTAATGTATGTCTTCCTTGCAACTTTTTTCCATAAAGCGATTTAGGAAAAGCTCTAGCTTTATATTCGATTTCTAACATTTTTGAAAATTCACCTCTGTCACTTAACGCCTTGCTAAGCGGCGCTTACGGCCTACTTTACCAAACACACTGAACTTTTAACCAAAAGCGGCAAACGTTACGCGTCCGGTTAAGCAATTTGTTATGCATTGTTTAGTATCTGACACAAGTCCCAAAAACAACTTTGTCATTACTCATAAAAACAAATGGCTTTCTAACAGTATCTTCGTATTCATTGATCGTAAGAGCATAGATATTTGAACCTGCCCCTGCCCCTTCTTCAACCCTCATAGTGGTAACAACTTTGTAGGAGTTCTCGGTGGAACCATAATCAATAACTTGTGGTTCTGTAAAATAAGAGTTTTTCAATTCACCTGTCATATAGCCAGTTTTTCTCTCAACGGTGAATTCTTTGCCAATGTATTGTTTTTTATAATACTCATATAGTTTTCCTGTATCACCCGAAGCAATACTAAAGCGATCAACTGTACATTTGTAATCAGTGCCCGCTGCTGCAACACCGAAACTTATTATGGAAACCATGTTAACCATTATGATGCTAAGAACCTTTTGCATTGGATAGTTCCTCAAAATGCATAACGCTTTGCTAAACGGCGCTTACGACCAACCTTACCAAGTACTCTGAACTTCAAACCAAAAGTGACGAACGTTACGCGTCCGTTTGAGCAATTTGTTATATGAACGAGTAACTCTAAGCTAACTCACATGCATTTACGAAGTTCAAAGTGCCGCTATGGCGGACAACTACCACCGCGTTGCTTCCTAGTATGACAATGATATTCGCCAGTTTTTCGATTGTAATGGCAACCACAGCTATCCGTTCCACCACTATGAGACAACTCAACTTTACCAACAAGACTTACTGGCTGTGCATATAGAGTTCCTGTAAAGATAGCTACCAGCATCATAAGACAATATTTCATAAACTAATCTTCCACTTCTTCCATTAGTGAATGATTAGTCTAAAGAAGTTCTAAGACTAAAAGAGTGATATTACTCGCAAATAATATGCAACTTGTAGCATTATTATCTTAAGCTAATTACAAAGTCTATTAAGTTCATATAACGCCCAATTAAGTTGTGAGCAACGCTACCACCGGCCTAAACCATCGTGCCTTAATCACGGAAGCTGATTCAAACTCAAAATGCCGAGCGTTGCGAATCAGCTTAAATTGTTTGTTATATTCTTTCCAGTTCACACAATGTTTCAAACACCTTTATGTAGCTTAAAGCAAAAATTAAATGTTCAAGCGCAAGTGGAATTTCATAGTTCTCTAATCCATCAAAATCATGGCAGGTTAAAGCTTGTAGCATTCTTGTGGTAACTAAAGTTCGACAATACTCAGAGTAAAGATTGACATTTCTTTTTATTTGAAAGGCATCTGGTACGAGAGAATTTCGCTTTAACCCTTCTTTCAGCTCCGCTTCAATTAAAGCTATCTCCGTCACCAAAACGTTAAAATTATCTCGGTGCTCTAACATTGAAGGTACTAATGATTGAAACAGTTCGTTTCTTTTGTCATGACTCAATTCAACAGAGAGAACCTTGAATGCATTCTGAATTGAGTATGAGCGCGCAATTTTTTCAGAAGCCGTGGGTTCAAATTTTGTTTTCTTCGAAAACAATAGCTTAATCAACCCATCACTTTTAGTTTCACACTCACTAACAAACGACTGATTTATCCATTTCAAATTTCTTAATTGATGCTTTAGTAGAGCAGGATTGTCTAAATTATTGGACAAAATTATTTTGGATATATCATCAATCATGCACCGAAAGTGAAGTGATAGGTCTACTTTATCATCATATTTCTCGAGCACGGAATAGACTTCAAACTTAGCTTTATCAAGTGTTGGTATGAACTTCTTAGTAATATCTACGAGCTTCACATTAGATTCATAGAGTAAGGAAACATACTCATCACTAGCTTCTTTTAATGCAATCGAATTCCTCAAGTTCGAGTATTCGGAGTGCAGCCCCTCAAACCTGACCATTAGCCTATTGATTTCTTTCGTATTCGCCTTGTCTTTTCGCCACGTGTACAATAATGCTAAACCTGCTATTGACGGACCTAGTAAATCGATAAATTCCAAGGTGCCTCCCATAAATATAACGCTTATTAGACGGATTTAATCCGCCTAACTCCCCCACACAATGCAAAACTTACCCCTAACTTTCAATCACCTACAACGAAAAATGCAAATACAGTTGCATATTAAACAGAAAAAGCGGAATTATTCCGCCTAATGTAGGTAAATACGGATTTCTAGTCCTGCGAAGTACGCGTGAATGGCTATCGTCAGTCTTCGATTGTCTTAGTCCCGCACTGTTCGCAAATACAATGACGTGAGAAATCGTCCATTGAGGCCAGAAATGCGCCAAAAGCCCAACCTTTTAAAAAGCCAGTCAAAAACTCTTTGCGTTTACGCTTTTTGTCTTCTTTGAATGGGCTTTCTTTGCGTACCAATACGACGACGTGGTCAGTGTTTTTTCCGCAAACACTGCAATAACGGTTTTCTCTTTTTTCCATCACGGCTACCGCACTCTTTTTAGCAAGAGCAAGCTGTTGATTTTGTTAAAGTCTGTTAATGAGCGTTACTTTATGAAATTGTGGCGAAGGATACTGTTAACTTGGTTGCATAATTGATATGCAACCACTGTCGATTATTCTTACAAAGGTGAGATGGGACTGATTTTGGCTAACGCTTTTCACAGTCTTTCTTGTTTTTGATGAGATTAGTGAGTGCGGTGGCTTCGGTGCGCTCTGCGTCTTGATAGGCTTCGAAAACGTCGCCGTTGTGGTAACCCATAATGTGTAACGTGACTTGAATGATAAAAGTGAAGAATCCGATAATCAGAGTCAGGAAAGGAACTACGCCAAATTGTTCAAACCACAATAACGCAGCGGAAATCATAACGACAACCAATGCCGTTATGGCTTTGTTTTTACTAGACAGTATCATACAACCACCACTCTACTTTTCATTTGAGTTCATCCTAACTTCAATGCGTTGCACATAATTGGGGTGAGTTCACGAAGCCGAAATACAGAGTACGGAATAGGAATAACTGTGAGCTAAGCCGCTTTACAACATACTTTACGATTGAGGCTTTAAAATTAGCTTAAAAAGCGGCGCTGCTATTAGAGGATGGACACATCCTGCCATTTGCCATCAAGTAAGATACGCTGCTGTTGGTACCCCGCTTCTAATAGGATTTCTCGACACTTCTCGTGATACACACCTAAGTGATGAGGCGCGTGAGCGTCGGCGTTAATCTGTACTGGGATATTCTTTGCTTTAGCATGCTTAAGTAGCCAAGGAGATGGATAAACATCGTCGGTTGCGCCGCGCAGCATACCGCCATAATTGACTTCCAATATCACGCCAGCCTTTGCAACTGCGTCTAGTGTGGCAATGGCGATCTCTTGGTACCAGCTAGCTTGTTCATCAAAGAAAGCGAGCGCTTTATTGTGCTTTTTGACTAAGTCGTAATGACCTAAAATATCAAACCCACCAGCTTCGCATAACTCTCGAACGCGCTGGTAATAGACTTCAATCATCGAGCGCGCGCTGCCGTTGTGCACTTCATCCAGCAACACTTTAAATTCATCGTGTGGGCCGTCGACACTAAGCATAGAATAACGCTCGTTTGGTGCGTCTAATGTATGAACCGACCCAATCTTATAGTCGAGGGGATACGCGTCCCACTTCGTATCGCTTGGCGCAGTCAAACCGACTATAAAGTCGATTTCTAATCCTAAATACACGTCAATGTCAGAACGATCTTTTTGCTGTTTAATGTCGGCAACGTAGGCCTCTAGGTTTTCCGCTAACATGCAGAAGTCGTTGTCGAAAGGCAAAGGAGCGTGAGAGCTAAAGCCCACCGATTTAAAACCAAGGGATACGGCTTTATCCACCATCTCTTTTGGCGTTCCTTTCCCATCACAATAGTGACAATGCATATGGTAATTGCTTAGTAACATGGTTGACTCTCCAAACCCGTTAATCCTTATTTTAGCTATGGATATAGTAACCCTGGTTATCATCCAAGCAAGCGATAACTGCATTGGTTCAATGTTGATTTTGTAAAGGGGTATGATGAGCCAGCGCGCAAAAGTAAAGCCGCAGTGTAAACACCGCGGCTCTTATCTCACTGACTAGCAATAAAGAATTAGAAGTACTGAGTACGCTCCGCTAAGCCGAATTGACGGCGGAAGCAGTTTTCACTCATTGGATTGTTGGAATATTTTCCTAACCCGGTTGTCCAGAGTTCTTCATCTTTCCCATCCATCTTTGTACCTTGAAGGCAATGGAGCGAGTGAATGAGCTCGTGAGCAAGCACGACATAAGGTTCCGCTTTTTCACCTTTGCGCGTCATCACCTGCACGTTAGTGAAGTGCATATAACACACTGAGCCAGTGGCATTGGTAGCTGCGGTTTGATTGACAGCGGAGTTATGACTACCACCAGCCATCCAGAACGGACAACCTTGGGGAGCAAACCTTGCTTGATTACTAGCAGTCATACCCGTTACGTTTGCTTGACCATCGCTGTCATAGAGCACATCACGCTTAAAGCCACTTTGAGTGAAGTTAAGGTGTGTTGGCACACAAATGACATTGATGTTGTTAGGGAACGAGCCTCTCGCCGCAGGCTTAGCCGCTTGAATTTCAGAGAGCAGTGATTTGCCCGCTGATACTTGTTTAAGTTTTCTTAGGTTCTCTTCCATGATTGGTCGAAAAAAGGGATTTTTGCTTGGATCGTACTGAACAGCGAATCCGGGAAAGTTATTAAGTACTTGCGTAATTAATGCCATAGCTTACCTCTATTTGAATACTCGACTACTCACTCAATGTTCATCCTGAACCGATCATTGCGATGATCGTATTGAGTTAATACTTAGTGTAGTCACTATTCAGAGGTTGTAGGCATAAAATGGAATTTTTCGTGCTAGATCATGAAGATTGGTATATCGACAAGAGCCAGTGGCATTCCGGCTCCTATACGCTAATTCTGTTTGGGGCTAAGTTTACACAGCGACTTGGTTAGTAAATAGCGACGTTACGTAGCGGTAAGATTACATAGCGGCAAGCGCAACTTTTCTTTCCTTATTCACCACACAGAAGTTACCGCGCTTAGTACGACATTTTGAGCAGCGCTCACACTCTACTGGCGCTCGATCACCCTTTTTCCAACGCTTAATCAACTTAGGCTCTGACAACAATGGGCGTGAAAGTGCGAAATACTCAATACCAGTATTTTCTGCAATGGATTCAATCGCAGCAATATCCGTCAAACCACCAACCGTAATCACAGGTACGTTCACTTCTTGGCTGATCGCATGACCGTATTCGTGAAAGTAGCCTTCCTCTTGAATGGTATAACCATCGTGAGTTTCGCCAACCATAGTGTTAGCTTTGCCGTGGATATTGCCAGAGATAACCAGCGCATCGACACCCATCAATTCAAGTGTTTTACATACCACTCGCGTTTCGTCGAACGTTAAACCGCCTTCAAAAAACTCAGTGGCTGTTAGTTTCACCAAAATCGGGAAGTCATCACCAACTTGATCGCGGCATGCTTGATAGATTTCAACTAAGAATCGCATGCGGTTTTCTAAGCTACCACCATACTCATCATCTCGACGGTTATAGTACGGGCTCAGGAACTGGTTAATCAGATAGGTGTGCGCGGCATGCAGTTCTACCCCATCAAAGCCTGACTGTTTTGCTCTTAACGTTGCTTTAGCAAAGGCATCTACAATGTAGTCAATCTCTGCTTTGGTCATGGCTTTGCCTTGTGTTTGCGTACCCATTTCAGGGACATCACTCGGCGCAAAGATCACCCTTTCACCAACGTTAAACGTGGTTTTCGTGCCGCCATAAGCCAACTGCATTACAATCTTCGAATCATGCTGATGAACCAAATCGGTTAGCTTTTGGTACTCGTCGATAAAAGAGTCATCGTACATCCCCATCATGCCAGCATTGGGTTTTTCTTCTTTTACGATGTTGGCATAGCCAGTCACAATTAGACCAACCTCACCTTGGGCAAGTTCTTCATAGATGGCGTAAAGCTTGTCAGTCATATGACCGTCTTCTGTCGCCATATTTTCCCAAGTTGCACTTCTCATGAAGCGGTTTTTCAGCACCAAATTGCCGATGCGACTCTCTGTGAACAAGTGGCTCAACTCCAATCTCCTCAATGTATTGTTATGCTTATTATTGGTATCAAAAGCGAGGCGCGATAATACAGAGAATGGACGAGGTAAAACTTAATCTAGATTAATATATTGGCGTGCAATCAATGGAATGTTTGATTACTTCATTGGAATAGAAACTAAAAAGTCAGTCAGCCATATACAACGACCTGACTGACTCATTTTTTGTGACATTGTCACGCTAAGCGCTAGTGCGATTTTCTGATTTGGAATCATCGTCGTCTATCTGACAATGAGATATCCATCGTTCCAGCGACTCACCAAGTGCTTTTGCGTTAATAGGTTTAGAAATATAGTCATCCATCCCTGCTTCTAAGCATTTTTCGCGGTCGCCTTGCAGTGCGTTTGCCGTCATTGCAACAACAGGAATCGAATGGTTGATGTTGATATTTTTAGTATTTCTTATCTCTCTCGTTGCTTCATAGCCATCCATTTCTGGCATTTGGCAATCCATATAGACAAGGTCGTAGTTGGCAGGTGTTCTAAGAGCAGCTAGTGCCTCAAGTCCATTCTTAGCTTTATCGACTTTGATACCAAATTTCGACAGCAGCGATTGCAGCACGACTTGGTTAGTGGTGACATCATCCACAATAAGAATGCGCGCGTTGTATTGGGTTTTCTTCGCCGGCGTATGTCGTGTCACAAACGCTTCACTTCTATCACTTCCCGACAATCCCGATACTTTTTCTAACACACTCAACAGGTCGGCTTGCTGCATCGGTTTGGTGAGGTAACCGCTAAAGCCTGCCTTCTGCATTTTCTTCGCATCGCCACGCTGCACTACCGATGAGAACATCACCAAGCGAGTATCATTGTAATCAGGGTTATCTTGGATTTGTTTGGCTAGCTCAACCCCGTCCATATTCGGCATTTGATAATCAAGAATCGCAATGGTGAAGAATTGCTGTTGTTTGTGGTTATCAGCTAAAACTCTCAACGCCTCTTCACCACTATTAGCTACCTGATATGGAATCTCCCAACGAGTGAAGATCTGCTCGAGTAAATTGCAGTTGGTATCGTTGTCATCCACCACTAAGATACGTTGTTTTTTCAGGTCTCCAGTAGGCAAATAAACCACGGACTGTCTAGATGAGTTTTCCAGACAAACTGTAAACCAAAATGTCGATCCTTTGCCCGTTTCACTGGTGACACCGATCTCGCCACCCATAATTTCCGTTAAGCGTTTGCTGATGGAAAGCCCCAAACCCGTCCCACCATATTTTCGAGTGGTTGAACTGTCTGCTTGCGAGAAACGCGAGAACAGCTTTTGTTGCTGCTCTTCACTAATGCCAATACCGGTATCGCGTATTTCGAATCTCAGTATACTGTCGGTGAGTCGTTTTTCTTCCACGGTCACGTACACCGCGACTTCTCCGTCTTCAGTAAACTTAATCGCATTACTGACCAAATTGTTGAGCACTTGGCGAATACGACCAGGGTCCCCTCGGTAACAAAGATCCATCACAGGTGTAGCCGGACATACCAGCTGAATCCCCTTCTGCTCTGCCGCAAAATAGAGCATAGCCCCGACATCCTCGACCACTTCACCCAAGTCAAAATCAATCAACTCTAAGTCAATCTTACCTGCTTCTATTTTTGAGAAATCGAGTATGTCGTTAATAATAGAAAGCAATGATTCAGCGCTATTTTTGGTGGTTTCAGTCATTCGTATTTGCTGCTCGTCGAGCTTGGTATCAAGTAGCAAGTTAGTCATGCCTATAACACCATTCATTGGCGTTCTAATTTCATGACTCATGGTTGATAAGAACTCACTCTTCGCTTTGGCTGCAGCTTCTGCGCGGTCGCTTTCATCACGAAGCTTCTGGTTATACTCCTTCATTTTTTGATCATTTTTCAATAAGTTGAACGCCATATCTCTAAAGCTCGATGTGAGCATTGCGAACTCGTCTCTTCCTTTTAAATGGCGGCTACGGTTGAGTGTTTCTAATCCATTTTGAAGTTGCCCTTTAGCAACGAGTTGGGTTGCACTCAGTAATGTATCCATACGTTGCTTAACACGTTTAGAGCTCCATGCCGCCACAAAAAGTGAGATCAGTGCTGCAAACAAGGTTCCAAAAAACAACACAAAGGAGGTTTGACTCGCGGACTTTGACGACTCCATACTGCGAATGGTGATAAGCTCTTGCTCTATTTGAATAAACGTTGCAAATTCCCCACGTATTTCATCAATAATACGTTTACCTTCTTTCTGTTGTGAAAGGTCTTCGATGCTGTCTTGCTTCGCTAGTCCGTTCTCCAACAAACGTCTTTGAATAATGGCTTTATCTGCAATATCTCTGAGCCAAGTATTATGCAAAGTATTGATTCTGGTGAGTCGTTCAACTTGAACGGGGTTATCACTGACCTGTTTAGACAAGGTAGTGATTTTTTTATCCCACACCTCTAACGATAAATGAAAAGGTTCAAGAAACACTTCGTCACCGGTGAGCAAAAAGCCTCGTTTACCCGTCTCCATATCTACCGTGAGGCTCAGCAGTTCCTGCGCGCGACCAATAGCTTTGTGTGTGTGCTCAACCCAACGAGCGTCCTCCTCCATAGATTGAGTGTTTTGAAACACGGCTACAGAAACGGCAAGCATCAACAAAACAGGCACAGAAAAGCTGAGTAATAGCTTCTTGGTAATTGAGATGTCATCGAACCATCGATTGAGACTCGGCATAATCAACCTATCGCTACTGAGGTAATTATCTTTAGTCTAGGATAGGAAAATTGGATTGTTAGAAAATCGAAAGGACTGTAATAACTAATAATCTGAATTAGCAAAAGAAAACTGAGTATCGCTACTCAGTTTTCTTGTTCTCTATCAGCAGGGTTTACTCGTCTTCAACGATACGAATCTCGATAGCAAAAATCCCATGCTGAGGTATCATTTCTTTATATTCATGGAAGCTGTATAACATTTCTATCCCTTCTTCAATGGTATTGCACAGCTTGGAGAGGACCTGCATACCTTCACTCGTCAATAGTGCTCTTGGATCAGGATATTGACGTACTTCGACTACTTCTACGATTAACGCATTTGGCTTAATGACATCCAAACCAACAAAAGGAGGACCGGAAATCACCTGAAATGAGATTTTGTCTCCCGGCATTAGTTTGTCGTATTCAATCGCTTCATAGCTATTATTGGTTCGAATCTCTACTTTCTTAACACCAGAACGTATAGCGTCTAACGGTGCTCGATAAATCTCTAATGGGTATTCAGTCATCGGTCTCTCATACTGTCTTTTGGCCTTTTAACGTTAAGATAGAAGGTGTAATTATTTAAAGCCATCCTTCCTTAACAAGACATTTCTCAAATAAAGTCCAAACCAACCTTAAATCATAAACATTTATGATTTAAATCAAACACTAATCATCATTTCTGTCTAGCAGTCACATAGTTTTAGAAAATGATTAGGCGTAATCTAGATTGGTTAATTTGACATGATTTACACCGAATACATTCCGTGATTCGGCCCTTATGTTTTCGATTAAGACAAAGGAGTAGTTATGCGTTTTAAAACTGGTTTCATCAGACTGTTAGCCTGTAGTCTGTGCTTTATTCCAGTCATTAGTCAGGCCGCAGATACCGATACATTTGTTGGCCAATCAGGCACCATTAATATTGCGGGCGGCACCGCCCATATTCCCGTAATGAAACTCGCATCGCGCGCGATTATGAAATCCAACCCTGATATTCGTATCACCATCGCTGGAGGTGGTTCTGGTGTTGGGGCACAGCAGGTTGCCAAAGGTTTAGTTGATATCGGCAACACCGGTCGCGCATTAAAACCTAGTGAAGCTGAGCAGGGTTTGGTCACCTTCCCTTTTGCGATAGATGGTGTGGCTATCATCATTAATCCAGAGAACCCCGTTAAAGATCTAACCCAACAGCAAATTATCGACATTTATTCTGGAAAAATCACCAACTGGAAAGCGCTGGGTGGTGAACACCGTTCTATTAACCTTTTTACCCGCGATGAAGCCAGTGGCACACGCGCGGTATTCTTTAAAAAGATGCTCAACAGTACTGCTATCGTAACGAACGCCAACGTTATCCCATCAAATGGTGCCATGAAAACCGCCATTGCCCGTGACCCTGGCGCCATTGGCTATAGCAGTGTTGGTTACATCGATGACACAGTGAAAGCCCCTGCGCTCGATGGTATCCACCCAACCAACGAAGCTTGTGCATCTGGCGAATACAAAATCGTCCGCAAATTATATATGAACACCAAAGGTGAACCTCAAGGTTTAGTCAGCGAGTTTGTTGACTTTATTTATAGTCCTCAAGGCGCAGAGTACATCAGCGCATCTGGTTATATCCCATTAAGCAAGCGTTAACCATGCACCATTTGGTTGCACCAGAACGGGTACTACTTTCCCTAGTAATGGTAGTGCTCGTTTTGATGTCATTATTGTTTGGTTTTCTGATTTGGTTTGCATTGCCTGTTGTTACTGACCCAAGCGTCGCCGTCTTTTCTCTTCAATGGCAACCTGATCAAGGACACTATGGCATTTTCCCAATGGTATTCGGCTCTGGTGTTCTTGCTATTACAGCCAGTTTAGTTGCCTTCCCTTTTGCTCTTGGCATTGCCAGTTTCTGCCAATATAGCCGTTACCAACCTATCGCTATTTGGATTCGCCGCTTAGTCAGGCTAATGGCTGGCATTCCGACTGTGGTCTATGGTTTAGCCGCGGTTTTCTTGTTGGTTCCACTATTAAGAGAGACCTTTCGTAGTGGTTCCGGCTTTTCCTTGCTTGCAGTTATGTTGATGATGGTGCTGCTGATCTTACCCGTCATGATCATGATGTTGGACTCTCGGTTTAAAGCCTTGACGCAGCAGTTGCGATTAACCTCTTGTTCACTTGGCATGACCGACAGTCAGATGATTGCCCACGTCATCGTACCAAACTCAATGCACGCCGTAGCAAGCGCCGCCTTGTTAGGGTTTAACCGAGCGATTGGAGACACTCTGTTACCATTGATGTTGGCAGGCAATGCGCCACAAATCACAGGAAGTATTTTAGATTCTGTTCGCACCCTCACCGCTCATATTGGCTTGGTTCTTGCCACCGAAAATAGCAGCGCTATGTACAATTCGTTATTTGCTGCTGGCCTACTTCTACTCACCATTAGCGTTTGCGTTACTGTACTGATTCGCAAACTGACTCACTCAACTGATGGAGGAATAAACGGATGAAAGCTCGCTTATTCCATCTCTGGAGTGTGCTGTGCACGTTGCTGTTACTCGCGACTTTGAGTGTTTTTATCGGCTTTATTATTTATCGCGGTGCACCAACGATAAGTACTGAGCTGTTTTTTGGTGATGCGTCGCCCATGGATGCCATGTTAGGTCGAGAGCCTATCTGGGATGGTATCTGGCCTGCGTGCGTTGGCACACTGTCGGTCATCTTATTGGCGCTAACCCTTGCCCTCTTGCCCGGACTTGCTACCGGAATTTGGCTCGCGACGAGCAAACCTTCGTTGTTAAAACGTTGCCTTGCGATTGGCATCGATATTCTTGCAGGCATTCCGTCTATTTTGATGGGGCTATTTGGTTTTACTCTGATTCTCTCTTTGAGGCATTGGTTTTTACCCTCTGCCAATGCTTGTTTGCTGTTATCCGCACTATGCCTCGCTATGTTAATCATCCCTTATTTGGCCGTTGCTACACGAACGGCTTTACAAGCTCTTCCGTCATCACTCAACGTCACAGCTCTTTCTTTGGGGATGTCGCAATGGCAGGCGTTACGAACCGTTTTGTTACCACAAGCGAAAAGCGGCATTATCGGAGGCATTATGCTCGCCATAGGCAGGGCCGCCGAAGACACAGCAGTCATTATGTTAACTGGGGCAGTTGCCAACGCTGGATTGCCCGGTGGTATTTTTGAACGCTACGAAGCGCTACCTTTCACCATTTTTTACTACAGTGCGCAATATCAAAGTGAGACTGAACTACATATGGCGTTCGGTGCAGCATTTACCTTACTTTGTCTGACTGCCAGCTTGTTTTCGTTAGCAGGACTCACTCAGCGTAAATCGATAAGGAGAGCCTAACATGAGCTTTCAACCCTCTTCACAGCTTGCTGGTTCAGTCTCAAATTTGACCATCGCCTTTGGCTCCAATCAAGTTGTCAGCAACGCCAATATGGATTTTTATCGGAACCAGATCCATGTGCTTACTGGAGCTTCTGGCTCTGGAAAAACCACTTTTTTACGCGCTCTGAATCGCCTCAATGACTGTTTTGCCGAGTGTAAAACTACAGGTGATATCAAACTTACACTCAATGATACTCAACATTGTGTTCAGAAAATGCCTGAACACCAACTTCCCCACCTTAGGCAAAAAGTCGGTATGGTATTTCAACATCCTCAACTGTTGCCGGGTTCAATTCTCGATAACCTGTTACTGCCATTGAGAGTAGTCAACTCAGTCACTGGACAAAAGGCACATCAAATCGCCCAAACCGCACTCAAACAAGCAGCTCTTTGGGAGGAAGTCAGTGATCGCTTGAGTGATCATGCTGCTTCGCTATCGGGAGGACAGCAGCAACGGCTTTGTTTGGCGAGAACGTTGGCTTTGGAGCCAGAAATTTTATTACTTGATGAGCCTACCGCGTCATTAGATAAACACACGGCGCAGCAAATAGAGACGTTGATTGTAGAATTAGCCAAGCGTTACACCATTATCATGGTGTCTCACTCAGCCAAACAAACGGAAAAGCTGGCTAATCGAGTTAGCCATTTTGAATCAGGAAAAGTGTTCACACGTTAACAAGGTCGTCACGAAGTAAACTAATGTATTGAATAAAAAGAAGGTATCGAATAAAAGTAAGGAAAAAAAACAGGCCGTAAAACAAACACGGCCTGAGTGGGTTAAGTTAAATCGTTTAAGCCGGAACCGCCTCAAAATCTAGCGATACACAAGTTCCGCAATTTTCAGCCAGTACATCTAAGCTCTCATCAAGTGCACCGATATACGCTCTGCCACCAAACTCTGCGAAGTCCACAACCGCATCCACTTTTGGTCCCATGCTACCTGCTGGGAATTGGTATTGTTTCAACTCACTTGGGCCCACACTGCGCAGTGCTTGTTGGTTCTCTTTACCCCAGTTTAGGAACACAGCTGGTGCGTCAGTTAGGATAAGTAGCTTCTCTGCCCCTAGCTGTTTCGCTAACAAGGTTGCAGCTAAGTCTTTATCAATCACGCCTTCAACACCTTTGAAGCCAGATTCGCATTTACATACTGGGATACCACCGCCGCCACAAGCGATGACAACTTGTCCAGCTTCTAGCAAGGTATCAATAGAGTGTTTGTCGATGATGTTTTTCGGAAGTGGTGAAGGCACCACTCGACGCCAGTATTCGCCATCACGCTTCATCGTCCATGCGTTCTTCTCGGCTAACGCGCGGCCTTCTGCTTCATCGTAAACTGGACCCACAAACTTAGTTGGATCAGAAATACTTGGGTCATCACAGTCGACTTCGATACGAGTTAGTAGCGTAGTCACGTCTCTTTCAGGCAATTTGTTTTGTAGCTCTTGAGCTAGCATGTAGCCGATCATGCCTTCACTTTCTGCGCCCAATACATCCAATGGATAAGGTGATACTTTGTCGTACGCTAGGTTTTGCAATGCTAACAGACCGACTTGAGGACCGTTACCGTGAACAATCACCACGCGGTATTCTTTGGCAATTTCAGCGATCGCTTTGGCGGCAATTTTGATGTTGTCGAGTTGATTAGCGAAACTTGGCTCATCGCCACGTCTTAATAGTGCGTTACCACCGAGGGCAACCACTACAGTGCTTTTGTTTGTTTTGCTTGCGTTCATAGGGACTCCTTGAAAGACGCCGATCATTAGCTGTGCTCGGCCTCCACATTCTGTATATGTAATAAATCGTGTGTTATTTGAGTTGTTTCTGTCGTTATTCAGCTGAGAAAGGTTGACGGTGAATAAACTGCCCGTCCCCCGCTTCTCCGGTAAATTCACCATCGTACGCAACTAACTTACCTCGGCTGAACGTCATTAGTGGCCAACCTTGACACGCAATGGACTCGTAAGGCGTGTAGTCTGCATTGTCATGTAAGCTATCGTGTCTGATAGTTTGTTTCTTGTTCGGGTCAAACAACACCAAATCGGCATCCGCGCCACAGCCTAGATGGCCTTTTTGTGGATAGAGACCAAACAATTTGGCAGGCTCATAACTGGTTAGAGACACGAACTGATTGGGGGTAATTCGTCCAGCTATGACACCTTCTGAGAACATCAGAGGCATACGAGTTTCGACGCCAGGAATGCCGTTTGGTGTTTTGGTAAAATCTTTTGCGCCTAGCTGTTTTTGTTCTGCATACGTAAACGAGCAGTGATCAGTCGCGACAGTATCAATCGAGCCGTCCGCTAAGCCTTTCCAGAGTTTTTCGCTTTCCGCTTTGTCTCTTAATGGTGGACTTAGCACGTATTTCAGCGCGTCTTCACGTTCGTAACGGTCATTGTTCAACACCAAGTATTGTGGGCAAGTTTCAACCCACACTGGCTGGTTGTTCTCTCTTGCGAGGCGGGTGTAATCCAGTCCTAGACCGTTAGAGAGATGGACGATGTAGAGCGGCGCAGAATCAGCAAGCTTGGCAAGGTTGATCACTCTTGCAATCGCTTCCGCTTCGCATTCTAGCGGACGACTTAGCGCATGATATTTCGCTTCTACTTTGCCCTGCTCTATGAACTGTTTGCGTTTCAGTGACAGTGCTGCATCGTTCTCTGGGTGAACCGTTGTTAGTGCGCCAACTTTTTTCAATTGCGTTAACGCTTTAAGGACCGAACAATCATCCAGCTTGTAAGAGTACGTGAGGTACAGTTTGAAGCTCGGAATGCCGCGCTCATGCACCATGGCATGCATCTGTTCCAAAATCTGGTCATCAATGTGCTGGATAACACCATGGAAACTGTAGTCAATGACCGCTTTATCAGCCGCGTAACCATGGTAAACATCCAGTTGATGGAACAAATCACACCCTTTTGGACCAAAGCCCATATGATCGATGATCATCGTCGTGCCGCCACAAGCAGCCGCTCTGGTGCCAGTAAAAAAGTCATCACAGCTTCGAGTGATTCCTGCATCAATGTTGAAGTGGGTATGTACGTCAATACCGCCTGGCATGACGTACAACCCTGTTGCATCCACCACGCGAGTATCTTCACTCACGGGTTTTAGGTTTTCAGCGACTTGCTCAATCTTTCCATCAATGACCAAAACATCGGCTTTACGAATTTCAGCATGGTCAACCACAGTGCCATTTTGAATCAGCAATGGCGACGATGAATTATCGAGAAGGGATTCGATATTGTTGAATTGTTCAAAAGTCATAAGATCACCGGAAAGTTACATGTCGCATCAAGATAAAGGAGTCGCGATAAGCTGTGACGGAAAATCCCATCCTAGAGCGGACTCCGCCAACTTCAGGCAGACACAAGTTGGCACTCTAGGATGGAGAACGACGTGAGTCGTCACGCGCTAACTTATACAACTCAATGTGTTAGCGCGCGGTACTACCTACTACCTTATTGGTTGCGTTTTTTCTCTAGATACATTTGAGGGATAACCGCGTACATTGCTGCACAAGTCACCAAATGCTCTTTCCAAGTCTTCTCGTTTGGCGCATGAGCTTCTGGCTCTTTACCTGGACCAAAGCCGATAACTGGAATGCCGTAACGACCCATGATAGATACGCCGTTAGTAGAGAACGTCCATTTGTCGACAAGTGGTTTTTTGTCGAATAGTAGCTCGTAAGATGCTTCTAGAGTCTTAGTTGCAATGTGGTCTTCGTCGATCTTCCATGCAGGGAAGTAGCACTCTGTTGGATAAACCAAACCGGTGTAAGCAGGACGGTCATAGTTGTACATAGACACTTTCGCGCCATACTTCTGAACTGCAGGTAGGTTTTGAATCTCTTCGATTGCGCCTTCCCACGTTTCACCCCAAGTAATACGTCTATCGATAGATACTGCACAGCTATCTGCTACCGCACAACGGCTTGGAGAAGTAAAGAACACTTCAGACACAGTTAGCGTACCTTTACCCAAGAATGGGTCGTCGCCAAGGTTGCCAGCCAATTTCTCGATATCGTTAAGAATGTGACCCATTTTGAAGATAGCGTTATCACCACGCTCAGGTGCAGAGCCGTGGCAGCTAATACCAGATACGTCTACGCGGATTTCCATGCGGCCACGTTGACCACGGTAAATTTGGCAATCTGTAGGCTCAGTAGACACAACGAATTCAGGGCGAATATCGCTTTCTTCAATGATGTACTGCCAGCATAGGCCGTCACAATCTTCTTCTTGAACCGTACCAGTCACAAGCAATGTGTACTCGTCTTCTAGGCCCAAGTCTTTGATGATCTTACCTGCATAAACCATAGACGCCATGCCGCCTTCTTGGTCTGATGCACCACGACCACCGATGACTTCATCGTCTTCCATACCTTCGTATGGGTCGAAGTTCCAGTTATCTAGGTTACCCACACCTACTGTATCGATGTGTGCGTCCATTGCGATCAGTGTAGGACCGTTACCAATCCAACCTAATACGTTACCCATTGGGTCGATGTCGACGCGGTCAAAACCTACTTTTTCCATTTCTTCTTTGATGCGAAGAACGACTTTTTCTTCGTCGCAACTTTCGCTTGGAATCGCAATCATATCGCGAAGGAAACGAGACATATCAGCTTTGTATTCTTGCGCTTTTTCCAATACGGTTGCAAAAGGGATACTTACAGTCATTGTTACTACTCCAAATTCTGTTCCCAATGGAGTCTTGCCCCACCGGGAATGTTAATGCTTGAAATTACTAATCTTTCTTTGTCACTTTTTTCTGCGTTGTTTTAGATTGTCGCGTGCTTACCTTGCCAAACGACTTCGCGATAGTGCACAGGATCTGTGTCGCCTTCGGTGTTAATAACCAAAACAACAGAATCTTTATTAAGCGCTAAATGCTCTTTTAGGCTCTCTTTTTCACGGCTGTATTCCACCGCTGCCAATAGACCCAAACCAACCGCACCGGACTCACCAGAGATAACCGCAGGATCGCCACTTAGAGGGTTACCCAATACGCGCATACCAAACGCAGCTACACGGTCTTCGCAGGAAACAAACTGAGTGGCACAGTTTTTAAGCACTTCCCAACCCAATGGGTTTGGTTCGCCACAAGCTAGACCAACCATGATGGTGGCAAGATCGCCGTCTACGTTGACCATTTCGCCAGTCTCAGCAATACCTGAACGATAAATACAGTCTGCTTGGTTTGGCTCCACAACGACTGAGCGAAGCTGACCTGGGCCACAATATTCAGCCAGATAGCCCAATACGCCACCAGCCATTGCGCCTACACCCGCTTGTAAGAACACGTGCGTCGGTTTATCCAGACCTAGCTCAACCATTTGTTCAACGGCTTCCACTGCCAAGGTGCTATAACCTTGCATGATCCACGTTGGGATCTCGGTATAGCCTTCCCACGCCGTGTCTTGAACCACTTTCCAGCCATGCTCGTTAGCAGTTTTGATGGCTAGTCTTACGGTATCATCGTAATTCATGTCAGTAACGATGCACTCTGCGCCAAGGGCACGAATGTTGTTAACGCGCTCATCAGCTGCGCCTTTTGGCATGTAGACAACTGCGTTTTGACCCAGTTGATTCGCCGCCCAAGCGACGCCACGACCGTGGTTACCATCAGTAGCCGTTGCGAAGGTCATTTTGGTTTTGATTTGAGTTTTGAAAGTTTCGAAATTGAAACCGTCGATGTCCATCTTGTATTCATCACACAAGAGTCGTGCGATAGCGTAAACGCCGCCTAACATTTTGAATGCGTTTAGGTCAAAGCGATACGCTTCGTCTTTAACAAGAATGTTCTTCACACCAAACTCTTTTGCAAGGTGGGTTAGATTGTGAAGAGGTGTTGGTTGATAGCCATCTAATTGCAAATGAAATCGGCGCGCTTTTTCGGCTTCACTGATGGAAAACTGATCGGAGAGGCGTCCATTAAAATGCTGGTTATCGGCAATATGAATATTAAAATTCAACTTTGACATAGCGATACCTTATTTAATCCATTTACACGCTCGCCTTCGAAGGAATAAAGGCGAGGTGTAATATTACGGGAGTACTTTATTTAACTCTTTTTTCTGATTCGTTTAGTAGCTCATCAAGAACGCCTGCGACATCTTGATATTTTCTGTTCAGAATCATTGCCGCGATAATATACGGCTTCCAACTTGCTTCTTTATAAGTTGCAATGCGGTACTTCTCGAATACAGACTCTTCTACTTCACCTTCTTCACAAGACACGCCTGTGATATCTGCAGGTAGACAGTGCATGTACAACGCTTCACCGCCTTTAGTTAGCTTCATCATCTCTTCAGTACAGTGCCAGTCTTTGTGCTGTGCGTTTTGTGCCAAGCACGCTTTCTCTAGCTCTTTTAGTCCATCATGGTCATTAGCGCGTAGCAGGTCAGTACGCTCGCCCATAACTTTGTAAGGTGCCCAAGATTTTGGATAAACGATGTCTGCATCTTTGAATGCTTCTTCCATAGAAGTTACTTGAGTGAAGCTACCGCCAGACTCTTGTGCGTTTTTCTTCGCTTCTTCAACCACTTCAGGAATTAGGTCATAACCTTCTGGGTGTGCTAGGACAACATCCATACCGAAACGACTCATAAGACCGATGATGCCTTGTGGCACAGATAGAGGCTTACCGTAACTTGGAGAGTACGCCCACGTCATCGCAATCTTCTTGCCTTTAAGTTGGTCTAAGCCACCGAAGTGCTCTTCCAACCATGCTAAGTCAGCCATAGACTGTGTTGGGTGGTCGATATCACACTGTAGGTTAACCAATGCTGGACGATGAGGAAGTACGCCTTCTTTAACACCATCATCTAACGCTTCACCTACTTCACGCATGTAAGCATTACCAGCGCCTAAGTACATGTCATCACGAATACCAATCGCATCAGCACAGAAAGAAATCATGTTCGCAGTTTCACGAACTGTCTCACCGTGAGCGATTTGAGATTTACCTTCATCAAGATCTTGTTGCGCTAGGCCTAACATGTTGATAGCGGAAGCATAAGAAAAGCGAGTACGAGTCGAGTTGTCTCTAAATAAGGAAATGCCTAGGCCGTTTTTAAATACATTAGTGGCGATATTTTCACCACGCATGGTTTTTAGTACTTGTGCAGTTTTTAATACTCTTTCTAATTCTTCTGGGCTTTGCTCCCACGTTAATAGAAAGTCTTTATCGTGAAGTTTTGATTCTAGTTGAGAAATTTCTTTAATCAGTTCATTCATATTTTTCATTTGCTATCCCATTATCCATCTAGATTAACTATAAAAAATACAACTCAAGATAATATTCGCATGCTATTTATATTTAACAGGCTAACAAAGCGTATTTGCCCTCTTGTTTGTATTTGTATTTACTCCTAACTGGCCGATCGTCTGGCCTTCAGATTTCTGTCACTGGTTCTTATATTCCAAGTTCTGTGCCAATAATTCGTATCAAATAAAAAAGAATGAAATTTCTTTGAAAGCCCCGTCTTATAAGGGTTCGTCGTTTGACAATGGAAGGGATGAAAACGATGGCAGTCTCAACTATCAGTCTGATTAGAGCACCGAAACCAAATTGATAGCGATAGTAAAAGGGTGAGTATCATATTGATATTTGGTGATAGACACTCTTCTCAGGGCGAGAAGAGTGTCTTAGAAGGGTTATTCTTTGCTAGCTTTTGACTTAGGAAGGATAAGGTTTAGCGTAACGGCAGCTAGGGTGCCCGTGGTGATGCCAGAGTGGAAAACAAGTTTCAAACTCTCTGGGAAATGACGCAGCAGATTAGGCTCGTAGGTAACCGCTAAACCTGATGCTAACGCCACACAAACCACGATCGCATTGCGTCGAGAATCAGTGGCTTTCATTAGCATTCGAATACCCGCGTAAGCAATCATACCGAACATAACGAAACCAACCCCACCGAGCACAGGTTTTGGTACCGTCACTGCTAATGCTGCAAATTTAGGGAACAGACCGCCAAGTACCAACAAACAGCCTGTCACTGCGACAACAAAGCGGCTAGCGACTCCACTAATACCAACGATACCAACGTTCTGACTGAAACTTGCCACTGGCATGGCTGAGAAGAACGAGCCAAAGGTACTGCCTAAACCATCGGCCAACAGTCCTTTTTTCAAGTCATTCCCTTTCAGCTCAACACGACAGTTGCTCGCCAGTGCCATAAAGTCTCCTGTTGCTTCTGCAACTACCACCAAATAGACCAAACTCATGGTAATAATAGCTGGGATGGAAAAACTCATCCCAAAGTGCAGAGGCATAGGAGCTGCCACCCAATTCGCTTCGCCAATTTGAGTAACATCGACCATACCCAGTGGAATAGCCATCATATAACCTGCGGCTAATCCAATGATGATACTCGATGCAGCGACAACGCCTTTACAGAACACTGATACGCCTATCACCACGGCTAACGATGCGGCTGCCAAGAATATTTTCGGCAACGTCGCGAACTCTGGATGACCTTGAGGCGCATCACCAATCCAGTTCATTGCTACAGGTAAAATGGTCAAACCAATCAAGGTTACAACCACACCACTAACAATGGTAGGAAATAGCTTGCGAATATGGCTCATATAAAAGCTTGAACCTACCACCAGAAATGACCCTACAAATGCGGCTCCAAGCACTGCATCCAACCCTTCGGTTTTGCCAATAGCGATAATGCTGCCAATAAAGGCAAAACTCGAACCCATAACGACAGGTAGCCGGATTCCGATCTGCTTAAAACCAATACATTGCACAATAGTGACCAAACCCGACACAAGCAATGACGCGCTGATTAGCGTGACAATGTCTTGAGGCGGCAAGCCAATCGCGCTTCCCGCTATAAGCGGCACTGCGACAATACCTCCTATTGATGCCAACATGTGCTGTACTGCGAGAAATAAGGTAACGCCATACGGGGGTTTTTCGTCTAGTTCATAGAGGAGTTCCATACTGCTTCCTTTTATAGGCTGTGCTCTACTTGAGATTGAGGAATGTTGCAAAACTCTGTGGCGCGCCTAATTGCTTCTACAATCGGCTGATAACCAGTGCATCGACACAGGTTGCCTTCCAGAGCATCACGAATTTCTTCTTCAGTCGGGTTTGGATAGCGTTTGAGCAACGCCCAAGCACTTATGATCATGCCTGGCGTGCAGAAACCACACTGTGTTCCTCCGGTGGTCAAAAACTCATCCATAAGAACCACTCCCAGTGGATCCTTTCTTAACCCTTCAATGGTGACGATTTCACTGCCTTCGCACTGAATAGCCAGTGCCAGACAAGAACAAACCGGCTTGCCATCTTTAATCACGGTGCATGCACCGCACTCACCTACCGCACACCCTTCTTTCGTGCCAGTAAGTGACAATTGCTCTCTTAACATGTCGAGTAGCCGTGTATTACCCGTGACTTCGAGGTTATACACACCGCCATTCACCGTTAGCGATATTTGTTTTGTTTCTTTAACCATTGAAATGCACTCCTATGCTAACGACTGGTCATCTGACAGTTTGGTTTGGATTTCCGACATAAGCTCTCGGAACATGTTCAGATAAACAGGCTGTTTGTATGCAGCTGACCAACGTCCACCAATTTCTGTTTCGATAATGTCTGATAGCACGCTGATAGCACGGCCAATAACCTGCTCGTCTAACGTGGTTTCACACAACACTTCTTCTACTTGATACAAGCGTCGTGGATAGCTAAATAGCGCGCCATCAACAAGACGACACTCTTTGACTATGCCCCGTTCGACATTCATCAAACAGCTCAAGCTCAAGCGCGTGATGTTCAGTGCATTACGACGCCCTAGTTGAACGTATTCGGTTAGCTCAAATGGTTTATCTGGAATTGTAAGAATGATCTTAGTCAGTAGCTCATCTGGTTGAATGTCCGTGCGGTAACCACCTTTAAGAAGCTCAGCAATAGGTAAACGTCTCACTTGTTTTTCAGACGCTAGCTCAATTTCTGCCTTGTAAGCGATCAACGGAGGAATTGAGTCGGCACAAGGCGCTGCATTGGCGATGTTGCCGCCTAATGTTGCACGGTTTCTGATTTGTGTTGAACCTATGGTTTTGCATGCAGTTGCTAATAATGGGAAGTGGTGACGTACTTCTTCGTGCTCCACGACATCAGTGATGCATGCACCACCACCAATCACTATGCTATTACCTTCGTGAGTGATGGCTTTTAGTTCTTTGAGGCCCGTGATATCGAGTAGCGGTGCTGCGGTTTCTTGCAAACGATGCTGAACAAGCACATCGGTACCACCCGCTAAGATAGTCATTGAACCTTGCTGCATTAACGACAACGCCTCGCCCAAGGTTTCGGGTCGAGTCACATTGAGATCGCACAAGCGGTTCACTTGATGATGGTTGTCACCGCTGCATAAGAGTTCGCTTTGACGCACTGGTTTTTTAAGGTTGTAGCCTAAATACACTTGCTCCAGTGTCAGTGGTAAAGTTCTGTGACGTTTTTTGGTGGCAAACGCAACAGCATTAACGATGGCAGCAGCGGCGAGCTCTGCGGCAGGTTCACCAATACTTTTCGCGCCGTAAGGGCCTGCTGGGTCAGGATTTTCTATCGCGTGGATATTGAGGTTGGGAATATCTTTAATAGTAGGCATTAAGTAGGTATCGAAGTTATCGGACTTCACTTCGCTCTGTTCGATATTGTAGTCTTCTAAAATACCGAATCCGATACCTTGAGCGATACCACCCGCTACTTGGCCTTCAAAACCGACAGGGTTAATGACTTTACCTACATCGTGTACTGCGGTTACCCCAAGTACATCTACTTTACCTGTCGAGGTATCTACTTTTACTTCTGCAACTTGGCAGCCGTAAACCCAAGTAAAATATGGCGAGCCAGTACCCTTCTCCTCATCCCAATGAATCGGAGGTGGATCGAACCAACCGTAGGCCGCAAGGTTAATCCCTTGCTGACGACAACGTGAAATCGCCTCTTGCAGTGGCACTTGAATATCAGACTGTAAGTTCGATTTAATCTGACCGTTGCGCCATGTGGTATCTTCAATTCGCGTGACTTTGAGGTCGGATTTTATGGTATCAAACAAACGAGCTCGGATGGTTTCTGCGCCGAGTTTCACCGCATTACCGCCCGTCATTGTGGCGCGAGATGCAACGGTAGGTCCGCCGTCAGCGATTAGGCTGGTTGGCGACTCTGAGAAACGTACCATATCCAAAGGCACACCTAACACTTCGCCCGCTATCATTGCCATGGTGGTTTGCAGGCCTTGTCCGTTCTCGCACACACCGGTTGAGATATTTAGACTGCTGTCTGCGTTTAACGATAATAACGCGGTGGAGTTATCTGCACCTTCCGCTCCTAAAGAGCAGCCGCGATAACTAAGTGCTAAACCAATACCATATTTGATGGGCGAATTGACGTTGTTCTTGGCGTTCATTTCCGCCATACGTTCATAGAACTGAGATTTTTCCGCTGCGGTTTTCAATACTTCTGATGCTGAAACCGTATGCTGATCAAAACATTGTCCTGTCATGCTCAAAGAGCCTTGTTTCAGAACATTGCGTTCACGCACCGTAATTGGGTCGATATCGCATGTTAGTGCTATCTCATCCATCAAGGATTCGTGAGCGAAGATAATCTGAGGAGAACCAAAACCACGCATTGCGCCCGATACGCTGTTGTTGGTGTAAACCCCTGTCACGTCTACTCGAACATGGTCAATATCGTACGGACCCGCGGCTTGAACTGAAGATCGCCAAGTTACAAACGGCGTACAAGTCGCGTAGGCACCAGCATCCGCGATAATGTTGATTTTAATCCCTTCAATTTTACCCTCACGCGATACGCCTACTTTGTAGCGCATAGTGTATGGATGACGCTTGGTACTTTCGATAAGTGACTGCTCTCTGTTATAGGAGAACTTGACTGCGCGTTTAGTAAGGTAAGTGGATAGCGCCGCACGACAAGCAAGATGATCAATGGTGTCATCTTTACCACCAAACGAACCACCAAGCACAGAACGCTTCACGTTGATTGTTGCTTGCGGAATACCAAGGAAACCGGCGACAAAGCTTCTTACTCTATGAGGGTTTTGAATTGAACCAACGATAGTCAGCTCGTTATTATTGGGGTCTAGATAAGTAGTTATTGATTCTGGCTCAATATAGCCATGTTCTTGATAGTGCGTTTGATAGGTGTGTTCGATAACCACATCGGCCTTCGCAATTGCCTTATCAGCATCACCTTTAACGGTGTGGTGAGTGTTAACGACATTAGAATCTTTATCCGGATGAATCAGTCTTGCATCACTTTCTAACGCTGACTCTGGATCAGTAACGGGCTGAAATGGTTCATATTCGACTCGGATCTTTTCACTTGCTTCACAAGCAGTCTCATAACTGTCTGCAATAACGAGTGCAATAACATCACCACTAAAACGTACCCATTCCTGACATATAGGGTAAAAATCTCGAATGATCACCCCAACTTTGGGGTCTCCTGGAATATCGTCATAAGTAATGATTCGTTCGACTCCAGGGACTTTCATTGCGTCCGAGGTATCTAAAGAAAGAATTCTACCCGCAGGTATATCTGTGTAACGGCAAACTCCGTGAAGAGAACCCGATATGTGAACATCGTCGCCGTAAACTGCCGTACCTTCTACTTTGGCTCGTCCATCTACTCGAGGCATTCTGCTGCCTAAGCCAGCTTCATTCATAATAACTCCCTCTTGGTTGAATGAGGTGTGCATCACGATTCGCGGCACGCCCACGAAATAGAGCAGTAAAGCAGGCGTGCCGGAAAGCTAGATCAAAGCATTTATCAAGCCATTAATTTCATAAAGTCAGTCGTCAGCATAAATATTCTTGTTAAAAATGAACTACCTAAAAAACTGTGATGGAGATTTTATTTATCGGATGATATAAAGGCGATATATATCTTAGCTATAAAATACTCGAATCTAAGTTAATTTATTTATAAACCTGAAAATTGCAGATTATCATTGTGAGACTATCAATTTGATAGCCTCACAGGCTGATAGACTCATTTCGGAAAATTCTCTTTTTCTGACATCAAATGGGAATAATGCTTATTTATTCAAAAGTACGTATTGATAAATATGTGACCCAGATACCAAAGCTCTGAAAATTGACAGGCGTGTACATTTGTCTCTGACCTAAATCAAACTCATAAGGAGTAATTAAAAATAGAATGTCATTCTCTTAATAACGATTAAAACATTATGCCTGAAACTAAGAACGCTTCCGAACTCATGGCTATACAGCCAACCATCATCCGATTCACCCAGATGCTATCTACCGTTCTAAAGGTGGATGCTGAAGTGGTTGACGCGGATTTGGTCCGTATCGCGGGAACAGGCCCCTATAGCCAATTTTTTGGAAAAAAACTCAACGCCAGCTCACGACTTTTTAGATACATCATTGAAACAAAAGAAGAAAAAACACTCATCAAGTCTCAAGCCGATCCGCTCTGTGCCGAATGCACAACTAAGGATGCGTGCCGAGAAACTGCCTTCCTAGGTGTTCCTATTCTTCTTGAAGATCGTTGTATTGGCGTAATGAGCCTTGTCGCTTTTACAGAAGAATCTCAACAGACTATTAAAGACAACGCGAAGCTTTTTTCCGACTACATTAAACATACCGCGCAACTTGTTGTGGCAAAAGTCACAGAAAACCAAACACCGAATAAAGGCCTTGAAGATGTCTTTATTAACTTAATAGACAATATGGACCAAGGAGTTTTAGTTCTTGACGAAAATAACTACGTTAAATATGGCAATCAACCAGCCCTAGCTAACCTGAATATTACTATTCAAGAACTACCAGAAAAGAAAATAAATATTAGACCTCTATCACAATGTCGTGGTAGTAATGATCACCAACAGCAACATATTGTTTCTATTGGTCGTCGAGAAGAATTATTAGTGGGGCAATTTTATAATTGTCGAACTCATAAACTATTCTTAATGTCATTCTACCAACCACATAATCCTGTCCTACCTTACGAGACCAATGCCATATTTGCCGAAGTCATCGGTGAAAGTGCAAAAATGCAAAAGCTGAAAGGACTCATGTCACGCATTTCTAAGAGCCCATCGAGTGTTCTTATTAATGGTGAAAGTGGTACAGGTAAAGAAGTCATCGCCAACGCTGTTCATAAGCTCAGCGGACGAGCACAAAACCCGTTTATTGCTATCAACTGTGCAGCGATCCCGGATCAGCTACTGGAAAGTGAACTATTTGGTTATACCAAGGGCGCCTTTACCGGTGCGTCCAGTAAAGGCCGAGTCGGTTTAATCCAAGCCGCAAACAATGGCACACTTTTCCTAGACGAAATCGGCGATATGTCGATGCAGTTACAAGCGAAACTGCTTCGTGTACTAGAAGCGCGCGAAGTCATGCCAATTGGCTCTAACAAAGCCACTCCAGTGGACATTCGAATCATTTCTGCGACCAACCGAAACTTCGCCGAGATGATTGCTACTAACAAGTTCCGTGAAGACCTTTACTACCGACTTAACGTTATTCCTTTGCAACTACCTGCATTGCGTGAGCGCGAAGGTGACGTACCTCTGTTGGTTAATCACTTTATGGACATACATACCCAAAAACTGGGTACCAATTACCCAGGTATGTCTGAAGAAGCTATGAGCTGTTTAACCAGTTACCACTGGCCGGGCAACGTTCGTGAATTGAGTAATTTAGTAGAGTATCTGATTAATATCGTACCGGAAGGCGAACAGATTGATGTTGACCTTCTCCCCCCTCACTTTGAAGCACATCAACCCGAGCCCAAACCTAGCCCTATTCAGGATTCAGGAATGAGCTTAGAAGACATGGAACGAGTCAGAATTGAAGAAGCAATTGGCCGACTAGGAAACCGCAAATTAGTTGCGGAAGAACTAGGCATAGGAATTGCTACTCTTTATCGAAAACTCAAAAAATATGGTCTGAACGAGAAGTGCTATAGCTAACTATTTTCGACAATCTCTTGTTGAACGCTCTCAATAGCTAAAATGGGGCGCTGTAATAACCAAGTCTGCACTTGGTTATTGCCTCATTGATGCTTCTCTCCCTAATTCACTTACGTACGGAGTTGTTGCTATGGAAAATATCGCGCTTACCCAATACAGTCATGGTGCCGGTTGTGGCTGTAAACTGTCACCGAAAGTCCTTAACCAAATTCTCGCCTCCTACACACCTACGCCAAGCAGTGATCAATTAATCGTTGGCAACCTTAGTCGTGATGATGCCGCGGTTTATCATATTGGCGATGGACACTGCGTTATCAGTACCACCGACTTTTTCATGCCAATCGTTGACGACCCGTTTGATTTTGGCCGTATTGCTGCCACTAACGCTATTAGCGACATCTATGCGATGGGTGGAAAACCTATTATGGCGCTAGCGATTTTAGGCTGGCCTATCGACAAATTGGCTCCAGAGATTGCAGGAAAAGTTATAGAGGGAGCACGCAGCGTCTGCCAAAAAGCAGGTATTGAGCTTGCGGGCGGCCATTCCATTGACTCCCCAGAGCCGATATTTGGCTTGGCCGTAACCGGAACTGGCAAGTTAGATCAAATCAAACAGAATTCAAAAGCCACCGCAGACTGTGACCTCTTTCTAACCAAACCTCTAGGTATCGGTTTATTAACCAGTGCTGAGAAGAAAAAGCAGCTTAAACCAGAACATAAAGGACTAGCAGTAAAATGGATGTGTGAGTCCAACGTGATTGGTCAGCAGCTTGCTGAGTTTTCACAAGTAAAAGCTATCACAGATGTAACGGGGTTTGGCTTACTTGGCCACCTTACTGAAGTCTGTAATGGTTCCAATCTAGATGCCCATATCGATTTACCTGCGATACCTCTGCTACCTGGCGTTGAGGAATATATTGAGTTAGGCACCATACCTGGAGGCACTCACAGAAACTATGACTCAGTCAAACATATGCTGGGTGAAATAAGCGACTTTGACAAAGCCATCTTATGCGATCCACAAACTTCTGGTGGCCTGCTTCTCGCAGTAGAAAAGAGCGGCGTAAACGATATGCTGAACTTCTGCAGAAGTTGTGGTGTTACGGCAACAAGAATTGGGTCACTGACTCAGCCAGCCAATAGTCAGCAACCACAAATTAAAATAGAACGTTAATAGTCACAAGATGGGAGACATTTGTACTGCACTTGTCTCCCAAAACAACCAGCCGACCATGATATAAAAGCTTGAAATAGCGAAAACCGCGACATAACCCCACATCCATTGTTTCTCTTGGTTTTTATGTCGACGATGAAGTAAAGATTCCAGTTTAAACCAAGCGCTGTGACCGAATACGACCACTAAGCTTAATGATAAAAAGCTGCCGAAAAGGCTCGCCAGCATCAAAGCTAGCGACAGCTGCCAGCCAAACCAAAGCATACTGAAAAGCCCTATCAATGCCGTGCTGCTGCAAGGTCGCAATCCATATAATATAACGTTTGAGAAATTCCATGTCGCAACGGTACTGACTTCAGGTTCGTGTGGCCGTTTTTGTTTGATACAACCTTTAATCAAATAAACGACGCCAAGCACCACCATACCAGCGCCAACAAACTGATTGATGGATGCAACCCAGCCTATGGAAGCCCGATACCCAATAGATAAGAACTGGTTGGCAAGCAAAACAATGGAGATCGTCACTGCTGCTTGCAACATATTGACAAGTAGGCTTAACCAAACTAGTTTCCATCGGCTTAAGGTTGAGCTTGTTGCGAGCAACATCACCGCACTTTTGCCATGCCCCGGCCCCAAAGAATGAGTAAAACCATAAGCAAAAGTACACAGTGCAGTAACAATGAGTGCCTGCCAGTCGCCAGAGTCAACCAGATCCAAGTAGTCAGATAGCTGTTCTAGTAGCGATCGCTGTATCGAAACAAACGCCCATCTAAGGGAATCAATGTTCTCGATCACACCTATAATCACGGCGACAAAAACGGCCAATATTAGTGCCAGCGTTAAAGCTTGAATCCAACGGTTCAAGCTATTCACAATGTATGCTCACTTTCTGACTAAAATGAGCACCAAGGTCGTCATCCCCTTGTTCATCAATGCCTAATGAGTTCGCGTAATCAAGGATTTCTTGAGACGGATTTGGGGTTTCAAGGGTAGTCTTGCATTTGCCACTTACGTCTGGACTAAGCGTAACCGTCGACGGGTCTTTCCAAGAAATATCGATGAAGTAGGTATTATCGTAAACCTGAACATCCAGCTCCTGAGTCGATACATCGATAGCGCGAGATAACGGCAATGTAAAAGTCAGTACCATACGTCGTCCTCGCTTAGTTAATGCGTAGACCTCTGGCAAACGAAACTTAAGCGGTTCGCCATCAACATACAAATAGGTAAAGTAATGTGTATTCAAAAGATTCGACATCAACCTTACCGCTTCTTTATGCGCTTTTTCTTCGCTATCAAACACTGAAAAATCGCCGTCTAGCGCATAGGCGCTGGTGAAAGGATCAAACACCCATTCCATGCTGATGCTATCCACCAGTGTCCCTTTGCCATTGATCGTTAACTGGTTACCTATCCACGAATGTGGGTGTGCGTTGACGTTGGTCGCCAACGTCAACAAAACCACAAAGAATACTCCCTGCCAGTTGAAAGCTCTCAATGCGAACCGATTAAACATGGCGTTTTTCTTGAACCGCCGGAATATCGCCTTCGTTACCAACAAGTTGGTCAAATTCCGAAATTCGCGCAATAAACGCAGGCTTATCCTTCGGTGGTATCGACGTTGCCATCGGCAAGTTAGCTGTAATTGGATCAACTGCACGATTTCGTACTAGCACTTCAAAGTGTAAATGGGGCCCCGTTAAGCGCCCAGTTGCTCCAGATAAAGCCACTGTCTGACCACGCTTAACATGGTCACCTCGTTTAACAAGAATACGCTGCAAATGTAAGTATCGTGTTTTGTAGACACTGTTATGCTCAATAACTAAATACTTGCCCGCATAAGGGTGGTTGCGCACGGCAATTACCTTACCATCACCAGTCGAATGAACGGGTGTGCCGACAGGCGCTGCAAAGTCAGTACCGTTATGTGGTGAAATACGCCCAGTAACAGGATGGATGCGTCGTGGATTAAATGGTGAGGTAATTCTTCTGAACGGTTTCGCAACGGGGTAGCGGTCAAAGGCTTGCTCTAAACTGTTACCTTCACGATCATAGAAACGACCATCTTCAGCCAAGAACGCAGCGACTTCTTTTCCTCTAATCGTAATCGAGATACCTTGTACTTCGGTATTACCTGTTAAGTGGTTACGCAGGTATTGCTGATTGACCAGAATGTTAAAGGTATCACCCGCTCTAAAATCTTTGGCGAAGTTTATTTTGTCTCTTAGGACTCGGGTAATGTTGGCGATCTGTGTGATCGTTAACCCTGCTTTATGGGCAGAGCTCGAAAAGCTGCCAATTACTTCTCCAGAGAAGAGATGTGTTTTCCACTCACCTTGCTCTTCAATAAATTCATAGCTGTAGCTGCCATCTTCCAAGCGTTTATATACTGCCCTTTCCACTAAACTCTCATGATAGGTCAATTGCTTAAGCTGGTTAGTCGTTCGATCTATCACCATTTCTAGGTGATCGCCGGGCTTAATAGTATCGAGTTTCAGCGAGTTTAAATCGGCCTCTAGTAGACTTTGCAGGGTGTTATACGACAAATCCCAGGCATTGAAAATGGTGCTTAGCGAGTCACCAACTTTAACGATGTAATGCACTTTAGCAAGGTCAGGCTTTTCTGCTTGCAGCGATGTCGTTTGGGTTGGAGCGCTAGTTTCAGGGCTATTGAGCGTAGATTTGTATGGTGTAATTTTAATGGTTACAGGTTCGGGCTGAGGCTGTTCTTGTTCTATTGAGAGATATGCTGCGAGGGAAAAAGAGACAGCAGCGATAGCAAACAAGACGTATCGTGGAGACTTCATAAGATAACAATAACTAAAACACAATTGTTATGTTATAACATCACCTTAACTGATAATAAATACCGTTTGTGTCAGAATATGTATCACAGTAAGCATTATTCGCCAAGTCAGCGATTGTTAGAAAAAAACCTCGCCATGAATCACAGCAAGGTTTTCGTCATTTAATGAGGGCAAATTAAGGGGGTTATGGCACACCGTGACCTTTTGCTGCAACCCAAACTCTAAACCACTGTTCACGAGTAAGCTCTATCTCTAGAGAAGCAACAGCTGCCTTAACTCGTTCAATTTTACCTGAACCAATGATAGGTAAAGGATTCGAAGGAAGACGCTTAACCCAGGCATAAATCACTTGATCGATGCTGGCCGCTCCTACCTCAGTGCGAATTGCCTCAAGTTCTTCTCGGACTCGCTTTGCTTGTTCCGATTTGCCGTTGAAGATTTCTCCACCAGCAAGTGTTGACCACGCCATTGGCAACACACGAAGTTGTTGCAATTGATCTAGCGTACCATCATGAGCCACTTCAAAATTAAGCGGATTAATTTCTACTTGGTTAGTCACTAGTGGCTTGCTCAAACGCGATTGCAGTAATTCAAACTGGCGTGGCGAGAAGTTTGAAACGCCGAAGTGTTTGACCTTACCAATCTTGTATAGTTCATTGAACGCATCAGCAACTTCATCAGCATCCATTAAAACGTCTGGACGGTGAATTAACAGCACATCTAGCTCGTTTACACCCAAGCGTTGTAACGAGTTATCTACTGATTCATAAATATGTTTTGCACTGGTATCGTAATGGTTGATCTTACGATCCGGGTATTTATCTGAGCACAGTTTGATGTCGCATTTAGAGACGATTTGAATCTGTTCACGGACTGAACTATCTAGTGCTAGCGCTTCACCAAACAAACGTTCACACTCATAGTTACCGTAGATATCAGCATGATCAACAGTAGTAACACCGAGTTCAATATGCTGTTTAAGGAAGGTCAGACGTTGTTGCGGTGTCATTCCCCAATCGGCTAATCGCCAATACCCCTGAACCAGTTCTGAAAACTCTGGTCCATTTGGCGCCATTGTCACTTTCGAAACAGCTGTAACATTCGAAACCATTGGTTATCTCCTTATTTAAGTCTGCCAACATCCTATGCTTGTTTTACCTAGCTCTCAACGGGTAAACTTCGAAAAAACGAACTAGAGTACGAAGTTGTGAGCTTTGCAGACAGACTACAAGAATTGATTGGACAAGAGAGTGTTAGCGGATTTGCTCGACGTGTCGAACTATCAGAAGCACTCATTCGCAAATACTTAAAAGGTAGTGAACCAAGCTTAGCAAAAGCTAACCAAATCGCCATGAAAGCCAACTGTTCACTCGAATGGTTAGCAACAGGATGCGGATACCTGTACCGCCAGGCCGAAGTTGTCGACATGGAAGCCTACCAACTGGCCTACGATGCCGTTAACGGCACTCGGCTGGCTGAAAAGGACATTTTCGAGCATCGTAAGCTCATCACTGCTTATCAATATTTACGCGCGACCAAAAAGCCAGATGGATATTTGGACCAATCAGGCATGAAACGACTACTGACTTCGCTTGCTGAGTTATGAATACACTCAAAAATCCCTCAACTTTATTACCGAAATACCACTAAGAGTAACATTTTATTAACAACCATTCGTTTTATAAAAAGTACAACCCTCCTTCTATTTGCCTAGTTCATACATGAGCAATCATCGGTCCTATAAATGTGACCGAGGTTAAACACACGTTTGAAAAAAATATCTTACACTAAATATAAATAACGCATTTATTAATAAAGTAGGAAACCATCAACAAAGATTAATTAATCTGCTCCAAACTATGTCCCCTAATAGTGGTATTCAAAAATAGATTTATTTTTGAATGGGGATTCTTTTATCCAAAAAACGGAAATTATAAAAAGGAATAACTATGAAAAGTCTATTCAAACTTTCTACATTAGCTGTAAGTGTATTTGCTGCCTCTCAAGTTAGCGCTATCGAATTATATAATAACGAAGGCACTGAACTTACTATGTATGGTGCGATTGCTGCACAAGTGAGTAAGTACAATTATGATGAGTCCACACCAATGGGCTCCGATCTGGCTTATGGTCTAAATAACGACTCTACATTTATCGAAGATCCGGGGTCTTACGTTGGATTTGATATCAGTCATACACAAGGAAAGTTTAAAGGCGTAGCCAAGATTGCGTTCGATGTTAATTTTGGGACGCAAACCGACGTTAATGGATATGGAGATAGTTTAGAGGCACTTACCGCAAGACAAATTTACGCTGGTTTCGGTCATGAGGACTTTGGTACCGTGACGATTGGCCGTCAGGAAAGTCCTTATATGAAAACTGACAAAGGCTATTACTCATACTGGGCTGGTGGCCTTAATATGATGCAGTCTGATGAGTTAGGAAGTCGTCGTGCTCCAAATACTGTCGTTTGGCAAAACGATTTCGATAATTTGTATTTAGGGTTGCAATATCAAGCACGCAGAGATGTAGAACAAATTGCTTTTGGTAACGGATTAAACTTTGGCTCATTCATAGTTGGTGGCACGCTAGATAGTAACTTTGATTTGGAATCACGTTCTAAAATCACCATTAAAGATGGCTTTGGGGGCGCAATCGCCTATACCTTTGATTTCGGAACATACGTGTCTGCTGCTTACAACCAAGCAAATGATATCAGCGGGAATTTTATTGATATCTTAGGCAGCGCGACCGGTTCAGCAGACAATGCCGAAGTGAAACAATATGCGTTGGCTGCTGAGCACCACTTTATGGATGGGGCAATTTCTGTCTCCGGACGATATGAGCACTTCGAAGCAAAAGATGGTAGTAGCAGTCCAATCTTCGACAGTAAAACTGACAACTTCGGATTAGGTGCTAACTTTTACTTTACAGAATCAATGCGAATCTACGGAAGCTATGAATACGCGAAAGAAAACAACAATCTGACTGGCAGAACTCAATCTGAAGCAAACATCTACAACGTCGGTTTTGGTTGGGCTCCAGTAGCATGGGGAGAGGTATATTTAGAAAGCTACTACGACGATGTGCAACTTAACGACAGTATCGATTACGAAAACTTCCCTACAAGTGCAGACACAGAATCCAAAGGCGCTCACTTCTTCCTAGGCGCAGCTGTTTTCTTCTAAATAGTGACTAAAATGTAACCTACTTAATGCCTCCTTCTCTGGAGGCATTTTTACATTCCCACCACATTTCACCCTTGATATTTCAACATACCTAAATCAGCGACAGATTTCTTTACTCCCCTCAACCCTAATCCATTCATTAATTCTATAAGTAAGAGTCATTACCACAGTCTAATTAATGACATAAAAAATTATAAAACTATAAGTTGTGATTTGTACCATGAATAATTCCACACCATTTAATTAAACTCCGGTCAGCCAACAAATTAATGCAGAGGGACATAATAACCCAAACAAAAACATAACAAATTCAAACATAACAAATTTAGAAAAGATAATTAAATACTATGACATGCTAGCGTTTAAAACGTAGGCAGAGACTTTTGCAACCTAATTATAAGCTTAAGAAACATGACTAAACTGAACCCTATTTTCCTAGCACTTTTGGCAACTTTTTCTTCCAATGCAATAGAGCTTTACAACGATGAAGGTACCGAACTATCAATTTACGGGGCGATAGCCGCGCAGCTTAGCCGTTATGATTACAACTCAGCTACCGCCATGGGTAACGCCAATGGCTACAACTACAATAGCGATGTTATCCACGTAGAAGATCCTGGCTCATATTTTGGCTTCGATATCTCGCACACCCATGGGCACTTTAAAGCCCTCGTAAAACTGGAATGGGACGTTAACTTTGGTACTCAATCAGATACATCGGACATTGCATTACAGCAGCGCCAAACCTATGTTGGCTTCGGCCATGATATTTACGGACAAGTAACTATTGGTCGCCAAGAAAGCCCTTACATGAAAACAGACAAAGGCTATTACGCATATTGGGCTGGTGGCTTAAATATGATGCAGTCTGATGAACTGGGTAGCAGACGAACCAAGAATACTGTTGTGTGGTCAAAAGAGTCAGAGAATTACTATATTGGACTGCAGTATCAAGCCAGTCGTAATGAGGACCAAATCTCGTTTGGTAATGGCCTTAACTTTGGCTCCGTATATGCGCCTGTTGAGGCGCGCCCTACTATCACCATAGATAATGGCTTTGGTGTCGCTGCAACCTATACTTTTGACTTCGGTACTTACCTAGCGGCAGCATATAACCAAGCCAATCATATTAATGGCGAGTTTATCGACTTGCTTGGTATACCAGACCCAAGTGCCAGCCTGACCGCAACGGATGCAACCATTAAGCAGTATGCCATTGCTTTTGAACATCATTTTGCTGAGGGATTACTCTCTGTCTCTGGACGCTACGAACGATTTATGTCTGAAGATGGCGCAACCAATCCGGTGTTCAAAGGCACCACGGATAATGTTGGTCTTGGTGCAAACCTATATGTCACCGAAAATATCCGTCTCTATGGCAGTTATGAATGGGCGTTAGATAAAGATGACTTGGCTAACAAGACCAACACTAAAGTGGCGATGATTAATTTAGGTGCAGCTTGGGCTCCTGTTCCGTGGGGAGAAATCTATGTTGAGGGTTACAGAGACGATGTCACACTCAACGACACGTTAAATTGGAATACGAATCAACCCACCGACTATCGGGGTTCATCCAATCATTTCTTCTTAGGCGCGGCAGTGTTGTTTTAAAAACGAGGGATAAACAAAGTGGAGCAGCTTAGCCTCTGCTCCACAACATAACACAATTCGAACCACCATCATTTATTGGTGGTCTTTCGAGTAAGATCACAACAACCTGCTATTATTTTACATAGAGTTATATTGAGCAAATAATAGACAACAAGGAAGGTAGGTATGTACGATCTAAAGAAAGAGTATGACCAGTTTGGCCCCTGGTTGATCGAAATAAAATCGCAAGAAGACATTCCACCCCAATTCTCAGAACAGCAGCATTTCTTTGAAGACGCGGTATACAGTTTTAAGATTCCTGTGCATCAAGAGCGTAGAAATATGAAGCCAGGCATGTTGCTTTATCCCGAAGTTGTCATCATTCAACAAGATTTCATCATGCATTTGAAGATTGATGGTGAACGGATTCAAGCAGAGAAAATGTGGTACACCGATGTGTTGTTCCTCACTCATGGTGGTGACTTGCTCGACAACTACATTGGCCTTCAATCGATTCAAGGCGAGATGATCATCAAATACAATCTCGTATCTCAAGATGTTGCCAGCCATGTGATTAAACTATTGCGTGAAATTGTCTCTCCTAGAACCAGTTACCCTATTTCTACAGAACTAAATGACGCGAGTTTGTTGGACAAAGTAACCTACAGTTTCTATTGCGGCACCGAAAAGCTATTAGAGCCACTGCACATCCTGGCTTACCAAAGCGAAATGATGCTCACAGAGAGAAAACGCACGAGCATCATGGATCTTTACCATAATTTCGTGCAGTACAAACTGTTACGTTCAATGATTATGACCGATGGCGTTGATTTGATTATCGCTAACCAAGGTAAACACATTATCGATGTTAAAGATGCCAACTATAAATTCGGTCACACCTTTATTCGAATAGGCTTGATTGAAAATGTATCGCTAGAACCTCATCCTCACTTCCCTGAGCTAAACTCGCTCATTATTAAAGTAGGATTATGCGAGTTCACCTTAGCGGTCGACAAAACCTTCTCTATCAATAAAGTCAATGAGCTACTTCTTGCCACTAAGCAAGTGAAAGAGCCAGCCTAATACGTTAAATACGCTAAGCGTTCTTCCTAATCGAACTAGGGAGAACGCTAACCACACTGCTGTTGTAGCCAACTAGCCAGTTTCTTGATTTCCGGCTGTCGGGCACGACTCTTCTTGTAAACGAAATAAAAATTGTCGCCCGTTTCTAATCCATGTGAAGGGATCACGACCAAATCTTGTAAGTCTCGCTCAGTCATCATGTAACCATTAGCGAACGTAATTCCTTGGTCATACTTCGCCGCTTCTACGGCCAACAACATATGGCTGAAGTGCTGCATATCAAGGTCTTTTGGCATGGTAATACCACCTGCTTGACACCATTTTAGCCAGTCTTTACCTCTTTCTCTGAATACAGAATCCGTCGACAAGATGGGATAGTTCCACAACGCCTCAGGAAGGTTTTTTCCATCTATCTCTTTCCAGATTTTATGGCTACAAACTGGGTAGAGAACTTCGTTGTATAAAGGCTCGGCAACAAAATTCCTTCTAGGTTTCTCTACAGTAATAAAGCAGTCACCTATGTTATCTGATAACTCAGGATCTTCCGCTACCATGTTTAGTGTCAGCTCGATTTCAGGATATAGGCGCTTAAAATCAGACAACCTTGGAATCAACCACTTTACGGCTAACGAACTGTATAGCGCCAAACGGATCGTGCCACGCTCCCCTTCTCTAATTCTCTGGCTGGCCTTCGCAATAGACGCAACGGCAGGGCTAATCTCTTCCAAATAGCTTTCACCAATTTGAGAAAGTGACAGCTTTCTCCCTTGTCTAATAAACAGCACTTCGCCTAAATACTCTTCCAATAAACGAATCTGATGACTGATGGCACTTTGGGTCACATTGAGCTCTTCAGCGGCAAGTGAAAAGCTGAGGTTTCTTGCTACAGATTCGAAACAATGGACGGCACGTAACGGAGGAAGTTTCATTATCTAAATATCTCATACTAAGTGAATATTTATCATTTCACTTCATCCTAGGTCATCTCGTATGCTCTCGTAAAGAGGAAGAGGAGGATAAACATGAAACCAATGACCGTCGGCGTAGCGATGCTTTTGCTCGTATTTGGTAATCAAATTGCTATTTTGTCAGACGCACTAATTAAAAGTGTGGGTAATGACGTCGCTGTATTTCAGTTTGTCTTTTTCCGTCAGTTGTCAGCGGTTCTGATCTTGTTGCCTTTTTTCCTATTTAGTAAACCAAAAAACATCACTGAAGGTTTGAAGTGGCATGCACTGCGCGCGCACGTGTGG
The DNA here is from genome assembly GCF_021568915.1 of Vibrio sp. McD22-P3. Taxonomy (NCBI): domain Bacteria; kingdom Pseudomonadati; phylum Pseudomonadota; class Gammaproteobacteria; order Vibrionales; family Vibrionaceae; genus Vibrio; species Vibrio sp. McD22-P3. The sequence continues at coordinate 40,839 of NZ_JAKGTN010000004.1, forward strand.
TTGTTTGGGGCCATATTTATGGTTTACGCGATTTCATCGATGCCGTTGGCAACAGCTAATGCTATTTTCTATGCAGCGCCGCTGATGATGCTACCTTTAGCTGGTCTGTTTTTCGGTGAGAAACTCTCGCGCCAAACGATCGCGGCAGCGGTTATGGGCTTTGCCGGTGTGTTAGTCATTATAAGGCCTGACCAAGTCGACTTTGCCGCCTTATCGGCCTTAGTGGTTGCGCTTACTATTGCGGTAAACAACCTATTAATTCGCAAGCTACCTAAACAGCAATCCGTCGTACACACGTTACTCGTCACTAACCTTGTTGGAATGCCAGTCTCGTTATGTTTGGCATACATGGAAGGTCAACCTTGGGATTGGAGCTCGTTTCCTGTGGCCGCCGCTTCAAGCACTTTTATTTTGATTTATGCGGCGACCTGCGTGTTGACCTATCGTTCTGTGGATAGCAACAAAATCGCCAGTGCAGAATACAGCGGTTTGATTGGCGCAGTGGCAGTGGGTTTGCTGTGGTTTGGTGAAGTCCCCGATATCTTTATGGCAATTGGTACCTTGATGATTGTCGTTCCTATTGTCTGGTTAACCAAACATGAGAAGAAACGCAAACGAATGCATAAAGAGACCGCGATTGTTGAAAGCTAGGTCACAGCAATGTGAACAGTTTGTGAATGTAATTTGTAATATTTTTTCCATTTCATATACTTAATAGCGAACTCTGAAATGGAAAATCACTATGAAACGCTTAACTAGGACGTTATTGTTCTCATCTCTTTTAGCTACATCAAGTCTTCAAACAGCCTCCGCAAACGAGTGTGGTACTGTCACTATCGCTGACATGAACTGGAATTCAGCCACACTCATCGCCAACATCGATAAATTTATTCTGGAACACGGTTTTGACTGTGATGCAGAACTTGTTCCCGGCGATACCATGCCAACAGGCGCATCCATGATTTCAAAAGGACAACCTGATATCGCACCTGAGTTCTGGAGTAACTCAATGCGTGAAGCCTTAGATCTCGGTGTTAAGGAAGGTCAGATTCAATACGCAGGAACCACACTTACCGATGGCGGTGAAGAAGGGTTCTGGGTTCCTGAGTATATGGTCAAACAAGATCCTTCTCTCGCAACGATCGAAGGTGTACTCGCCAACGCGAAGAAGTTCACACACCCGGAAGATCCAAGTAAATCAGCATTTTATACATGCCCAGCAGGTTGGAATTGCCAAATTTCAGCCGGTAATCTCTTCAACGCGCTAGGCATGGAGCAAGCGGGATTTGAACTGGTCGACCCAGGTTCAGGTGCAGGTCTTTCAGGCTCGATTGCGAAAGCTTATGAACGCGAAGAAGCGTGGTTTGGTTATTACTGGGCACCGACTGCGGTTCTTGGTAAATACAAAATGGTCAAAGTAGACTTTGGCAGCGGTGTCGACGAGACCATGTTTAAAGACTGTATTACCCAAGAGGAATGTCTAGATCCTAAACCAACCATGTACCCACCTTCAGCTGTTGAGACGGTTGTTACCGATAGCTTTGCGAAGAAGTCACCAGAAGCGATGGCGTATTTCAAACAGCGTGAATTTACCAATGCTCAAATGAATGGCCTACTTGCTTGGATGGAAGACGAGCAAGCGGATGGTGAATATGCCGTTGAGCACTTTATGAAGGAATATAAAGATACGTGGGCAGCATGGCTGTCACCAGACGTAGCCGCAAAAGTACAAAAAGCGGTTGATGCATTGTAAAAGAAATAAAGCTCTAGAAGGATTGCCTCTTCGGATTTAGAGGCAAATTAGAGTCAGAGATTGACCCAATACTCGCCATGATGGCACTGGTTGGCGTCAATCACACTAAAAGAAGATCCCTAAGTTAGGGATCTTCTTAAATGGCAGAAGTAATCAAGGAGTAACAGATGTCTAATGCCAGTTGGTTGAGTGAAATACCTCAGCTCGATAGAAAACAACTACTCGATATTCGTAAAACCCTCGACGGCGCATATCGCGACTTCTCTCGCGAATATGGCGACGCCATCGAATCCATCTTTGATCCTCTTTTAAGTTTTTTAATCTGGTTTGAAAAGCTGCTTCTTTCTAGCCCTTGGTGGCTCATCCTCGGTATTTTGGTCGGCCTAGCCTACTTAGCCAGCCGCTCATGGAAGCTTAGTGCTTCTGTTGGTATTGCATTCTTTCTAATCGGCTTCTTCGGAATGTGGGACAATACCATGCGAACCATGAGTATTATTCTCGTCTCCACCTTTGTCGCCATCGCGCTCGGAATACCTACCGGTATAATTATGGCTCAGTCTAAGAAAGCACGAGCCGTGATCACTCCGATACTCGATATTATGCAAACCATGCCAGCTTTTGTTTATTTGATACCCGTGGTCATGCTACTTGGCATTGGTAAAATTCCGGGCGTTATTGCCGTCGTCATTTATGCCATTCCGCCAGTGATTCGACTGACAGATCTCGGTATTCGCTTGGTAGACAGAGAAGTTCTTGAAGCTGCTACTGCGTACGGCGCAAGTCCGATGCAGCGCCTATTTGGCGTGCAAGTTCCTTTGGCAATGCCAAATATTATGGCAGGTATCAACCAAACCATTATGATGGCGCTCGCCATGGTGGTCATTGCCTCCATGATTGGGGTGAAGGGATTGGGCCAACCTGTGCTTAAGTCCATTACCAACCAATACTTCACTTTAGGTCTTTTAAATGGTCTAGCGATCGTGGCACTTGCTATCATCTTCGACCGCGTTTCTCAAAGCTACGCTAAGCGTACCCAAGCTCACTTAGGAGGAAGAGAATAATGACTCAACCTCAGCCAATTATTCAAATTAAAAACCTCTATAAGATCTTTGGTCCTAAAGATAAGTCATACTTGCAAGCCGTCAAGGACGGTGAGACCAAAGATGAGCTACTAGCCCGTACTGGCCATACTCTCGGACTTCAAGATATCAACCTTGATGTCTACCCTGGCGAAATTTTCGTCGTCATGGGGCTTTCCGGCTCGGGTAAATCCACATTGATTCGTCACTTTAACCGCCTTATCGACCCTTCTGAAGGTGAGATTATCGTTGATGGATCTGACGTGATGAAACTATCCGATAAGGACTTGCGAGATTTTCGCCGTCATAAGATGTCGATGGTATTTCAACGTTTTGGATTACTTCCACATAAATCGGTCATCGACAACGTAGCGTATGGGTTACAGATTCAAGGCTTAAGCAAAACAGATCGCTTAGCCAAGGCAAAAGAATGGATTAAGACCGTGGGCTTAGAAGGCTATGAAGAACAATACCCTAGCCAACTTTCAGGAGGACAACAACAACGTGTTGGCCTTGCTCGCGCCCTTTGTACCGATGCCGATATCCTTTTAATGGATGAAGCATTCTCAGCACTCGATCCGTTAATCCGTAGCGAAATGCAAGACCAGCTGATCGAACTTCAGGAAAAACTGCACAAAACCATTATCTTTATCACTCACGATTTGGATGAAGCACTGCGCTTAGGTGATCGCATCGCAATTCTTCGCGATGGCGTGGTTGTTCAACAAGACAAACCTGTCGACATACTGCTAAACCCAGCGGACGACTATGTTGAAGCCTTTGTTAAAGACGTTAATCGTGCGCGTGCGTTAACCGTAGAGACAGTGATGCAGCCTCCTATTTCGCGCATTACTGCCGAAACTCTTGGTGAAGCGCTGACACAAATGCGTCGTTCAAAACACGATTATGGTTACGTTGTCACTGACGAAGGATATCAAGGAGTCATTACTCAAGAAGCGTTAGAGCAAGTTGAGCGCTCTGATTACCATAAGGAAATTCCTGATGAGATGTTGGATGATGTTCCTGCGGTGAAAAGCGATGCTTTGTTGGAGGAAGTGATTCCAGAAACGCTGGATAACGATCACCCTCTTCCGGTTGTGGATGACAACGGCGACCTTCAAGGCCACCTATCTAAGTCAACGCTTGCTGATGTACTAAGTGATAACACCAGCGAAAACGAAATCTCGGAAGAGGAAACGTCCGAGCCAAAAAAGGGCGCAGCCTAACCTAACTAATGGCGCAAACCCAGCGTTTGCGCCATTCTGCCGCCGGATAATCGTCCGGCCAGTATTCTACTTGCTTGACGATTTCTCCATTTTCAACGGTATGAAACGTAATGGCTTTTGCTTTGATCTTTCCATCAGTGACATTAACATCGGTAACGACCGTATTACCCTCTGCAACAATAGAAATAATATCAAACTGCCACAACCCATTAGCGGGATACTCAGTGTTTACCGCAGCAAAGTTCTCTCTTCCCACGATTTTTTCATTCGACTGAGGCCAATGAACTTCAATACTTTCTGCTAAACACTCACTCGCATAATAGAAATCATTCCCTTCCATTGCACGCCAATACGCTTCAACTATCTGTTTAACGTTTTCCATAAATCTACCTTCCACGTTGTTACTGGTGATAATCTAACGTAGAAATAACTGTATACATATACAGTTTGGTGAATTTTGAGAACTAAGACAGAGAAGAAGCGAATGGTATAATGTCAGCTATACCGTCGTCCTTGGTTGAATGACGAAATTGCCCTCCCGAGACTCGGTATAACGATAGCGACTCTCTTTTAACAACCAATACAGCGGATGGCGAACCCATGGCTGTGGGTCAGTTGGAGCAAAAGCATCGACACCCCGCAAGGAAATACAGTGCCAACCACATTCTTCTGCCTGACGAATACAACGGCTTGCATGCCAAAGTTGAGCAACAATATTCACCTTGCGAACTTGGGCATAATGAATAGCCTTCAAAGCGACTTCTTTTGTAGTCATATAGGTCTCGTTATGCCCGAACTGAATAGAAGTAACGCGCGACTTAAAATTTGGCTGAGAGTCTAGAACAATGTCGCAGATTTCCCATTGCAGGATAGCTTGAATCCTTGGCTGACTGAGCATAATAGTAATGACTTGCTCGGCAATGAGTTGATTAACCTCTCTACCTTCTCCATATGAAAAGGCTAAAATCGGAAATCTAGGGTCAACGACACCACAGGGTTCGGTGAAGTATTGGTGTTGATTAAGATAGATATCTAACTCACAAAGAGCCCTAGTTGTTACGAGTTGTTCGCAACGAGGGTAGTAATTACGATGAGTTAAAACCCACGAAGTGTCAGGCGTTATCAATTGATTATCAGTCCATGTTAGAACGGTATAAGGCTCTAGCATTTCCACTCCTCACGATATTCAGAAATTGCATTGCAGCATTCGACAACCCAAAACAGTTACCTATACTCCAAACTCAAGCCATCTCAGTAAAGCCTTACCAACAAACGTTCTGAACACGTAGTCTACTGAATGTAGTCGCGATTCATTATTCAAGTAAGTAGTAAACCGACTGAAAACTAATCTGTCTCAAACTTGGATCAAATCTAGAACTTAACCTATTCGCTACTCACGGTTTGCCACTTCATGTTTTAACAAAGTCGCGCTTCAGTTTTATGAACAGTGAAAAACCTTTACGTCAAAATCGCTTCTAACCGCACCATAACTCCAACCTCACTCTCACAAAATTTGTAACGACTAAGAATCTGGAACAATTAATGCAGTTGTAATCACAGTTTCTTATCGAAAGCGCAAATTGTCCTATTCGTAACACATTCAAGGAGAGAGATGATGTTAGATAACTTTGTAGACTCAATACAGGCGTACACTGAGCTTAAAGAGATAAGCATCCGTTCTGTATTTGGCGGGAAAGGCGTTCTGTCTAATGGTGTGATGTTTGCACTAATAAAGGGCAACGAGCTCTACCTTAGAGCACCGAATAGTAAGTTTAAGGACGAGTTTTCGCAATTAGGGTGTACGCCATACGAGTTTCACTGGCGCTCATCGTCTCGCAACTACCCTAGCCTTTCTAGTTACTATTCCATTCCTGAAGCAGTAAAGCATTGCGATAAACAAATAGCACAGCTCTGCGAAGAAGTTTGGAGTGTAGGTTTGGAAGAAAAAAGGCGTAAAGAAACGCCCACGCGCATCAAAGACCTTCCTAATATGCAATATAAAACGGAACGAATGTTACGTAAGGCGGGTATCCACTCGATTGATGAATTAAGAGAGCAAGGTCCTGTGAATGCGTATAAAGCGGTGTGTGGTAGCCACGATAAACAGCCGGGAATCAACTTACTGTTTTATATCGCTGGTGCGTTGGAAGGCATACATTGGAGCATCCTCCCTGAGACATTGCGTGAGACGCTTTCTCGCCAAGCCAGCTCTGACTATCTTACTCACTAAAAAAACGCCCTGCGGCCAAAGGCTGCAGGGCAAAATATTAATACAATGTCTATGTTGGATGCATGTGTTAATTGAAAGTGGACAGGACAACTAAGCACATGCCGTTATTAAACCACGTGCTTCAGTGGTTCGATAGCGAATAACCTTATCAAGTGATTGCAAACCCACTTCAATCGATGACCAATTGTTTCGAAATGTAGATCAAGCCCCGTCATGTATAGGTTACCCGAGCTCAATCACACTCCACTGTACTAGTTTATAAATTAAATCATTAAACTTATTGAGGTTAATTGTAGTTAAGTTGTTTAAATATGAGACAATTTTAGTTATAAATGGGAGTTATTACGGACAAAGTTTTACGTATAGGATGTACTCAATGAACAAAAAAATGCTCCCCATCACCATTGCCTCTTTACTGGCCGCGACTTCTTTTCATGCACTCTCTGCTAATGTTCCCGATGGGACAGTATTAGCAAGTGAGCAATATCTTGTTAGGGGAAATGGGGCCGAGCCTAGTACTATCGACCCAACCTTCGTTAATTCAGGCATGCCGGGCGACATTATTGCCAACGATATATTCGAAGGATTAATTATCGAGGACCAAAATGGGCGAATGATTCCAGGCCAAGCCAAGTCTTGGAGTGTCTCCGACGACGGTTTAACAGTGACTTTCCAACTAAAAGAAGATCTCAAATGGTCTGATGGTTCGCCGCTAACAGCAGAAGACTTTGTCTTTGCTTGGCAACGCGCGGTAGATCCTAGCACTGGTAACAACACTGGCCACTACTTCAAGACCGCCAACATCACGAATGCTGGCGCTATCTTATCGGGAGATGTTAAAGCTTCTGAATTGGGTGTAAAAGCGCTTACAGACACTGCACTTGAAGTAAACTTGACCAAACCAACACCGTATTTCTTAAGCTTGATGAGTGTGAAGACCTTCTTTCCTCTTCCTGAAGCAGTAGTAACAAAGTTCGGTAACCAGTGGACTCGTCCAGAGAACATGGTCACCAATGGTGCTTATAAGTTGGTTAAGTGGGTACCTAATGAGTATGTTGAAGTAGAGCGTAATCCACAATATTGGGACGACCAACACACTGTCATTAATGGCGTTACCTATCTTGGTCTTGCTTCTCAAAATGCTGAACTTGTGCGTTATCAATCAGGTGAGATTGATATGACCAACCGAATTCAGTTGGAGCAATATCAACGTTTGATTAAAGAGGATCCATCTCAAATCCAAGGGTTGCCACTACTTGGTTCGTACATCTACTCCTTCAACACCCAAAAAGCGCCGTTCGATAACGCCAAAGTTCGACAAGCCCTTACCGTTTCTATCGACCGCAACATACTGGTTGAGAAGATCACTGGTCAAGGAGAAGTCGCTGCTTATACTCCAGTTCCATCTATCATTCCAAATTACGATGCCCCGCATATGGCATACAGTGATAAGAGCATGCAACAACGTTTGGAAATGGCAAAACAGTTGTTAGCGGAAGCTGGATATAGCAAAGACAAGCCGCTCGAATTTACGGTGACTTATAACACCAGTGAAAACCATAAAAAGATAGCCTTGGCCCTCGCCTCTATGTGGAAGCCGCTTGGCGTCAAAGTTCACCTGCAGAACATGGAATGGAAAGCCTATGTCTCAGCTAAATCTTTAGGAGATTTTGAGATAGCGCGTTCATGGTCATTTGGAGATTATGCGGAACCATCCTCAGTGTTAGCTTCCTATACTTGCAATCACGTTGAAAACGAAAGTGGCTTCTGTGATGCGAAGTTTGATGAGCTAATGCAACGTGCTAGCGTAACCGCAGATAAAGCCAAGCGCTACCAACTGTTCAACCAAGCAGAAACCATATTAGCCGAGGCCGCACCGATGATTCCACTCTACTATTACAAGCATACTCGACTGGTTCGAAATACTCTGAAGGGCTTCCCTATTAATAACCCGAAGGGCAATATTTACGCTAAAGATATGTACTTTGTTCAACCAAAGTAAAGTAGCGCCTAAGCCCATTCTTTGATAGCGCACCACTATCACTGTTTTTAAACCATTAATCGCATTGATGCTCATTGTTTATACAATGAGCATCAATTTATAGCTTTGCCAATTGCCATGCGAAACTATCCTAGTTTCAGATAGATACCCTTTTTTCGCTAGTGACCTCAACATTCCTGCTCTATAGAATCCGCGCCAACCTCTTTCACTACACCCTATTTAGAGAATCCAATGATGAATCAAGTATTCAATTCAGCACATATGACAAAAACGCTAATGCTAACAATCTGGATCGTAGCCGGTACGGTTATTCTTCAGAAGTTAGGTATTCACGATAAATGGCCTGCATTCCTTGCGCTAATCTTTTTCTTTGAAGCAAAATTTGACCTAAGCAAACTTAAGAACATTTTCGCAGCTGGTATTGTAGGTATCGCCATGGGAATGCTAATCCCTGCAACCTTGGGAGCACTGGCGCCTATCGTTGGCGGTGAGAACGCGTTTTACATTTACGTTGCTGGTGTTGTTCTGATTACTATTGGTATGGGGCCAATCGCTCATTTTGCATTTAGCTATATTACGTTCGCTTATGTGGTGATGTGTATTCTTCACAAAGACCATGTGGTTGAGCATGGCTTCTCTTGGATGGCAGTGGCTCTTCTTGGTGGCGCTATGTACATTGCTGGTGTTACTGCGATTGCTAAATTTCTTGAGAAAAAGGCACTCGTGGCTCAGCAAGCATAAGACTACGTGGGAGCGGTCTGTGACGGCCGCGCTCACTTATTTATTATCTCTTTGGTGTAATAATTATTTACCCAACCAACACTACCAAAGTTTTTGAAATTATTTATACTCTCGCCCATCAGAATACGAGCGGTTTCGTATTCACTTGTTTGGTGGTAATGCAGTATGTTTCAAACTCTTGTTTCTCTGCCTCCAGCTATTGCACTTTCAATAGCCATTGTGACTGAAGTGATCGCAACTTCGTTTATTCCTAAGACAGAACAATTTACCAAGCTGGCTCCTAGCCTAGTAGTTGGTATCGGCTATGCCGTGGCTTTCTTTTTGCTATCTGTCACCGTTAAAAGTATGCCGGTTGGTGTGGTTTATGCGATCTGGAGCGGTGCAGGCATCGTCCTAGTGGCAACGGTAGGATATTTTGCATACGGACAAAAATTGGACCTAGCGGCAATTGTCGGAATCGGGCTTATTCTATCTGGTGTTCTTGTCGTCAACTTACTTTCGAAAACCGTAGGTCACTGATCTCGACCTCATCAATGAATTCACTGAGGGCCCTGATTCGGGCCCTCAGTTATTTGTAATAATCTAAACAGGCTTACCCCATACTTCAATTTCTTGGAAGTTGTTCCATTTGAGTAGCTTGCTATTCACAGGGTCATTATTGCCGTTACAAGTAATTCTTAGGATACGAGCCTGTTGACCACCAAGCTCAACGTCCACATAACCAGTTGTATCTCCCGGAGTTTGATAACTCATGAGTTTAGTGAACTGCACGCCATCGCTACTTACCGATATATCCATAAAGTACTGCCTTACATCGCCCTTAGCTTGTGAAAAACGTAGCACATCAAGGCTAGATGTCTCTGACAACGTAATATCAAAATGAATTCCTTCGCCTTTAGCTGTCCATTTTGTCGTAGGGTCACCATCAATAGCCATCTCTGGCGTATGATCCACTCGTGTCACAGAGGCTGCGACACCGGCGATTGCTAGATTTTCGCTTTCCGTTAAATCCTGTCCTAAGAAACCTAAGTAACGGCTTGGGAAGTGATTTTCCTTATCTGGCGACAAAGTTGGGAAGATATAGTCAACTCCGGATTCCGATAATCCAAACCATCGACATAATGTCGCAGCATACTGTTCCGACGCTGTGGTAGGTATAAACTTGTTACCTATTGCGTCTGGACCATCCTTAACAAACTCTGGATAGCGACCATAAGCTTTGCCGCCTTTTACACTACCGCCTATAACTAATTGGTTACTTCCCCATCCATGATCTGTACCTCGATTACTGTTATTTTGAATGGTTCTACCGAAATCAGACATAGTGAAAGTTACTACGCTATCTTGCAATCCATCAGCCTCAAGGGAGGCATAAAATGCGGAAACAGCATCGTCAATCGTGGTCAGCAAACCATCATGCTTGCCACGCTGGTTGCTGTGATTATCGAACCCACCTAGCGAAACAAAAAATACCTGACGTGCTTGATTAAGGCCGCCACTCGATTGGATAAGTCTTTTAACCATTTTCAACTGAGATCCAAGGTAGCTGGAAGGAATGTTTGGATCTTCTGGGTATTGGTCGAGCAAATCTCCCAATGTATCTTGAAAATCTAAGATGTCTTGGAAGCTCTGCAAGTATGCTTTACCAAATTCCGATGCATTGTTGTCAGCAAGTAGTTTGGTAATGTTATTGTTTACTGAGTTTACCGACAAAGAGGACATTGCACGAATTCCCGATGAACTCACTCTAAGATCTTGCACTCCTGAACCATTCATTAGCTCGTTACCACTAAAAGACAGATTAGGTGAAATAGATTCAGCCCCTGTCGCTAGTAGGTCCATCATCATGCCAGCCCAACCGTAAGGATGATATTGACTTGTCTCCCAGCTTCGCTGCCATGCCAGTTGCTGCTTATTATGCGCCCCCAAATTGGGAGAACGTTTGACACTGTTATAGTTTTCCTTGGTTGTTGGTTCAATTAATGAACCAACATTAACGATACTTGTCGCCACTTTGGCCTCGAACAAACTGGATATTTTGGGCATAGCAGCATTGAGGGCTAAGGATTGCTGATTATCGTCCATAATATGACCAATTTGCGACACCTCATGATCCCATAACTGAATATCTGGCCGGGAATCTCTATAATTATTTAAATTTACTCCATCTTTTGGAACAAGCATATTAAAAGAATCATTGCCACCATATAGAAATAAACAAACTAGGGCTTTATAATCACCTCCTTCATTTGCTAAAGCGCTCGACGGCAATGATAACGTCAATGGAATAGAAGTTGCTGCAGAACTATAAAGAGTGCTTTTAATAAAATTACGTCTTGTTAATTTCATAGTACTTTACTCCTGAACCATAAAGTTGGGAGAGATAAATGCAAAATAAAGCATGGCTGATACCGAGTAAGGTTTATTATTATTGCTTTTCGCATTCCATAAACCTTCAAATCGAGGCGCTAAATCTACAGGAACTTCTCCTCCAAAGAATCGATTTGCAATTAAGTTTATAAGCTGTGAGTAGTCTCCAGATGCCGATACAAAATCCGACACATCCGGATAGAGTTCTCCAGAACTATTTGAGCTAGTTTTATAACCATTATCGGTAACCAGTTTCCAAGCAATATTGCTCATTTTTACGGTTTGGTTCCAATCAATGATCTCAAGCTCAGGAGCAGTTAGCCCTTGCTCGCCAAGACCGCCCATTGGTAGGTAATCCGGAGAGTAGAAATTAAAGACCGAAGGTGAACCCAATGGATATTGACCAAAAGTATCTTGATATAGCATGGCATTTGGTGTGATAGTTGCGCCTGCCCCCGGTTTGCTATCCAGAGCACGATACAGATAGGTCATGGCCAATATGGGCTCGCGAAGTTTCGCGCGAAATAGACTTCCTTCTGCATTTACTTCGTCATCAAGTAACACTGCTTTAATCACTGCAGCTAGGTCTCCATCCGTTTGTTTAAACACGGATGAGACTCGCTCCACATAGGCAGGAGTCGGGTTAGAGGTGACAAATCGCTTAATCAACAAGGTAGAAATATTCGGGGCGGTATTAGGGTGTTTGACTAACACATCCAACACGTGCTCGAGTTCTTGTTCCGCTCCAACACCTGCCGGAAAACTTTCTCCTAAAACCTCTTTTGATTCCATATCGTGGTATACATCGTTCGCCTCCATTGGAGCATTCATGCTGCTATTAGACATAAACCAACCAGTAAATATTCTTGCCATATCCTCTACATCGGCATCGTCATAATTAGCTTCGGGATTACCTTCCTGGTCTAAGTAAAGTGTTCCGTCTGGATTAAGTTTATTTAGACCTATCGTAAACAACTGCATGATTTCTCGTGCATAGTTTTGATCTGGATTTACACCAGTTTGAGACTTGGGAAGATTACCCACCATCGTCAAGTAATGTCCCATGATAGGTGAGCGTGTGACATGATAAAGCAGCGTTTTGTAGTCGCTGAAAGCGTATGTTGTCAGAATGTCATAGTAATTGGCTAACTCTAATGGATACGGTGCCAACTGCGCATCGCGGTCGCCCACGACCAGAATTTGACTTAGTGCGAAGGCAACTCGTTGGCGTAACTGAGCGTCATCTTGCAAAGCAAGATCAAACCAAGCACAGACTCTCATTTCCTGAGTAAGGGTTGTTTGACCACGCTGTTGCTGCTGCACTAACGTTTGTGAAACATGGTTTGTGTAACTGAGGTTAATCTGTTGATCGATCCAACCGTTTCTATCATCATTAACTAATAACGCTTCAACATCGCCTTTCTTAATTCCCATTGTCGCTGCATCAAGAAATTTAGATGCCTGTTTATACGATAAACCATCCATAGTTATTCCTTATATTATTCCCTAGCCCGCATTTATAAAACTAGTACCAACAAAATATATTTCAAACACAAAAAACAGATTTAAAATAATTCCACTGAAGCAAAATTACATATATAAAAATCAATACAAACACTTATCGACAGATTATATTAACCACAATAATTAGGCTTTAAATAACATAATAGAGAACATTAAAATAAGAACAATTACTTTAATAACAAATAGATCAGAATAACTCATGAAAAACAAAAGTATTTTTTAGGCGATTGTCAATCGTCGATAATTTAGATTAAATATTCCAATTTTCATCGAAGAATTTTATAAGGTGAGCAAATAGCCGATTTTTAAACAAATTACAGATTGCTTTTCTAGCTAGTTCCTGCACCATAGAGGCTAAACTAATGTGCTACTAGTAAGAAATGTCATGAGATCTCTGCCATGGAATGCTTGGTTACTTGCCACAGTCCAACCTTTTGTCCTCTCTGTAGGCGCTTTAAACGTATTTTTGGGAGGCATTGTCGGTACCAGTCTTCATAGTGACCCGACCCTCGCTACTTTTCCGGTCACTGCTTTAATTTTAGGTGTATCGCTTAATATCTTTCCCGCAGCTCGTATCCAGAGAAAAATTGGTCGAAAACACGCTTTCGTCATCGCTGCGCTAGTAAGCAGCGTCGCAGCCTTCTTTGCAGCTTGGAACATCGATAATGGCAGTTTCTGGGGATTCTCTCTGAGCACTTTTATTCTTGGAACTCAATTAGCCTACGTCGGTCAATATCGATTCGCAGCAATAGAGAGTTGTGCAAACCCTTCCCAGCACGCCAGTGTTATCAGTTTGGTTTTGGTCGGTGGCATTGCAGCAGCATGGGTTGGTCCTGAACTGCTCAATTTGGGCCAGTTTATCCCAATGTTTGAGTCTGATTACGCTCGGGCATATGCTGCGCTAGGGACTTTAGAGATCGTTGGTGCTCTCATTCTGGCTATCGCAATGAAACCGCTAGAGATTCACGATAGCAGTAAAGATGTTGGTGAGGCGCGCACCCTTTCGCTTCTATTTAAACAGCCTCTACTTTGGCTCGCTATCGGTTCTGGACTTACCGCTTATGCGGTTATGGCTTTCTTAATGACCGCAACACCGCTTGCAATGTCAGGCCATGGACATGATATCCAAAGCGCTAAATGGGTCATTCAGAGTCATGTAATGGCAATGTACTTACCGTCATTAATCACTCCGCTGATCATTAAACGCATCGGTCTCTACAAGTTGATATCCTTAGGTTGCATTATATTCCTTGCTTGCATTGCCATAGCTCTACTAGGGCATTCCGTACACCATTACTGGTGGGCGTTAGTAGCGCTTGGTGTGGGTTGGAACTTCTTATTTATCGGAGGAACAACATTATTACCTCAAACATACAAGCCAAGTGAGCGATTCAAAGTGCAAGCCGTAAACGATTTCTCTATCACTGGATTTCAAGCGGCAGGTTCATTAGGAGCGGGATTCGTCCTCTATACTCAAGGCTGGGCGTGGATGTTGATTGCCTCACTATTTCCTATCGCGCTGTTGTTTGTCCTCAATTTAGTCGTTAAGAAATAGCTCAAGTAACCATGTTTTGAAACACAAAACCATATAAGGCCGTCAATGACGGCCTCATTCGTACTTAACAATAGGTACCAAGTTGGCAATGAGAGTAGCTAGCGTGCATGTCATTGACTTTAACAAGACGTTGATTTACATCGCCCTGCCCCGCCAATTGAATCTGGTACCAACGGTTATATCGCTTTTCGTCGGAAGTAATACTATCGGCAACGTACTTAAGAACCTGATCATACGTAGCGACATTTTTTTCTGAAAAGCGATAACTATCAATAACGTCCTGTCGCTTTTCATCCAGCTGTTTAGCTAACGCAATACGGTCTTTTTTCATTTCAGTATCTTTTTCAGTAACTAAAATGGCTAGATAGTAGTAGGTTAATGCCGCATTTAACTGGCTCTTGTTAGCCGTTAAAGTATCCAAATGATATTTCACGTCATTTTCATCGGGGGATTGCTTATCAAAAGAGGCGACAAAGTCTTCGCTGTCCAACGCATCCCTTGAAAAAGACCAATCATAAGCCACCAGCAACCCCAAAATCACGGGTAGTATCCACTTTTTCATCTAGAGCACTCTTTCTACTTGTCCAGACCGATACTCGAAGCTCTCCTCAGCCTCGACCCAACACTCCACCATCTCACCTTCTAACTCAAGGCTTTCGCAGTCCTCTAACACGCCAAACTGGCCACTGGTAAGCATCACGACAATATCCATATGCATTTCCTTATGCAGTATCTAGATATGTTCAAAATTAGTCGCTATACCCCAACTCTTCAAGGAAACAAGACTAAAGTCTTATCGACTAATGGGCTCAACGCTATCATCCTCCCAAAAGAAATACATTACTTAAACTAATCCTTAAATCGTTGAAAATTTATTTTTTAATTGAGAGTAGAATAATTATTTAAAGCTAAATTGTATTTGAGATCTCAATCACGGATATACTTGGAATTCAAATATAATATAAGCATCAATATGGAATTGGATAGATAAAATGAAACCAACAATGAAATTTAAACTAAAAGTTACGGAGTGCATCAAGCTGTTATTGCTTGCACTTCGTTCTTTTTGTTTGTTTTTCATACCACAATCTATTGATTCCGTAGATAAACTGACGAACGCATCTCAATCAGAACTCGCAACAGACGAGCTCAATCTTGCAGAGCAATACTCTAATTTATGGACTAAGAGCGCCGAACTCATTCCTCCATTTAGAGCGATTTCTCTTCCAATGGCAACGACTCGATTCAACCATGAATACAAGTACGCGGTGCAACACGCTCGCTTACTACGTCTTGTATTAAGCTTTATTGCCATTGTAGGATTTACAGAGATTTTAAAAGCATGTCAGTACTCTGTGCTTGAGAAAGCCTACGCTTTTCTTACATTAGTTGATAGAAACATCAAAAAACACACAACTAGCGTTATCGCAGTTGTGTGTTTTTTTTTACAATAAAAAGAGGATTACATTATGTTCATCGTGTGCGTTGCCGCTTGCCCTACTGGCGTAGCTCATACCTATATGGCCGCTGAAGCGCTTGAAGTTAAAGCCAAGGAATTGGGACTCGAAATAAAAGTCGAGACTCAAGGTAGTATGGGAGCTGAAAACGAAATTACTCCTGAAGATATTGCGCGAGCTGACGCTGCTATTATCGCAGCTGATGTGGCAATAAATGGTGTTGAGCGTTTCGCTTCACTTCCTAAAATTGAATGCAAAGTAGCAGATCCAATTAAACACGGCTCTGCTTTGTTTGAGGCGCTAACAGCGGAGGTGTAATTATGAGCCAGTTCAATGCAGGACAAAAATCAGTAGGTACTGAAATTAAGAATGCCATCATGACCGGTGTGTCATATATGCTCCCTTTCATCATTGCCGGCGCGGTACTGATGGGAATTGCTCGTATCGGTGCCTCGTTTTATGGTGTCGATAACATTTGGGATGGCAGTCACGCCGAGTCGGTACATCAACTAGTCAGACTGTTCCACGATTTTGACGGCTTCGGTGGTATGGCATTATCGCTAATGTTACCTGTTGTTGCGGGATACATCGCGTTTGCTATCGCTAACAAGCCGGCGATAGCCCCAGGCATGATTGGTGGTTTGCTTGCAGGTAAAATCGGTACTGGTTTCCTGGGGGCGCTTGCAGCAGGCCTTCTCGCAGGTTATATCGTTAAGTATCTAGCAACCAAAATTAAGCTACCAAAGTCGCTAGCTTCTGCCGGACCAATCTTTATTATTCCTGTTGGCGGTACTCTGCTCGTTTGCGCACTAATGTCTTACGTAATCGGCGACCCAATGGCGGCATTGAACAGAGGTTTAGAAACATGGCTACTCTCAATGTCTGACGGTAACAAAATCGTTCTTGCTGCGGTAGTGGGTGGCATGGTTGGCTTTGACCTTGGCGGTCCGATCAATAAAGCGGCAGTAACTACTGCTATGGCTCTATTAGCGTCTGGCATTTATGACCCAAATACAGCAGCCCAAGTCGCTATTATTATTCCGCCAATTGGCATTGGTGTTGCGACGTTAATCTGGAAATCTCGCTTTCCTGCATCACTTCAGGAAGCCGGGAAAGCCTCGACACTAATGGGGTTAATCGGTGTGTCAGAGGGCGCTATTCCCTTTGCACTGGCTAATCCAAAGATCATTGCAGTAAACGTTTTGGGCTCCGCCGTTGGTGCCGCTATGGCTGTAGGGTTAGGTGCTGTAAACAAAGCACCAATCTCAGGTTTCTACGGTTGGCTTGCTGTTGAAAGCTGGTTTGTTTACGTCTTAGCAATTGCAACAGGCTCAGCCATCATTGCCGTAGGCTCCCTGTTAGTTTTCAACGGAGAACAAACGACAAAGCAGGACAAAACGGAAAACGCACCTAAATTTACCGTTTCCCGTTAAGCAAATTCTTCTTAGTTCAGGGCTAGTCACCTAGCCCTGAGATATACCTTCATTATAAAACTATTAGAGCCCATGCTCTGGGGTTAATCACGCCTTATGAAAACTATTCATTTAATTCAGCATACCCACTGGGATCGCGAATGGTATTTTACTGAGAACGATTCAAAAGCACTACTTTATTATTTTATGGACGATTTAATGTCTAATCTGGAACGAGATAATAATATAGGACCTTTTGTATTAGATGCTCAAACTGTTGTATTAGACGACTATTTACAAGTTGCACCAGAACACAAAGAGAGATTAGAATTTCTTATCAAAAACCAGAGAATATTGATTGGCCCCTGGTATACTCAAACGGACTTTCTCACCGTCAGTGCTGAGTCAATTACGCGTAACCTACTACTTGGGATGAGCGACTGTGAGAAATATGGTCAAGCGATGAAAATCGGCTATGTTCCTGATTCCTTTGGGCAAACAGAACAACTACCAATGCTGTTAAATCAATTCAATATTGATAGAGCAGTTTTATGGCGTGGTTGGTCTGAACGACTCGTCGCCAATACAGAATTTCAATGGCAGAGCCAAGACGGGAGTAAGATAACAACAGCAGTCTTTCCATGGGGTTATGGGTGTTCAAAATGGTTACCTACTGACCCTATGAGTTTTACCGAAGCTATTACTTCCAATGCACGAAAGCAATGCCAGTTTGCAGCGAGTGAGCACGTCATGCTTCCGAATGGCAATGACCAATCACCTTTTGAGTTTCAGGTAGTTAGCCTTCTTGATCATGCCAACCAAACCCAAGATGAATTTCACTTTGTGAACAGTTCTTTCGATGACTATTTCGATGCACTTGCTACATCGGCTCCCACTCTAAATTGCTTCAAAGGTGAAATGCTCGATCCTAAGTATATGAGAATTCATCGTGGCATTTTCTCGACACGAATGGATATTAAGCTCGCGAACGAAAAGTTAGAAACCCTAGTCAGTCGTTATTTGGAGCCTTTGCTGGCATTAAACTACACCAATGGACTGCCTTACCCACAAAATGCCGTTAATCAGATCTGGCGTGAAGCCATGAAAAGTCATGCACACGATAGTATCGGTGGTTGCAACTCAGACCGTGTAAATGCAATGGTTCTTAATCGTCTTTTGTCAGGCATCGAAACCGCTGAACAATTGTTAGAACTCAACTTCAGAAAGTTAACGCAAGGTATTCAAGCCTCTGTCGATGGCACAAAAATCGTAGTCTTCAATAGTATTCCGAAAAAACGTGACAGTTTAGTTGAAGTTACCATCTACACCCCGTCTGACCAATTTAACATCGTCGATCAGCAAGGTAACGAACTGCAATATCAAATCATTGACGAATCACAACAAGATATGTCGACGATCATTCAGGAACTCTCGAATAACACAACAACAACTTGGTATAGAAAGATCTCCATGATGGTGAGTGTTAAAGATATCCCTGCATGTGGTTATACAACGATTTACCTTCAAGAAGATAAGCTAAGTGCAACTAACTCTGACACAATCCGCCGCCAAGAATCAGTAATCAGTAACCAATGGTTCACTCTTGAATACCAAACTAACGGTACACTGCATCTTGTCGACCATAGGAATGGCGCTCGATACCCGAACCTGTTCGAAATCTGTGATGGTTCTGAC
Organism: Vibrio sp. McD22-P3; assembly: GCF_021568915.1. NCBI lineage: Bacteria > Pseudomonadati > Pseudomonadota > Gammaproteobacteria > Vibrionales > Vibrionaceae > Vibrio > Vibrio sp. McD22-P3. The sequence goes on from NZ_JAKGTN010000004.1 coordinate 59,883, forward strand.
GAAGGTGACAACTACAATTTTTCTCCACTCCTCAATGATTGGATAATTAGCAGTAGGAGCGCCGAACACACCGTGTTTGTAGAAACAGGCGTATTAACGTCAACCATGACATTAAACTTCTCCATGGTGCTTCCTAAAAACCTTGATGAGAGAAAGCAACACGTCGCTTCAACTCGACTTCCTATTTCTCTCAAAATCACTCTACGTAATGACCGTCCTGCCATTGATGTAGACGTTGACTTAGATAACTGCGTTTTGGACCACCGTTTACAAATCAACTTCCCTACAGGCATAGAGTGCTCACAACATGTGGCAGACCAACCATTTGGCTTGGTCACTCGAGAGAACGTACCGGGTGAGCTTGATATCTGGCAAAAAGAATCGTGGACCGAAGCACCTGTTGCTAACTATCCGATGCAATCAATGGTGCTACATCGTAATGCGTCGCGAGGGTTAGGTGTTGTCACGAAAGGCTTACGCGAGTACGAGTTTCATCAAGACACACCTAACTCTATTGCTATTACCCTACTACGTAGCGTTGGTTGGCTTGGACAAGCAAATCTCACTTATCGACCAGGTCGTGCCTCTGGTATGGTCCTTCCTGCTCCTGACTCTCAAATTCAAGGCCGTCATCAGTTCTCTCTTTCTCTGGTTCCTTTCTGTAGTGAAAAGGAAACTGAGTACTGGCAAACCGTTGAGTGTATCAATACACCCGTCATCAGCCATGTCGGCACTGACTGGGCAAGATTCAGACTCAACCCTACAACGCTTGTCGTCCCAGAATCACAAAGCCTAGTCGAATGGAACAACTCTCTGCACTTCAGCACATTAAAGAAATCTGAGCACTCCGAACAGATTATTTTACGGGTTTTCAACCCTACTTTATCTTCGTGCGAATTTGGCGATATTCAAACTCTTTACTCATACCAAAATGTTCAACTAGACGAACGTAGCCCAGTAGAACAAACGGCAGACATACCACCATGCCGACCAGTAACAATAAGCCTTGCAACCAAAGCACTATGAGAAACGACAATGACTAATCTTAATTTTATCTGCCCACTACCAAATGGTTTACATGCGCGACCTGCCAAAGAAATTGAGCTACGAGCAAATCGATTCAACTGTGACATTCTCTTAGTCAACAGCTCAAAAGATAAAACTGCTAATGCGAAAAGTGTCTTGTCTATGATTAGTGCCGATATCTTGGAAGGCGATCATTGCCAGTTTATTTTCACTGGCTCAGACGCCAACGAGGCACTTATGTTTTTTCAAGCATTTGTTGATACTGAACTCAGCCATATCGACAATGCGATAGACACACAGAATGTCCAATTAAGCGAACAACCACTTCCTGTGGGTTTAATGCGTGCAGCACCTCGTTATGTACGAGGTACCGTTGCTTCAGTCGGTTTGGGTGAGGCTAGTGCTACTCTCTGGCAACAAACTGACCTTAGAAAAATGGCCGCTGCATTACCAAGCCAGACGTCATCTTGTATCGAGAGTGAATTACAGAGTGCTTTGAAAGCGTTACAACTAAACCTTTTGAAGAAGCAAGCTAGCTCTGAAGGCGAATGTAAAGAGATACTCGAAGCACATTTGAAAATTGCCCAAGATGAAGAGCTAGGTCGTGCTCTAATGATGCAAAATAATGCGTTAAACACTCTTGATGCGATCGCAAACGCATGCGACAAGTTATGTGCGCCACTAGAAAATAGCGCTAGTGACTATTTGAAAGAACGAGCGCTCGATATCAAAGATATCGCTCTTCAACTTGCTAATATCGTTCGCGATGAAGATCTGAGTCAAATGCCGACGATCACAGCACCAACTATTTTGGTCTCGGACACGCTACTCACCCCAAGTCAGCTTCTTGCTCTTCCAAAAGCACTAATTCAAGGTATTGTGATGGGTGAAGGAGGCAGCACTTCTCACACTATAATCTTGGCACGCTCTTTTAATATTCCTGTTTTAGTCGGAATAGAAAACCCCACTCAGCAGATTATCCAAGGCCAACGGCTCGTTGTTGATGCCATTAATGGCGCATTGATTTTAGAGAGTAACGTGGCTTGTGATGCGTTCTATCAACTAGAGCGCAAAAAACTCAACGCACTTTCGGCTCAAACCGCAGAGTTTAAGGATCTTAAAGTAACGACACTCGATAAAGAAAAGGTTAACGTTCTCGCCAATATCGTCTCAAGCGAAGAAGCTGAGGGTATCTATTCGTCTGGTGCAGATGGTATTGGGCTATATCGAACTGAGATGCTGTTCTGCGAGCGTACCACTCCACCTTCAGAGGAGGAGCAATTCCAACATTATTCAAATGTTGTGAAACATAGCCAAGGTAACAAGGTGGTTATTCGAACTCTAGATATAGGCGGTGACAAACCTTGTGCTTATATGGGTTTTCCAGCAGAAGACAACCCTTTCTTAGGTTATCGTGCTGTCAGAATGTACCCTCAATATGACGCCATTATACGCTCTCAGCTTCGTGCATTACTTAGAGCCAGTTGTTTTGGTGAAGTGTCTATCATGGTGCCTATGATTTCTAACCTTAACGAAATCATTTGGTGCAGAGAACTCATTGACGAACTGGCTATCGAACTTGCCAATGAAGGGCATGAGTTAGGCAATATCCGTCTTGGTGCAATGGCTGAAGTTCCATCCATTGCCTACATCTTCGACCAAGCATCTGAGTTCATCGATTTCATTTCTATTGGTAGTAACGACCTAGCACAATACTTCTTTGCGTGTGACCGAGGAAACAAAACCATCGCTGACCTATACGACCACTTCAACCCAGCCTTTATCACATTTCTAAAGCAGCTGATTGGTTCGGCAAAAGTGGCCAAGTTAGAGGTTAGTCTGTGTGGCGAGTTCGCTGCTGACCCTATCGCGCAACCTTTGTTATTGGGTTGTGGGCTCACACAGTTTTCTATGGCAGCCTCGAAAATTGCCACAAGCAAACGTGCCTTAACTCGACTTAACGTAAACGAGTGTGAAGCTTTAGTTAATGAAGTACTTACCTTAACGAATAGCGAGCAAGTGAAAGCGCGTGTCGCAGCGTTTTACAACAGCAGTGACGGCAAAGAAACACTCGATGAAGCGCTCGTATTTACTCAACAATCTATTAGTTCGAAAGAAGAATCCATAAAGCTACTTTGCGATAACTTAGAGATTAACGAACGCACAGGTTGTGCAAATGAGGTTGAAAAAGCGATTTGGGACAGAGAAGCCGTGTTTTCAACCGCACTAGGATTTTCAGTAGCGATTCCTCATTGTAAATCTTCCAGTGTCTCTCATAACAGCGTCTCCGTTCTCACCTTAGACAACCCTATCTCTTGGGGTGAGGATGTCGATGTTGATATTATTATCATGCTTACTGTCACTGAAGAGGGTAAGGATTCACATATGAAGATTTTCTCTAAAATCGCACGCAAACTCATGCATGAAGACTTCCGTACCTCTTTGCAGCAAGCTCATGAACGGAAGCAAGTCATCGACATTTTGAATAACGCAATCAACGCCTAAAGCTTGTTCTTATCTGATTGCTGATAAGCAATTAACCATCAGTATTCGTCGGAGGAGGTCCACAGAAATGTGGGCCTATGTTTCAGTGGCTTCCAAATCATCTCAATCTTTAATTTTGTTATCTGCTGTGTTTTTCAGTTGGGGTCTACTAACTTCTGCAAACAGTATATTAGTCCCCTATTTTCAATCGACATTTTCACTAAGCTACGAACAATCGATGCTTGTTCAACTGGCCTTTTATTTTGCTCCGTTTGCCATAAGCATTCCTACTTCTGCTTTAATGGCACGTAAAGGGTATAAATTAAGCCTGACTGTAGCGCTCATGCTCACATTTTTGGGCTCGCTCTGTTTGTGTATCAGTCTTTATGCTAAAAGTTTTGTCTTCGCGTTAAGTGCCGTTTTTATAACCGCTATGGGAGTAGCTGCTTTGCAGGTTGTTGCTAACCCGTACATCATCAGAACCAGTAACGAGCAGAACGAAACTAAGAGGTTAACGATCGCTTCAACGTTCAATTCGTTAGGTACAACTATCGGCCCTATTGTTCTTGGAATCGCTATGATTTCCATCGGACTATCCAACATTTACTTAGTTTTATCCGCATTGCTTGTTTTGCTTGCCTGTACTTTGTACTCCTCATCGATAACCGATTATCGAAGCGCAGAGAGCGTGAAAATTCTAAGTCATCTGGCTACCTTACGTCACCAGCCTCAGTTTATTTTTGGTGCTGCAACTATCTTTGTTTACGTAGGGGTCGAGGTGTCGATTGGTACCGTCACGATAAGTTACCTTTCTGATCCCAACATTGGAGGATTCAGTGCTCCAGTTGCCGCTACATTAATGAGCTTATACTGGGCTGGTTCCCTGCTTGGTCGTTTTGGATACAGCATTTTTGCCCAACGTCTTTCTGCGATGAACACGTTATTCTTTGGTGCGTGTATTGCGATGATATTACTTTCAGTTGCTATCTTATCGCCGTCGCTTTTTGGCGGAGTCGCTCTAATAATGATTGGTCTGTGCAATTCATTTATGTATCCAATCATATTTTCTCGAGCGGTTTCAGGACTCGGTGATGCAAGTGGTGCAGCATCAGCGATTCTCATCATGTGCGGTATTGGTGGAGGAATTATCCCTATGATGCAAGCAACGCTAATTACAAGGTTTGATGTCCCTACTAGTTACCTCATTCCTGTCCTGTGTTATGCCTTCATTGCTTCGTTCGCCTTCATCGCCAAAAAGCGAGGACTGTCCATCGTGACCGCATAGCAACGTATCTTATCTCACTTGAACTGGTATCCGCTTTCTTCCCCACGGCTTGTCGCATTTCGCGAAACGTCCTGCGATTTGGTGGCCGCATTGATGGCAAACGCCAGAGCTAGTTAGTGCGCAATCGCCGAGTTGGTGCCAGTTACGTGAGAGCACTTTATTATGACAGCTTGGGCAATAGGTACTGCTGCAAGCTTCATCGTGTACATTGCCCACATAGACATAGTGAAGACCGTTGTTAAGCGCTATGTTTCGCGCTCTGACTAAACTGTCCGCTGGTGTTCTCGTTTTATCGAGCATTTTGAAGTCTGGATGAAATGCGGTGAAATGAAGTGGCACTTCAGGTCCCAAATTGTCCATGACCCACTGGGTCATGGCATCGATTTCAGCCGAGCTGTCGTTTTCGTCGGGGATAAGCAGAGTGGTAATTTCAAGCCAAACATCGGTTTCATGCTTAAGATACTTCAACGTATCTAATACCGGAGCAAGTTGCCCGCTGCACACTTTATGATAGAAACGCTCAGTAAAAGCTTTGAGATCAATGTTGGCGGCGTCCATCACTGAGTAGAAGGTTTCTCGTGGCTTCTCACACATGTAGCCTGCCGAAACTGCAACGGTATTTACTCCTGCCTCCTTACATGCAAGCGCCGTATCGACAGCATATTCAAGAAAAATCACTGGATCGTTGTAGGTAAAAGCGATGCTATCACTTTGGTGTTTCGTCGCTGTTAAGGCTATCTGCTCAGGACTTGCCTGACTGCCTAACGTGTCAATTTGACGAGACTTACTGATATTCCAGTTCTGGCAAAACTTGCACCCTAAATTACACCCAGCAGTCCCAAAAGAGAGTACTGAACTACCCGGATAAAAATGGTTGAGAGGCTTTTTCTCTATAGGGTCAATGCAAAAACCACTCGAACGTCCATAGGTGGTTAACACTATCTCACCATCAATGGCTTGACGAACAAAGCATGCGCCGCGCTTGCCTTCTCTGAGGGTGCAAAAACGAGGGCAAACCGTGCACGTGACTCTTCCATCGTCCTGCAAATGCCAAAATTGTGTACGGTGATTGGCGTTAACTGGTTCCATCTCACACCTTCATTCAGTACAAAAACTATACTAATGAGTATATACATTTGATGTTATATGAGTGGAAAAATGACGATTAGACCTCCTGCTGTCGCGGGCTGTTTTTATAACAAGGATACCGAGCAACTCACTAGACAGGTAAACCAGTTATTGACTGGCCCTAACGTCAGAGACGCAGAGACATGTAATGTTCAGAATAATCTGCGAGGACTTATTGTTCCACACGCAGGCTATGTATTTTCAGGAGAAACAGCAGGATTAGCGTACCATCAGTTGCAATCTGTCGCTCAGCAGTTTTCACGAGTTATTTTAGTTGGTCCTAGTCATCGAGTCGCGTTTCACGGATGTGCATTACCTTCTGTGGATGCCTTTGAAACACCTCTTGGCCGCGTGAGCATTGACCGAGATTGTATAGCATTACTTGCCGACAATTCCATGGTATTGATTAATGATGAAGCACATGCTCAAGAACATAGCTTGGAAGTCCAACTTCCCTTTCTTCAAACGGTATTGGATGATTTTCAACTGCTGCCCATCGTCACAGGACAAGTTAGCACCTTAGAGGTTGCCAAGCTTATTGAGCCAATATGGGACAGTAAGACCTTACTGGTGATCAGCACTGATCTTAGTCACTTTCATCGCTATTCTGAGTGCCAACGCCTTGACCGGCAGACCTGCAACAAAATTGAGTCAGGCATGACGACGATTACCCCACACGAAGCGTGCGGTTCAACCGGTGTTAATGCCGTAATCCATCTTATTTCAACCAACCAATACCAGTTACAGCGTCTCACTTTGATTAATTCCGGAGACACTGAATATGGTGATAAACAAAGGGTCGTTGGTTATGTCAGTTACACAATCTGCCGCTAATCCATCGAAAAGTACGCTAACCCATAGCGAGCTTTCTATGTTGCTCGACGTGGTTGAACACACCATTCATTGCTATTTGAACGAACTACCGCTACCGAAAGTACTGGTACAAGATTACCCAGAAAGTTTGGCTTTACCCGGGGCTTGCTTTGTCACGCTAACCTTAAACAATCAGCTGCAAGGCTGCATTGGCACAACAGTGGCACAGATTCCCTTAGTACTAGAAGTAGAGAGAAAAGCTTGGGCAGCGGCTTGCCAAGATAGACGATTTACCCCTCTTCAAAAACATCAAGCCGAAGCGCTTAACATTGAGGTTTCCGTACTGACACAACCCGAACTCCTGCACGTTGATTCGGAACAAGACTTACTACAGCACCTTTCCTTGCACCAGTGCGGCGTGACGTTAAAGGACGGAAAAAAAGGCGCGTTATTCTTACCCCAAGTTTGGGAACAACTCCCTAATCCGGCTCAATTCTTAGGACACCTAAAACAAAAAGCCGGGTGGTCTCTAGATTTTTGGAGTGATTCGATACAAGTCGCCACTTTCGAAGTGCAAGCATTAAGCCGCCCATTCCGCAGGCTATAGATATTCTAACGCTTTGATTAATAACCAGTGAGCTCCATATATCCTCTACCCTGATGAGATCCTTCAACGATAATTGGACCTTCCCAATATGGGATGGATAGTGGCATTTTGGCGTTAGAATTCAGTGCTGAAAGCTTTACGTTAATGCCCTGAGACACGACTTTTAGTATCCACTGCGTTGGGTATGATTGGCCTTCAATTATCGTTTGTTGAACGGCTGACAGTTCTAGATCGTTTTGAGTCAAAGTAATGCCTCGACCATCTTTATACATTAATCGCCCATAGGAATAACTCGCTTGTCCGGTCGCAGCATCACGCAATTGAAAGACCACCAAACTCGTTGCTTCGTCTAACCGTATTGCGAACCAATCCCATCCTTGTTGAGAATCGAGCAAAAATTGAGAGCTCCACTCTCGGTCTATCCAGCCTTGTCCAGATACCTGATGGCTTTCTCCATTAATCGATACAGTACCGTGAACGTCGATAAAGGGCTGGCTGTAATAATACGATGCAACCTTTCCGTCAGCGCTTTTCTCGCTATAACCCTCATCACCTTGTTTTTGATAGGGAGCGGTTCGAGTCAATGACAATTGATAGCCGAACTGGTTTGATGCGACATCAAGATTGGCAGGGAAAAGATCGTTGGTTGTGGAAGTCCATTGCCAATCATCAATAAAGACTTGAAACGGTTCGCTTGATACGTCCGCTATTTCTGGGTGCTGGCGAGACCACTTCTCATCTGCAAGATGAATATCAGGGGTTGTAATCGCACTGTGCGCCATAAAGATCTGCTGGCTTTGCCATCCATTTTCATTCGCTGGTGCCTCAGAACTCACCGCCAAGCGAAACTGTGTCCATTGAATACCATATTCTCGGCCTTCGGCATCCTGTAAGTTTGCCGTGAGATACCACCACTCTTGACGAAAGTCGTTGTGGGCTTGATGATCTTCTGGAAAAGAAAGGTCGCGACCACCTTTGACCTCTTCAAATTGACCATCATCGGAGCCTAACATTTGACCAAAACTTGGAGCATCAGGCTCACTGCACCCTATAATCGTCAGTAACGATAATACCGCCATTATCTGTTTGAACATTACAGTACCTCGCTTTGCAAACTTGCGACCACAGGACGAGTCACCAAACGCCACAAAGGAATAATGGTCGCGACGATGGTCACGGCGACGGTTATGGTCGCAAGGCGAACCACATCCATCCAACTCCAAACAAAGTTCAAACTCCAACCAAATGCTCTCAATGTCACAATATCAGTCAGCACATAACCGACTAATGCGCCCAGTGGCAAGGCAACCAATAATGTGAACAGCACTAAAGTGACCATTTGTCCTACCACCATAACAAACAATTGCGATTTATTGACGCCCAGTGCATAAAGCCGAGCGATAGCTGCTTTGCGAGCTTCCAGTAGCATAAAACAGGAAGTAAATAAGCCGATAACAGCGACGAGTAACGTCACACCATTGAGAGCGCTGGTAATAGCAAAGGTTTGAGCAAATATATTGAGCGCAATCGCCTTAATTTCTGCCTGATCAAACAATTGACTGGAGTGTAAATTCAGTTTGGTTTTTAATGCTTGCTGCATAGCTTCGCGGTTACCGCTCACCTTCACACCTAAACTGCTTGGCACCATCGAGAACCCTTGTGATTGCCATAACTCAGGCGAGATAAGCACTTCGCCATCGGGCGAACCATAATCATAAAAAATGGCACCGACTGTCAGTGTCATGCCAGACATAAAATCTCCTGGCAGCTCACTTCCCAGTACTAACCCCAGTTTCACTGCCATCGGCTCACTGATAGCCACGACATCCCCAGCATAGAAACGGGACCAAAAATCATTGACTTGTGATTGAAACACCATGGTTTGTTCTAAGGTTATACGATCTTTGGTACCTAATCGTGTGGGCAGTCCACTGACGTTAGATTGCACATAATATTGCTTATAGACCTCTTCCACGCCGTCGAAATGAGCTAACGTCTGCTCGACTTTAGTCATGTCACTTTGTGCAGGACTGACATAAATATCCGCATGCAGGCGCTGCTCTAGCCAATGTTTCAATGTCGACTCGAAACTGCCCACCAAGGTGTTCATTCCTATGTTAGCGGTAATAGCCAACAACAGCGCCATCATAGCCAAAGACAAAGGTGCAATCAGTTCCCGCAATTCCGCAAACAGGTACTGGACCAACCCAGTAGAGGTTTTACGTTCTGCTATTCGAGCCAGCAGGCCAAGAGACTTGGGCAGCAACATTGGAATCGCAACAATAAACACACCCAGCCAAAACATCGTTAAGCGAAAATAACTACTCAACCAAAGGCCAATGAGTGCCACCACCACAAGTATCAGCCCAACGATCATCAAGCGGTTTTCATTGCTCTGTTCAGGAGATTGATAGAATCCGCCGTGGGAGGATAAGGGTTGTTGTACCCTCTGTTTGAAATGATGCCAACAAGCGAACAATGCCGCTACTAACGTAAGTAGCAATGCCTGAGCCCACCATTGCCATTGCCATGTTCCCGGCAATAACGTTGCGCCGTAAAGCTGCTCTAAGGTGAGTGCTACCGTGGGATGTAACCAATGACTTAATTGGATACCAAAGATAAACCCAAGACTGGTGCCTACAGTGACCAAAAGCACCAGTTCTAAAATCAGCGCCAAGAAAACCGTGTTAGGTGTGAGTCCCGCTTGCTGCATTTGCACTAACAGCCGATTGCGTTTCAGTAAGCTGTATTTCACACCGTTGTAGGCAATGAATAACCCAACCAGAAATGCCAACATACTCATTGCAGTGAGGTTGAGGTGAAAGCTCTCTGTCAGTGAACCAAGGTCTGAGCTTTTTGTATTGGCAACCCATTGTGCTTCGCCTGATATCAACGCTTGCCACTTAGTATCGTCCGCCACCTTGTTATCTAATATTGCAATGTAGCTAAGCTGCCCCTGTTTGTTCAGCAAACGTTGGGCAAAGCTGATATCCACCAGCAAGCGACTTCCCAACTGCCATTCGTCGGGTACTACAACAAACTGGATAGCAACGTCGTCCAAAACCGCAGTCTTAGTGCCGCCCATCCTTTGATACTGAGTTTCGCTTACAATGACAAAAGGTTCACCATTCATCAAATTAGCCAGAGGCAATGCTGAATTAGATAAAGACACATCATCACTCTCTGACTGTAATCGAGAGCGTGAAGTGACCGCCGCTACAATGTCACTTCCTTGGATAGAATAACGTCGCCCAGTATCATCTCTCACTCGACCCTCAAGTATTGGCAACGATTGACTCAACCCAGATTGACGTAATGAAAAGTACACGGATTCAGCAAGATAGCGCTGTCCAGGCATTGGAATGACTAGATAACTCGCCTTGACGCTAAGCGATTCTGCCGATTCCGCGTAACTGCGTTTGGCGTTTAAATTGATCGCTTGCACGGCCACAAATAACGTCACTGCCAAGATAATGCCAATAAGAATAGCGAGTGCCTGTAAAGGCGCTTGACGATAGTGGGCAGCAGAAATGGACAGAGCGACTCGTAGATGGATTCCTTTACGGTGTTTCATAAAGCAATCCGTTTTCTAGACGGCAACGTCGCTGCATAAACGCCGCACATTCTTCGCTGTGAGTGACAAGCAAAACAGATGTATTTCCTTCGCGGGTAATATCTTCTAACAATCGCATCACTTCCAAGCCCGCTTTCTGGTCAAGGTTTCCGGTGGGTTCATCTGCCAAAAGCAATGCGGGTTGATGCGCCAACGCTCTTGCAATCGCCACTCGTTGTTGCTGACCACCTGATAACGCAGAAACATGGCGTTCAAGCAGTGGTTGAATATCCAATTTAGCGACTAAATAGTCGCACCAAGCGTTCCACTTCCGTTTGTTTAAACTTAAAGGAAACTCAATATTCTGTCGGACATTTAACGGCGTTAGCAGGTTAAATTGCTGAAAGACTACGCCAAGCTTGTGGTGACGAAAATAGCCCCATTGCTTATCGTTCCACGTTTGCGCCAATTCACCAGCCAACTCTAAGGTCCCACTGGTCATTGGCTCGAAACCACCCAAAATATTCAATAGCGTGCTCTTGCCACTACCACTTGCGCCAGTGAGTGCCATGCTCTCTCCTTCCGCCAGCGACAAGTTCACTCTGTCCAATACGTGATGAGATTCTTTGCCGTCAATAAACGTTTTGACCGCATCTTTAAGTACAACTACCGGCCTTGGTAAAACCATCGCTCTTGGCACTATCGAGCTTTCCATCCAGATTCCTTATTTGGGTTTGGATACTTTATACGTACTCGTTAAGGTAACGGATGCTTACCTTGTTGAGCGAGCTAATTATCGAAATTATAACGGATATTTCTTGTGCATTGCGCCCACTCATTAGCTAAGTCATTGTGTTTTCGTTAATCCGCTGCGTCATTTCACATATTCCTGAAAGAAATCGTTCTTTGAACCATAAATTAAACTATATTGATACAAAATGTATCAATATGGATAGTTAAAATGCATTCAGTAAAAGGAATTAGAACAACCATTGGCGAGTCGCCTATTTGGAAACCCGACACCAATAGTCTCGTCTGGGTCGAAGCTGCAGGTAATGAGATTTTTGAGTATTCGATTCACAGCCAGAGTACCCAAGTCTTTCACGTACCTTTTGATATCACGGCGATTGCACGATGTGAGGGCAATGGCTGGATATGTGCTAGCAAACAGGGATTGTTTTATTGTACTTCGAGTTTTGACGATTTTACTCCTATCGCTGATCCTTGCTTTGGTTCAACTAAGCTTCATTTAAATGATGCGGTTACGGCGCCGAATGGTCATTTATGGTTTGGTTCGATGAACCACAAGCAACTTGAAGCTCCTGATGGCAAGCTTTACCGACTAACGGCGAACACCGCGCTTGAAATGGATTCTGGATTCAGCGTCGCCAACGGCATAGCGTTTAACCCAGCACTCAAACGCGCCTACTGTTCAAATATGTTCCAAAGAAAAGTATATGAATATCAACTCGATGATTCGATGACCCAAATAATTGAAAAGGCGGTGTTTGTTGAGCTCGATGAGTGCAAGGGCTATCCTGATGGGCTGTCCATTGATCGCCACGGAAACCTGTATATCTGTCACTGGGACTGCGGCATCATTTCCTATTACACTCCATCACAGAACAAAATAGGTCATGCCACACAACTTGGTGAAATCAATCTTGCAGTTAAGCACGCTACGCGCTGTACTTTTGGCGGCGAAGATTTCAATACCTTATTCGTCACAACAGCAGATTATGAGCTCACCACTCAAGAGTCGGTGTTATATCCCAGTTCAGGAGAACTCTTTATTCTCGATGCGCCAACTCAAGGACGAGAAGAGTATCGGGTCAATACCGACATTTTGCCCCACTCAAATCAAGTCAATGTCTCTTTAACCAGTTGAAACTCGTAAAATACTTTGGGAATATAAAGCCTTGCTGCCCAAATGACTGCGTTAACGCAGTGAGATTGGATATTATTTTAGGGTGAGCTTTTAAAAGGAATCTATGGTGTCGGAAAAAGTAAATTCAGTCGATCGTCTTATCAACGTTATTGAACGGATTGGCGAAGCAAAGAGTCCTATCTCAGCTTCTGATATTATCTTCGAGTCAGGGATTCCCAAGCCTACTTGCCACCGATTGTTGCAGCAACTCGATGACGCAAACTACATCCAGTCTGATGAACGCGGTCATTTCTATCCAGGCTCACAAATGCTCTCTATCGCGTTGGATGTAAGATGGACCAATCAGCATAAACTGCAACGACAAGCTATTCTCCACGGCCTTTCTCGTAAGCTAGAGGAAACCTGCGGTTTGGCCTTGGCGAATGATGACCCTAGCCCGCATATGGTCTACTACGACCGAATTCAAACCAATTGGCCGCTGCAAATTGTCATTCCGGTTGGTTTTCCCACTCCACTTTGGGCATCCGCCAGCGGCAAGCTTTATTTAAGTACTTTGACGCCACCCCAATTACGTCGAGTATTGAGTAAAATTGAACTGAGCCAGTGTGCGAAAAACACCATTATCGACAAGCAAAGCCTAAAAAAGGAGCTAAGCGTTATTCAACGCAGAGGGTACAGCGTGGATGATGAAGAGTTCATTGATGGTATGGTGGCGATCGCACTTCCCCTTAATGACCAATTTGGCAACTTTATGGCAGCCTTATTTTGTCATTGTCCAAAGAGCCGTAAAACCGTTGCCGATCTCGAAAATTACCTCCCTATTCTTCGTGTCGCCCAACAGAGCCTAGAAGCCGTATATCAGGAAATGAAAGAGCTGGCGGAAAGTAAATAGCAAGGTGTGACTCATCTTTACCTAATCATACAGTCACATAGCTAAAGCTTCCTTAAACTGGGGGCATAGTAATTACCAAACTTAGCTCTTTTTCACTAAGTTCGTTAGCTGTTCACGTTCGCTATCTCGCCATTTCAAGGAACTCATCAGATTATGAAAAAGCTCTGCTTTTTAGCTGCATTACTCATCACTGGTCATGCACAGGCACAATGGGACAACCCTGTCGACCGTTATGCCAACGAATATAAAAACTATATCTCTGCTAAATGCCCGATTCCAAAAGATAATATTCAGCATTTTGTGTACTTTGCACGTGATCGAGAAGCCATACACAATCACCCATTGCTAAACAACGCTCGCTTTTCGGGTGCGCAAATCATGTACTCGTGGGCAATGTTAGAACCAGAGAAAGATCAGTACGACTTTTCTATGATTCAAGCCGATTATGACTATCTAAAAGCACATGGCAAAAAGCTCTTTATTCAGCTTCAGGACGCGACGTTTGATCCTCGCTACAAAGGTGTACCTAGCTACCTCTTGTCTGATGAATACGATGGTGGTGCGGTTTACCAATACACAGACGACGGTGAGCCAGAGGGTTGGGTGGCAAAACGGTGGGACAGCAAAGTAAGAGCGCGTTTCGCGAAACTCCTCAACGCATTAGGAAAACAGTTTGATGGAAAAGTTGAAGGCATCAACCTTCAAGAAACCGCTATTGGCGTTGAGAAAGATCCAAGCTTCACTGAAGCGAGTTATGTCGAAGGACTCAAGGATAATATGCGAGCCATGAAACACGCGTTCCCAACCTCCACCACGATGCAGTACGCCAACTTCATGGTTGGTGAATGGCTACCATGGGAAGATAAAGGTTACTTAAAGAGTATTTATCAATACGGACAAGAAATAGGCGTTGGCCTTGGCGCACCTGACCTTATGATGCGAAAACGCGGACAATTAAATCACGCCCTAGCAATGATGCATGAGAATGACTATACCGTGCCACTTGGTATCGCGATACAAGATGGTAACTACATTGGCCAAACCAACAATACTGACGTCATGGATAACCGACAAAGTCTTGTTCCTGCTCTCCACTCATTCGCTCAGTCGTTTCTTCATGTTAACTATATGTTTTGGGTAAACCAAGAACCCTATTTTGAGCAGGATGTATTACCCTGCTTTAAGTAATCGGCAATAGCCCGCTGTAAAACCTGCCTGAGTCTGCTTCAGGCAGGTTGAAATCTTAAGGTGCTTGTTTCCTGAGCATTTGGTAACTGCACATGAATCAATCCATGACATTCACAATAAATCTCGCTACCATTCACGCAATGTAAATAATTCTCATTGGCAGCCAACATTCTTGTTTGCTGGTGCAACGCTATTTTGCTATGACTATTTCTCATTCAGATTACTTCAAAATTGCTCTGCCTTTTATCATCTCCACTGTCACTCAGCCTCTGCTGGGTGCCGTCGATACTGCTGTGATTGGCCACTTAGGTATCACAGAGCTGATTGGTGGCGTTGCTATCGGGACGGTCATTATGAACACCCTATATTGGTTGTTCGGTTTTTTCCGAGTTAGTACAACGGGCCAAAGTGCAATGGCATTAGGTAAAGGTGATGACGCATTGATGACAAATAGTTTGATGCGCCCATTTGTTCTTGCTGCTGTTGTCGGTGCAAGCTTTATCCTACTACAGTCCGTCATTTGGCAAGGAGCACTCTGGATAATAGAGCCCGAAAATGCCGTAGCTGAACAAGCCCATATCTATTTTGGTATTTTGATCTTCGGTGCTCCGTTTGTGCTTCTCAACTACACCATTATTGGTTGGTTGATGGGGCAAGCGAAAGCGAAAGAAACTTTATACACCCAGGTCTTTGGCAATGTCTTGAATATTGTCCTTGATGCCCTGTTTGTACTGTACTTTGACCTTGGTGTAGCAGGTGTGGCTTATGCAAGCTTGATTGCACAGATCACGACATTTGCGATTGGAGTGACGTTAGTATTCAATACACAAGGAATGTCTCTAACTCGCCTTATTTCCTCCGCCAAAATGAGTAGGCACGACTTCTCAACGATCGTCTCATCGAACACTGATTTGATGTTGAGAACGGTCTGCATTTTAGTTTTCTTCAACATGATGGCAAGAGTTGGCTCTCAACTAGGGGCTGACGTACTTGCGGTTAACGCCATTCTTATGCAAATTACTTTTATCGTCAGCTACATGTTTGACGGTATCGCCAATGCCTCTAGTGTTTTCGCAGGTAAAGCCGTCGGACAAAACAATCCAAAGATGCTAGATCGAGTGCTAACACTCAATTTCCAGTGGACATCGGGCTTCATCGTAATTCTCACTCTGTTGGTGCTGATGTTCCAATCGCATTTAGTTTTACTGTTCACGACACAAACAGAACTCGTCAGCTTGTATCACCAAGTGGCAGCTTGGCTAATTGTATTCCCCTTAGTTGCCGGGTACGGCTTAACGGTCTACGGGATCTTTACCGGAACCGGAACAACCCGACCGGTCAGAGACTCCAGTATTGCAACACTGATGGCGTTTTTATTGGCGCAGTTATTGGCTGTTCCACTATGGGGTAACCAAGGTTTATGGCTTGCTTTTACTATTTTTTATTGTGGTCGAATCGTCTTTCTCTATCCATTCATCGGTCAAGTTAAGCAAAAGTGTGGTCATCAAACCATTTCTTAGCCCCAACCGCAAAACCATACTATTCAAGAAGCACTCTTTTGAGTGCTTTTTTGATTTAATCTGGTGATACACCAGCTAGAAAATCTACACCGTAATCTGTGCATTGCTCTTCTCTTACCTAACTCGTGATGATAACATTGTTATGTTATAACGTATTATTTAAGAGTTTTTTCGTGACACCTCCTCTCCTCGCCATAAATCAACTATCCATAAGCAGTAAAGATCGAATCCTATTTCAAGGTATTCAGTTTGACGTATCTGCGGGGGAAATGCTGGCCGTAATGGGTCCTTCAGGTATTGGTAAGTCCATGCTATCTAAAGCCATTGCGGGCTTTACTCCAGACACCATATCCGTATCGGGTACGATAACAATTGCGGGCAGTGAAGTCTGTGAGATGCCATTGCTTAATCGTTCTACACAACAACGGCCAGCCTTCATTTTTCAGGATGCCCTTCAAGCGCTTAATCCTTTAGTTTCTGTAGAGAAGCAGCTTTGTCTCGCTCTCACCGGAGACCAAACAAAGCCAAGCGCTAGACATCGGAACACCATAGTTAATCTACTTGCTCGTCTTGGGTTTCCCGACCCGGCCATAGTATTAACCAATTATCCTAGCCAACTATCTGGTGGGCAGAGACAACGCATTTGCATCGCTATTGGTTTATTAAGCCGAGCTCAAGTATTAATTGCAGACGAACCGACAAGTGCTCTCGATCCAGTCACTGAACAAGAAATATTGACTCTCATTCGCCAAAGCGTAAAGCAGTCCAATATGGCGGGTATTTTGATTACACACGACCTAAATAGTGCGTTAGCTTGCGACAAATTACTGGTTATTGACGAAGGAAAAGTCGTTGCTTATGGCGAACCGCGTGTCGCTCTTGAGTCCAGTTCTCATCATTTTTGTCGTTCACTGAAAGGACTCCTTCAATGACTGCCATTATCGAAGAAACTATCATGAACTGCAGTAAAGTAAGTTCAACTTTAGTGAGCTTTAGCAATGTCAGTGTGCACCACTACTCCACTCCTAAATGGTTGGGTGGAAAACCATTTAAAGCACTCAGTAATGTTTCTCTTCAGATCGAGAATCAAAACATTGCCATTGTCGGTCCATCGGGTGCCGGAAAGTCTACGCTTATTGAATTGCTCTTTGGCTTACGAACACCTTCACTAGGAAACGTTCAAATCGCGGGAAGGACACTTCCTCTCCACAACGCAAGCGAGCGTTTGAGGGTCTGCAGTGAAGTACAAATGGTTCCCCAAGAGCCACACACAAGTTTAAATCCGTATTACACAGTCGAACAAATCCTGATTGAACCACTAGAAAACCTCAAAATTGGGGGGAACCACCCACAGCTCGCACAAATTGCACTGAACGAGGTTGGCTTGACCACGGACTTGTTGTCACTCTACCCACAACAGCTTTCAACAGGTCAGGCACAGCGAATCGCCATCGCTCGTGCGCTCATTGTAAAACCCAAGTTACTTGTTGCAGACGAACCTACCAGTAGCTTAGACCCAGTAAATCGCCAACGAATAATCGAACTGCTCAACTCGCTAAAGCAAAAATATGACCTGCAACTACTTCTTGTCAGTCACGACCTCAAGGCAGCAATCGCGCTATGTGAAGAGATAGTGGTCTTAGATCAAGGAGAGATCGTCGAATATGGCTTTGTTAAACAAATCATGGAACAACCTGTTCACCCAACAACACAGGCACTGATTCGTGCCCAAATTCATTCAAAAACGAATACTTAACACAACATCACCGAGACATAATCATGCGTTTTCACTCAATTAAATTGGCATGCGCGCTTGCGCTCGCTCTACCGTTAACTGGCTGTTTTGATTCACAAACTGAAAACAGTGAATCAAGCGTCAAATCCGAGATTCGTGTGGCAATGATGCAGCCACCTCGCACTGGACTATCACCATTATCTGACGACGCTTTCAAATTATCACGTTGGAGCACCGCGGAAACGTTAATCAATCTTTCCCCGGCTTCTGAGGTTGAACCAATGCTGGCTACCGATTGGAAGCAGATTGACCCACTCACATGGCACTTCACTATTCGCCAGGGTGTGAAATTCCACGATGGTTCCATGCTAACCGCAGAATCAGTGGTTAACTCACTGCAACAGGCTTTGAGTGCTGCACCTAAGCCTCGTATACTTGATGGTGTTGACCTCACTGTGAGAGCCCTTGATTCATCGCACGTAGAAATCAAGACAACATTTAATGACCCTTTACTACCTAGCCGCTTATCAAGTCCTCAACTCGCCATTTTGGCGGCAAATGCATATAAAGAGAATGGTCGAGTCGTACCTACTGGTGCAGGCACTGGTCCATTTGAATTAATCGAAATTAACGGCACAACCAGTGCCAAACTAAAACGATTCGATGACTACTGGGGTGAGAAAGCTCACATAGACACGGTCATCGCTGAGTATGTTCCAAATGGCTTTGCACGTGCAGCAGCACTGCGCACAGGTTCCGCTGATGTTGTCGAAGCTGTGCCTGTATCTCAAATAGCAACGATTGATAGCAACCTTTTATACGAAGTGGCTATGCCGCGTACTAACACGCTCTACTTAAACAATAAGTCGGATGTTTTTAGCCAATTGGAGTTGCGCCAAGTTGCCGCCGCCGCGGTAGATAGAGAGCAAATCATTAAGACTGTGTATGAAAACCATGCCGATATTGCGAAGGGTTTGTTAGGTCCGGCACTTGCTTGGGCTGCACCACTTCGTCCCGAAGCATCACCGATTGAAGCTAAAACAAAGGCAAATGGTGAGAAAATCGTCATAGGTACTTTCACTGACCGTGCTGAACTTCCTGAAGTCGCCGCTTTGCTCAAACAGCAGCTTGAAAGCGCAGGCTTCCAAGTAGAACTTGATATCCGTGAGTACGCTCAAATTGAAAACGATGCATTAGCGGGTAATTTTGATGCCTTTATTCTTTCTCGAGCGACAGTTTTGGATTCAGGCGATCCTATCGCATATATGATGAGTGATTTTGGCTGTAAGGGATCGTTCAACTTAGGTCAATTCTGTTCTGAGGAAGTCGACAACGCTCTGGCTTACGCCGATCTACAGCCTTTAGGACCAAAACGTCAACAAGCCATCATTGCTGCAGAACAGATCATTTTGAACGATTTCGCTGCCATTCCACTGCTACACGAACGTGTCATTCAGGGTGAAAGCCTTCGTGTTTCTGATGCTGTTCGTGACCCAAGCGAACGTCGCCTTATCAATGCGAACACTAAGGTGAACTAACTTAATGTTGTCTGTTGATACTTCTCGACGAATATTCGATGTGCTAACACCTTGGTTATCAAGACTTATCTCATTGATCGTCGTCGTCATTTTAGTGGGTTTGATGCCAGATATTGCTGGTATTGACCCAAGCCAATCGATTTTGCGTGCCCGCGCCGGACAACAACACATGTTAACGCCGGAAGCACTTGCCGCGGTAAGAGCCGATTTACAGCTTGACCGTAGTGCAATGGAACGATTAACAGACTGGCTTAGTGACGCTCTGCATGGTGATCTAGGCTACTCATGGATCGATGGTTCACCGGTCATAGATGGTATTCAACAGACAATGTCGACCTCTCTGTTACTGATGTCGATGGCACTAGGTTTAACCTTTGTACTGTGTGGGTTTAGCTTAGTTCATACCTTGTTTAGCTGGAAACAAAGAAAGCTAAAGCAAACCCATAATAGCCTGAGTACTGTGCTCATCTCGTTACCTGAATACGTAGTAGCGTCCGTTCTCATCCTTGTTTTATCTATTTGGTTGGGTTGGTTCCCCCCCTACGGGTGGCAAAGCTGGCACCATATTTGGCTGCCTAGTCTCGCACTTGCGCTTCCCGCTAGCGGTCTTTTGAGTCGCCTGTTAAGGGACAGTTTGCAGCGCGTCCTCAATGAACCATGGGTGATCACTTGGCTCAGTGCGAACATCAGTTCCTTCCAGATCATGCGCTTCGCATTAAAACGTGCAATCAGCAGTTTGATCCCGCAAATCGCGATGATAATGATCGGCCTGACCGGTGGAGCGGTTGCTGTCGAGCAGATTTTTTCCATCCCCGGAATAGGACGACTAATTTTAGGTGCAGCGAAAGCACAAGATCTACCAGTGCTCCAAGGTGGTTTGTTAGTACTTCTATTTATTTCGATTTTCATCAGTAGCTTGAGCTTGCTTGTTCAACAGTTGTTGTTAGGCCACAGTCTCAGAAACGGTAAGCTTATCAGTAGTCATTCATCTTTTGCGTTTACCTCGAGTAATAACAAACGATTGACGGCGGGTTTAATCTTTTCACTGTTGCTGGCTGTTGTTATCTGGTCATTGTTTCGCGACCCGTTTAGCAGTCAGTTCATCAGACTTGCTGCTCCGAGCTTGCAGGCACCCTTAGGTGGCGACGGCATTGGACGTGACCTTCTAGCCCGCATTGGGTCTGGTATGTTATCGACGTTTTGGGCAGGGTTTGTCGCGACAGTGCTAAGTTTGGTTGTGGGTATGGTTCTTGGGTTCAACACTCGATACAGCCAAGGTTTAATCGAAATAACCAAGGGTATTCCTTATATTATCGCTGGCTTATTGGTTGCTGGAATGACGGGGATGAATCCAAACAGTGCCATGATTGCCATTGTTTTGGTGTCTTGGGCCCCTCTTGCGGCTCACTGCTCAAGTCTTATCGTTGAGGCTAAAGCGCAGCCCTACACGCATCTTGCGCCGATATGGGGAACGAGCAAATTCAAGATACTTAGGTACTATCTCCTTCCTTATGTGCTTCCGCCATTATTGAGACATGCACTACTTAGAATGCCAGTGATTACGCTAAGCTTAACGTCGCTGAGTTTTATCGGTCTTGGCGCTAAGCCACCCTCACCCGAATGGGGGCTGATGATTGCAGAAAACCTACCGTATATTGAACGAGCACCGCTTGGCGTACTTGGTCCAATTTTCGGATTAGTGCTGTTAGGCATTGCTATTAACCTTTTGTTTGACGATTAATTGTCAACCGAAACGCTAAAGCAGGTAGTGCTGTGAAATTCGTTTCGACCATTTAGCACTAAACAGAGAAGTATCTATAAGAGAAATACCCTTTGTTATGACTTCTTTCAATATAGCGCCCAAAAGGTGTCCTATTTGTGTTAAAATCCGTCCTTCAGGATTAGATGTAAAACGGACACTTTCATCATAAACTACTGATTAACATAATGTTAATTGGAAGAATTTCGAATTCTAATCAGTTATTAATTAAACATGGAGTTGGTCTTTATATTCGTTCACACGAATATGTAAACCTCATAATTATGGGTTTTAAATCTCAAAAATACAGTATAGATTCTACAGATTATCAAGTCGGTCAAGACAACATCACTAAATGGGGCATGGATGTTCACAATACAGTGTTTACCGCTTCCGCGGGCTTATCCATCCTCTTCATCGTCACTCTCTTAGTACTTTCCCCAGAAGACGCAAAAGCAGCCATCGATGCCGTTAAATCCGCTGCACTATCAAAGTTTGATTTTGTCTTTATGTGGGGCGCAAACATTCTTCTGATTTTTGCCTTGCTGATTGCTTTATCTCCGCTCGGTAAAATTCGTTTAGGTGGCGACAATGCCACAACAGATTATTCAACCATTTCCTGGATCGCCATGTTATTTGCAGCGGGTATGGGTATTGGTTTGATTTTTTGGGGCGTAGCAGAGCCGACCGCCTTTTATACCAATTGGTTTGGTACACCGCTAGGTGTTCAGCCGTTTACACCAGAAGGACGAGAACTAGCCTTAGGTGCTGCCGTATTCCACTGGGGACTTCACGCTTGGGCTATCTATGGGATGGCCGCATTATCGCTAGCATACTTTGTCTATAACAAAGGTCTTCCGCTCTCAATGCGATCGGTATTCTACCCTCTACTTGGTGACAGAGTTTGGGGAAGAGTCGGTGACGTTATCGATGTAATGGCTGTTCTGGTAATCCTATTTGGCCTTGCAACATCACTTGGTCTGGGCGGCTCACAAGCTGCAAGTGGAATCAGTCACGTATTCGGACTAGAAAACAGTCTTCTGCTTCAGATTGCCATTATCCTGACCATTATGGGTTTGGCTATTGTTTCTGTTGTTCGTGGAATGGACGGCGGCGTTAAGGTATTGAGTAATCTCAATATGATTATCGCATTCGTTTTCCTTGGTTTTATTGGTGTTTTGAACTTCACAACGGTATTGGATTCAGTTTCGACCGCAGTAGTTGGTTATGTGAAAAATATTCTTCCACTAAGCCAAAGCGCTGGCCGTGAAGACACCACATGGCTTCATGGCTGGACTGTGTTCTATTGGGCCTGGTGGGTTGCATATGCGCCATTCTTCGGTATGTTCGTTGCACGAATTTCAAAAGGCAGAACAATTCGCGAATTCCTATTTTGTGTACTAGTTATCCCTACTCTTGTCACCACTGCATGGATGTCTTTCTTTGGCGGTGTCGCGATTCAACAGATCGTTGATCATGTGGGTATACTTGGTGCCGCTCAGGGTATCGGAGACGTTTCACTTAGCTTGTTCTATATGCTTGATGCGTACCCTATTGGTAACATCTTATCGCTGATTGCCGTTGCGCTGATCATTGTTTTCTTTGTGACCACTTTGGACTCAGGTTCAATCGTAGTAGACAGTATGACTGCAGGTGGCAAACTCGAGCTTCCTATCAAGCAGAAAGTGGTCTGGGCTGTGATCTCAGCTGTCATCGCCGTGGTCATGTTGTGGATCGGTGGTACTCAATCGATTCAAGCACTTCAATCGATTACCATCATTGCAGCGCTGCCATTTACGCTGATTCTAATTTTAGGTTGTGTGAGTTTGATTAAAGGCTTACTTACTGAGGTTGAACAACCTCAAGTAGCTAGCGACAAGTCTGCACAATAGATAACTTTAGGCTTATCGTAACCGGGTTACGGTAAGCCTTTTTTAGCTCTTTACTCACATTCCCCTTTGCCCTCACCGTTCAAGATCCTCCTTAATAAAACGACTGTTCGACATGGCCCTGCTCTCCAAATGGGATATCAACAGAATAAATACCACACACCAAAGCCATAGCCTCAACTAATGTTTTATCAAGTATATCTGGGTATAATCTCTATCAATTTAAGGATATTTCCTCAAAACGGTGTACTTAACACCCCGTAGCTGCTTTTCGATTCAAATCATCAATGCGGCAAGATAAAGGACTATTGAACACATGAATTCCGATTTATCTATCCATGTATTGCTCATTGAAGATGACCGAGACTTAGCAGCCTCGGTCGCAGATTACTTGGAATACGAAAACATAAAATGCGATCACGCCTACGATGGACAGAGTGGTTACAATTTATCCAGCGAGAATTACTACGACGTCATCCTTCTTGATTTAATGCTACCCAAGGTAAACGGCTTTACGGTTTGCCAAAACCTTCGAAAAGCAGGTATTGACACACCTATTCTCATGTTGACGGCCAAAGATACCATTGAAGACAAAGAGGCTGGGTTCAACTCAGGTACCGACGATTACCTTGTAAAGCCATTTATGATGAAAGAACTGGCTTTACGGATAAAATCTCTATCGAGAAGACGAAGTGGTCAAATAACTAAACTCGTTGCTGGAGATCTGACCTATGATCTTAAACAAAAACGAGTAACGCGTTCAAATCAACCTATTGAACTCACTCGACTTAATCTTAGGTTGTTAGAGCTGCTAATGCGTAAATCTCCTCAGTTGGTCTCGAGAGAAGAAATCGAACAGACGCTATGGCCTAATGAAATACCTGAAACCAACAACCTAAAGGTTCAGCTTTATCAACTTCGACAGAAAGTTGATAAGAATCATAATATTAAACTCATCGAAACCGTTGTGGGCCAAGGTGTAAGAATTCAGGTTGCCAGCAATGCTTAATAAGAGCTTTCCATTAAAAAACCATCTCACCTCGTTTTTCCTTGGAATCGCGATTATCACTGCCTTCATGCTTTTCGAGCTGCTTGTTCGCTACTTTGAGTACGGCATTGAAGATTCCGTGAAGATGAGAATGTTAACGGAGTGGCGAGCCTACTCAGAAGCTTACCAGTTAGACCCTAATATCGAGTTGCCAAGTTCTTATGTGATTCGATTCTACCTAGACGACCTCCCCGTTATTCGTGTGGAAGGAACGAATATTTTGGAAAATGTTCAACTTTCCAACAATCAATTCACTGTGGTTTCAGTGGATGAAACTTTTTCCGATGACCCAGAGAAGGAAATCACTTTAGGGATATTTAGGTTTCTTCGCGACGACGAAAAAACGGTATACGTCATCGCGAAATATGACTACCACCTAATCAATGACACAATCGATATATGGTTTGATAGCCGATTCAATTTTATCTTGCTAATCGTCGGTGGTTATATCTCTATAGTGCTATTGGCACTCTGGTTTTATAGCTATCGAATTGGAAAAAGAACTGAGCAACTGGTTCATTGGTCTGAACTGGTATCAGAGAACTTAGAATCAAACCCCACTCCCGATTTTACTTTTCAGGAATACAATCGCGTCGCTTCATATTTGCAACGAGCACTATCGAAAAATGCCCGCTTGCTCGCTCGGGAAAAGGACTTTTTATCTCATACCAGTCACGAACTTCGCACCCCTCTGGCCATCATCAGAGCTAATATGGAGATATTGGAAAGAATAGCGCTACCAGAAGCATCAAAAAACGCGATTGTGCGCATAGACCGAGCAAGTAAAAACATGCAACAAGTCGTTGAGACAATGCTTTGGCTTTCTCGCAAACACAACACCGCTCCACCACAAAAGGAAATTTCAGTAGCCGCTTTATTGAATGAACTGGTCGACGAGTACTATCACTTCATTAACGGTTCTGATGTGTCGTTAGAGACTGATTATAGTAACGCTCCAGTACTAGACTTACCGGAAACCCCGATACGAATTGTTATAAGTAATCTATTGGTTAACGCATTCAAATACACCCACGCAGGGCTTATACGCATTTATTGCAAAGACAACGCCGTCATCATTGAAAATACCACCACGGCGAACCATGAGCTGCAGGTAACTGACGGATTTGGTTTGGGACAAGATCTAATATTCAGAATTTGCGATAAGCTCGGTTGGTTTATGGAAACTAAAAAGACCGAGACAGGCTTCGTTGCTATTCTTCACTTGCCAACATAATGTCATGTACTCGCAACAGGCCGAACCGAATGTTCCAAAAACGAGGGTGCCACCATTTCACCTCTATTTCACCTCCCTTCCGATAGAATGGACGGTATGTCAGATTTATAGGCTAAAGATAGTTCCTTCAGAATAGTTTTTGTTTCTTAGCCTAGAACTCTGCTCGTATTTACCGCCTCTCGCTGCATCAAGCGACTTCTTATGGAGCCATTTTTTATGACTTTGCAATATCCCAAAGCCCTTCCTGTAGCAATGACCGTAGCTTGTCTCAATATCAACGTAGTCAACGCGGGTTCATCCAGTGTTGATTTTTCTATTTCAACACAACAAGAAGCACTCGGTATTACTGAAGTTCCATTACAACTGAAAAAACAGTTTTCGTCAGAGTTACGCTTTAATCGTTACACTTCGGTTGTTGCACCCAATGGAAAGTCGATTCACATTGTTGCTCAAGACCAGCTATCTGACGGACAGATAATTCGAGCCAAATCGGTGCTTGTTCATTATCTTACCGACTTTTCCGGATCCAAGTATGGAAGCAATAAGGGTGCTGTTGCGAATAGAATGGCTGAGAATGGTGCTACTTTACTCCTTTTAAACGGACGAGATGATGGCACTAATAACGCTGCCGAACTTGAGGGGCAGCCTTTATATGAAGAGGAAATTCAAGTTGAGGGCGGACCTTGGTACATGGCGCAAAACTACCAGCACCGAGACGCGACTTTTGAAGAAATATTGCACCTCGTTCATGATTATGGAATCGGCGTAGATGGGTACGACAAATTCATAGGGGTTCTCCCTGAGTACCAGACTGAAATACGCAATGCTCAAATCAATGCTTATGCCAAACAAATTTGGGCTATGACTCCAGAAGTACAAGATTGGATCGACGAGCTAACGGCAGAGAACAGTCTAACTCAAGAGTATCTAGCATCTGTTCTAGACTCATATTACGGCTTGTGGGGTGCTTATCCGAAGCAATCTTTTAGGATGATGGACAAGTTTACCGGCGGATGGGGAATGTGGGGATTTTACATTGCTGGAACTAGACACGAAGTTGAACTTCGTGATCCAAAGGGCTATCAGTTAATGACAGAATTCTTCCATCCCTACTTAACCTATAACGCCCATCTAGACCCTAATTTTAAAGGAACGTTTAGTCTCCAATATCGTGAAGACTTGCTTTATACCAACCACTCTCGCTACCTCAAAGACATAACTTTGACAGGAGGCCATCCCGTCGAAGTAATCGTCAATAAACTTGACAATAACATTACAGGCAATAATTCCAATACCACCGTTACGTTCTCAGGAGAAAAGAATGATTACAACATCAACTATCAGGATGATGCTGTGATTGTTAGAGACTCTCTTTTAGGACGAGATGGTAATAATACGCTACGGTCAGTCAGTACAATACGTTTTGCAGACCAATCCGTTGACACTCGTAGAATATATTAGCTCTCCGACTCGTCATTAATTCTCAACTGACGAGTAGACGATGCTCTCAGACATTGTGAATTAGATAATAATACCAAAGCAATTACAATCACATACATTAGGTGAACAAGAAATTACATACAAGTTACTTAGATAGACTAAACCCACAATTATCTTACCAACCTTGTCACAATGAATATCAAAAGTGGCGTTCAAGTCTAAATAATATATTTATCATCTTGATATGCTATATATCACAAAAAATAAATGCACTCTTTCATTAGAGAACATTGACAAATGAGGCAATCAATAGAAACTTGAAGACAGACCAATTAATATGCAACAAAAGTCGATACTGCGTACTAAAAGATTGGGTTCTTCACTATGCAATAACTGTTATCCTAGGTTTGTACTTGCATATAAAAATGTCAATTGAAATACAACACCTGCGGTAAACAACTAAGTAAGCCAATATTGCTTTACATTAAAACCTATCAGAAAGAATGAAACAATGTTGGTTTATTTAATACTAAACCAACAAGTAAATATAGATAAATCCAAGGTTACTTTATGAGCTTTCCACCAAAATCTGCTGTCGATGTTTTTGCTTTATTAAAGGAAAAACATAACCTCAGTACAAGAGAGTTGGCTCGGTCCATCGGTGTAAGTCATGGTGGACTTGCAATGGTCTTATGCGGAAATACGAGACTCTCTCCTAAACTAGCTATGAGACTGTGCTGCTTCTTCGCACTGGACATAGACAGCATACTTGAGGCACAAGCAAAATATGAAGCATGGCAAGTTAAACAGGACGGCTTGTCGATTGAAGCCACATTGAGCGAAGTATTGGAAAATCGGCAAGAAAACAAATAACCTGTGTTTTGCTTTAACGCTTAAGGTGATCACCTTTTAGATGATCGCCTTACTATCGTTTCCTATCACGCTTAGTATTGTCGTCAATTCATTATTAAATCTCTATTAATAAGATTCTCAACCTCTTTTCATTAAATACCTCGATTCTCACCATCTCGCGATATAGCACCCTCGTTAATTATATTATCTATTCTTTATTACATTCCAATACACTATCAACATAGAAAATGACATTGTAAATAACCCATCTGACAAAGAAGTTATATTCAAATACAACCTCCCACATTAAAAAGGGTATTTAACTGTTCAAGTCTAAATATTAATACTATCAACTTGTCAATAAACATCTCTCACATAAAAATAATCATCGTTGAATAAAAACACAAGAAAGGACAAAAAGGTAAATTATGAAATTCAATATATTAGCAGTGAGTATTGCATGTGCGACTATGTCATTTGGAACAATGGCAGCAGACATTAAAGCTGGCCCTGGTACATTAACTCTTGGCGGCAATATGCGTATTGATATGAACGCTACGAAACAATCTGTTGACTTAAAGACTTCGACAACAAAACTAAAATCGGACAAAACAACGCTTAATACAAATGGGCGTCTATCATTTACTGCCGATTATATTGTTGAGCAAAACGGGTATAAAATGAAAGCTCGTGTTAATCCGTTACTGAAAACTGACGGCACCGTCACTATGGATGACGCTTACTTAGACCTTAAGAAAACTGGCAACACTTATCTGGGCGCTCAGTTAGGTCGTTTCGAAGCTCTGGATCTCTCCCCTCTTCAAATTGATATTTTCGTAGATGATGCTGATACAGCCAGTCTAGTCGATGGTGAACTATTCGCAGGTCACTATCGTGGTAACAAATACCGCGGACGTTTTGATGGCGCAGCGTTACTTTACGCTGGTAATGATTTAATTAAATTTGAAACCAACGTTGTTTTCGTTGATCAAAAAGATAAAAACAGCAATGTTGCGTTACGTCCAGTATTAACAGTGACTCCAAGCAAATCGTTCTCAATCTCAGCAGGTCTTGAGAAAGGTTTTGACGACGCGTCTAAAGACAAAGATGAACTTGGTTTAGCAACAACTGCTAATGTTAAATTTGGCCTAGCAAGCTTAAACCTGAGTTACGCATACAAGACATCTAAACCTCTCTTGAAAGGTACCAGTACCCGTGTAGACACAAAACTACACACGTTCGGTACTAACATTGCAGCGTATGGTTTCGGCTTAGGAGCTTTCTATACAACAGCCAACAACGAAGTAAAAAATGGCAGCGTTGGCGATGTGAATCTATTCACTACCTACGCTGGTTATGAGCACAAAGACTTTTTAGTTGACTCATTGACGGCGTCTACAGGTGCTTATTACACCTCCGCAAAGGCTGACAAAGCAAGCGGCGATGTCTCTGAATACGGCGCTCGTGTACGTCTTCAGTACAACTTCTAAACAAAAAGAATCAAGACTTATAAGGAAACTGCCTTTTCGATAAGTCCTGATGCTCCCTTGCAAACTTAATCTCACTTGCAAGGGAGCCCCTCCTTCCATAACTCCTAACGTATCTCATTGTTTTAATTAGGCTTACGTAGAGTTGCTAAGATATTTCTATACCAATTTACCATCTACTACCTAAAAATTATCCAAAATAATATTTGACACATACTCAAAGTGAAATTAACATTCGCACCCACTGACTGACTGACTGGTCAGTTAACAAAGTGAGTAATGTGATGGACAAGAAAGACAAGATCATTGAAGTTGCCATGCAGCTATTTGCGGAGCATGGGTTTGAAAAAACGCCTATTTCAACTATCTGTGAGCATGCAGAAATCTCAAAAGGCTTAGTTTTCCATCACTTTAAAAATAAGAACGAACTACTAAGAGCAGTGTTCACCCATATGACTGACATCATCAACGGAGTTGACCAACAAGATGAGCACTTAGCTTCATCAGAAGGGAGACTTGAGGCGATGATTGATTCGATATTTGAAGGAATGATGATCGAACAGCACCGAAAGATGTATCAATTAAACTTCAGTGTTATGGTACATCCGACCACGCGTAAGATCGTCTTAGATCTAATTGAAGAAAGATATCAAGGTCTGCAGGCATCAACCGAAGAGGTGTTTCGTTCCCTGTCGCACCCAAATCCATCGGTTGTGACAAGAATGTTTATCGCTGAAATCGACGGCATCGCAATGAACTATTTGTTGAATGTTGACTTCCCTATAGAAGAAATCAAACAAGAATTCATCAACAAATATTGTTAATAGATTCACTCAATATCACGCACAGTTAATGGCGTGATTTTTTTAAACACAACAACCGACTGCACGGTCAGTCAGTTCCTTTTTAAGGAGCAGTATCACCAATAAACTAACTAGTGTGAGGTATTCATTATGACTAGAACGAAAACTTTAAGAGCTAACCCTAACGAATCATTCCTTTGTGCATCATGTGGTTTAGGCGTGACACCTATTCAATACGGTGGACAACATCGTAACCACTGCCCTCACTGCCTAAGCAGCGTGCACATGGATATTAAAGCGGGAGATAGACGTTCGAGTTGTCGTGGCATTATGGAACCGATCAGTATTTATGTTCAAAAGAATCGAGAATGGTCTCTGGTCCACAAATGTAGTAAGTGCAGCACGATTAGAACAAACCGAATCGCAGCAGACGACAATGAATTTTTGTTAGTAACAATGGCAGCAGAACCGATGATGTCTCTACCATTCCCATCAAAAACTATTTTGTCTGAACTGAAACAAATGAGCATAAACAAAGGTAGTGAATATGTACTCGAATAACCTACAGACATACCGAGTAATTGAAAGAAACGCCAATAGATACAAAGTACAAACCCCTGACGGCATTAGAACCGCCCAATTGAAGGGTAGCTTTATCCATTTAATACAAGACAAGCAAGGCTATCCTTGTGTTGGCGATTGGATAGAAGCCAGAGATGACAACAATATTATATTGATCGAAAGCATCAAGAAACGGAAAAGTTTGGTAAGCAGAAAAGCCTCAGGTGAAGCGACAGTCCAACAAACTATCGCTGCAAACGTAGATTACACATTCATCGTGATGGGCTTAGATGGTGGTCGAAACTACTCAGACCGTCTATTAGAAAGACTTCTGACCGTTGCTTGGAACAGTGGTGCAACGCCTGTAGTCATACTTAATAAGTCGGATTTAAATGAAGACGCTGAACTAGTGCAAATGCAAGCCGAAACGATCGCGCTAGGTATCGACATAATTACCTGCAGTGCTCTAGACGGCACAGGTATTAACGACGTTATGACATATCTAGCTAACGGTAAAGTCGGTGTCTTCATTGGACCATCTGGTGTGGGTAAATCGACCTTAACCAATACGTTATTGCAATATCAAGCGCAGAAGACTAATGGACTTCGCTTGCAAGACATGCGAGGCAGGCATACCACGTCAAGCTCTTACCTATTTGAGTTAGAAAATGGCGGTTTCATTGTCGATACATCTGGTATCAAGGAAGTACAAGCGTGGGCAAACGGTAACGATATAGACTCAGTTTTCGAGGAAATATCTCTTGTTGCCCAAGATTGCAAATATAGAAACTGCCAGCATGAGGGGGAACCTGGTTGTGCAGTTCAGAAAGAGCTTGAAGCAGGTAACATAACCCCTGAACGTTATGACAGTTACCTAAATTTAAAACAGGAACATGCTTTCTTAGAAAGACGAAAAAATGACAGAAACTCGAATGTAGAACGTCGATATGACAAAGATATGAGCAAATTGATAAAACG
The DNA here is from genome assembly GCF_021568915.1 of Vibrio sp. McD22-P3. Classification (NCBI taxonomy): domain Bacteria; kingdom Pseudomonadati; phylum Pseudomonadota; class Gammaproteobacteria; order Vibrionales; family Vibrionaceae; genus Vibrio; species Vibrio sp. McD22-P3. Next base: position 91,591 of record NZ_JAKGTN010000004.1, read on the forward strand.
TCTTTAAGTAGAAAAGAACTCGTCAGACAAGCAATGAGGTGAACCGTGAACGCTTGGGTTTGTGCTCTGACAACCATGAAATTTATAAGGTAAATCGAATGAAAACGCCGTACCAAATTCAATATGAAGCCTTCGCTGCTGCGGGAGGACTATATGATGAAAGACATGCCAAGCTCTATGCTGAGTTTGCCGATAACTTAATTCTCGATGGAAGTTACTCTATCGTTTATCAGGGTGTCGCTCACGCATGTTATACGCCAATTACCATTGATGCTGCACCACATCTCAAATGTTATGTGCTCGCACCATTAGCTGTACTGCCGGAATATCAAGGGAAAGGCTATGCGACACGATTGATGGAACAAGCCGAAAGTGAATTGGATGCAGACGTTATCTTTGTTATGGGAGAACCCTTCCATTATGGTAATCGCTACAATACACCGCATAATGTTCTACCGCCGGTGAGAACACAGGCGCCATTGGAATGCTGGTTTGCACGTGAACTGACACCGAACGCTTTGCAAGGTATTGGGGAGTCCACATCATCGATAACAGGCCCTTACGCTGAGCCGCGCATGTGGGGACACCCAAGCGAACAGGTATAAAGTAGGCCTTCGAACTTCAAGAGCACTCAAATAGGTCTAGCTTTCAAGCTAGACCTATTCCTTATACGTAGGTATCAACGCCCGCTTTTTTCTCCGCAATTTTCTCACCGTCATAGGTTTTGACGACCGCTCCCTCAGAGTTGCGAATCTTGATTTGGTTCTGACTATCCAAGGATGCTGTCAAGTCTCCTTTGCCTGATTTTAGATACCCATTAATGAACTTTGTGGTGTCTTTTAAATGCTGCTGAATATGAGGTTGGTACATTGCGTTGCTGGTTTTCAAAGCCTAATGCTCCCTTGGATTGGAAGTATTAACATACTCGAGACGGATGAAAATTAATATCTCAACCAATCACAAATTCTCACTAACGATTAATGCCGTACGGTAATTTTTGGCAAAGATCAAACTACTCGGTCTTTAGCTCGCCAAGTGTAAACTCTAAAATTTCTTGCGCAGCTGAGCGTAATTCTGGGAGATGTGTTTTCAGCTTATCCAACGAGGTACGAAAGCTCGGTGCATGGCAAAATAGATAGCCAAAACTTAATGCATCGGAGCCAATAGGCACCGATATCGCCACCATACCGTCGACAAATTCTTCATTGTCTTCACCAAATCCTTGTTCAGCAATCCGGCTCAGCTCTTCAAGAAACAGACCATCATTAGTTATGGTCTTTGGTGTGTATTCGGTTAACCCCATGTGTTGTACAACGTTTTCACGAATTGAAGTGTCCAATGAAGCGAGATAAAGCTTACCCGATGCGGAAGCTGCAATAGGGACCGGACTCCCCTCTGCCAAATTGATTTGCAGTGGCCAGTTGCAGTTCACACGCTCAAAGTAGATCATTTCAATACCATTAGGCACTGAAATTCCGCACGTTTCACCAATCGTGTCAGCAAGGCGTTGCAACACCGATGTTCTTTGTTCAGAAAAGCGTTGGTTCTTCAAAATATCATGAGATAAAGACTGCAGGTTCGGCCCCGCAATAACGCGACCAATGATATTTTCTTGGAGATGGCCTAAAACGATAAGCTGGTTGATCAGTTTGTTCGCAGACGCAATTGGCATAGACAGTTGTTCGGCAATAGATTCTCTATTGAGTTGGCCACGGCTGTGAGCCACGATGGCGAGCACTTGTAGTACTCGGTCTAGGGTTGAACCTTTAGTAGTATTTGCCGAACTAGAGCTTGTCATAGAGCTACATTCATCCTTGATACGGTATTCGATATGCTTTGAATAGCCTATTGCTTTTACTGATTAAGTGCAACCGTGTACAAAGCCTAAGTGACAGATATTAAAAGGGCTTGCCGGAGCAAGCCCTGTTCAAGCTAGTTTTGCAATAGTTTCGCATCCCCCCAACTCGCGTGGTCATAACCATTGCCATTTCCGGCATCATTCGCCTTAAGTGTGATGGTCGTAGCGTCTACTGGAATATCAACAGAAACGGATTCTGCGTTATCTGAACCGGTCAACGTCGCACTTTGATAGTACAACACGCCATCTAGTTCTACTTGGAATACTACCGAGCCAGAGTTACCCACTTCGTCATCAACACCAACACTCGCAGTAAAGCGACTGTATTGACCTGCAGAGATGGTATAAGTGATCGTTGAGTTCGCATGTACCCCCAATCCTTTGGCGAAGGTTTGCCCGCCTATTGAAATGGTGGTGCCATCTTGCGCTTCTCGCTCACCATTACTCATATCTTTTTCGATAGAGCCCCAGCCATTGGTCGAGCTGTCTTCCTGTAAGTCACTAAGATAAACGCTCGCTGGCGGTGTGGACGAGCTTCCTGGATCCTCAGTCATAAATAGATTACCCGAACCATTATCGGCTGGATGAATCCAATTGCTGCCACCGTCTGGGTCATAGGCAAAAGCCAATCCAGTATGAGGTCCGCTGCCACCATTGCCATTACTTAGCCTCAACTCAAACTGATGCCAACCAGGAGATAAGTTTAAGTTGCCAGTCGAGACCCGATCACTCCAGAGGTCACTACTTAGCACCAACTGTCCATCAATCCATAAACGCGTTTTGTCATCATTGTTTTCACTGAAAGAAATCTGACCGTCGGCATCGTAGATATAACCGGTAAACACCTCGGTCGTATTACCAGCAATCGCATCTTCCGTTTCGCTTAATGAGGTTGTTATGGATGTTTTCGGGTTAGCATCGGTTTCATTAATATTGCCCGAAACGGTGCCATAAAACAGCCCAGGAACAGCGGCACCGCCCCCTTCACTTGGTGTGCGAAGCTTAGCGTCTCCCCAAGAACCATGGTCACTACCGACTCCGTCGCCCGCATCACTCACCACTAGCTTGAGCTCCTGCGCGCTACTTGGAATGTTCACTTGCACGTACTCGGCAACATCACTTCCTCGTAATACGCTACTTTGATAAGCCATCACGCCATCCAACCAAACCTCGAACACGACGGAACCTGAACTGCCCGTCTCATCATCAACACCGATGAAAGCAGTAAACTGATCGTAAGTGCCACCCGTCAGGCTGTACGTCACCTCTGAATGAGCATGAACACCGAGTCCTTTGGTAAATTCACTACCACCAATGGATATCGTTTGACCATCACCCGCAGCGTTTTCACCAACACTGGTGTCTTTTTCAATCGGTCCCCACCCATTGGTTGCGCTGGTTTCCGAAAGATCACTTAGGTAGGTATAGGTTGTTGCTTGCGGTGGTTCGGGTACCACTATATCGGGGCCTTCGTATTCAATCTGTTCTAGATAAGCCACCAATGCAGCACGTTCTGAGTTATCCGCCACGCTATGTTGCGAGCCAATTTGTAACACATCATCCAGCGTTGCCGCTTGACCGTTATGGAAATATGGCGCGCTACCCCAAAGACCAATCAAACTCGGTGTATCAAAACCCGTACCTACTAATGGAGCTCCGATGCCTTGCCCTGAAGAGGCATCAATGGTACCGACATCGTGCCTTTGCATGTCGGTGTAATACACTCCCGCATGACAAGTGTCACACCCTTTCGAGGTGAACAGCGCCTGCCCCGTTAAGGCTTCAGCTGTTAACGCGCCAGAAGAATCTCGGTGTGGACTTTTAGGGAATTGATTTAAGCTACTGACGTAAAACGCGAGGTTATCTAAGTCTTCACTTTTACCTGATTTCGATGTTCCTAATGGGTTTTCTGACAGGCTAAATAAGGCGTCTACCATAAACCCACGACCACCGAACGCGTAGCGAATATCGTTTTCGAAATCCTGTATCTCGTCAAAATTCGCGGTCCAATGCACTCGACCATTGCCTGTGCCTGTCTTACCCAATAACGAGATAGTGTTTCTTAACCCTTCACCACGGTCCGTAAAGTCCCACACCCTATGGTCGCTATCGCCATCTGCGTGGCAGCTGGCACAAGATATGTAGCCATCTTGGGTCATTCTCGCATCGGCTGCGTTGTAGAAGATCTGTTTGCCGCGTAGCACTCGTGGATGCAGTGTTTCATTCGCCACCACAGAGACTTGTGCCAAGGTTGGAATGTCACCTCGATCGGTCAAAAACGCATTGACGTCATGCACAGACACCGTTCTTGACATAAAGTTGTGAACAAATAATGTCGACCCTGATAGTACGAGCCCTCTTGGTGCTAAGCCAGTATCAAAAATCTCCCCAGCTCTGTTTAAGTTGTAGGTATTGCGAATCTCAATGCTATTTTGACCTTCTACCGCAATAAAAATTAGGTCGCCTATATCGCTGAATACGGCCGCTTTGGGCTGTGCACGATCATCAATATCTAAGGCATTATCCATCACTGTTTTCGAATTGAGATCGAGTCGGTTAACCACAGCTCGAATCGTCGTTTCAAACGTCAGCGTTTTGGTTTCATCACCTTCTAAATAGGGACCACGATCAACGTTTGCTTTATTAGATGGCAGCCAAGCACTATATCCATCCGGCGAAATTGCGACGGAACCAAGGTAGTTAGCAATGCCTCGGCTTCTATCTGGGCCATCTATTGTTGTCGTATCTTTAGCGATAAGATAACTCTGGTCGATGGTCATACTGGATGCATCAACCGCGACAACTTCCGCGTTAGTTTGAGGCGAAACAAAGCGTGTCACCAGAACCTGTGATGATGAACTGTCAACCGCAATGCCTCTTGCGCTATGACCAACATCCACTGTTGCCACGATAGCTTTGGTGCTTGGATCGATCTTGAGCAACTTACCACTTGCCTGCAGCGACACAAAAGCGTTAGTGCTATCTGGGGAGAAAGCGATGCCGTATGGCTGAGACGCTCTTGGCAGCACAATCGTATCCACAAACTGGCCAGTATTTGTCAGCACAGTGATACTAGCATCTGCCTGATTAACTACCCATAAATTGCCATTAGGCGCTACCGCTAGAGTTCTCGGCTGATCACCCACCGCAGCTTCCCATAATTTGCCGTACGGAGCTGTGTTTTCGATAGCACTGACGGTATCGTTGTCTTCGTTAACCACAACAACCTGACCATTGGCTTCCACTATGGTTGATGACGCCGTTGGCGAGACCGTTGTTGGTTGACGATATACTGTGATGGGTACCGACTTACTACTCTCAAACACGCCATCAGCCGTGGTTTCTTTAATCGTCACCACTGCAGACCAATGGTTAGGCTGATTGTAGGTATAATTCGCGTTTCCGCTGGTCGAAAACGGTGTCGAACCACTACCATCGCCAAAGTTCCAAGAATACTCCAGACTGCCCCCTAACAAAGGGGTCGTAGAAGCAGACACATTAACACTACTACCTAGTGTCACTTTATCATTGGCTGACAAGCTCACATCGTGGCCGACTTGTGATCCCGTCGCAAAGCGATATTCAGTACGAGCCATTGGGTTGCCAGCAAAGTCCTCTATACCTTCCAGTACGACTTCGTAAATACTGTCCGCTTCTAGTGCTTGGGATGGAGTAAAGTGGATGAATCCGAGGTTGGTGCTGTACTCCCCTTGAAGCGGGGTTGAACTACCGATTTTGGTGACAGTAAACGAGCTACTATTGACCGATTCCATCAACACGCTATCTGATAACGCCACACCAATACGGGTCGATAAAGGTTGCAGTGTCGCGTCGATCGCTGGGTTAGCGGCGGATATATAAGGAGGAACATTGTCCGGCATACTTTGATGTGCAATCAAACCACTGCCAGAACCATGGTCGTTTCCAACCCAAACTAGGTTACCAAATGGGAACACCTGACCATGGTCAGTGTTGCTGCTTGTGGCATTCAATGAGCTGTGCCCAAGTTCACGTATATTGTTGATATCACTGACATCTAACACCGCAATATCGTCTTGGTTACCCAGAAACAACTTGTTGTCTTGAACGTTACAATAAAGATTCTCGAATCCGGTCAGTTTTTCATTAACTAACGTCATCGGGTTAGTAGTCGTGTCATAGACACGCAAATAGTCATTGGTGCTTCGCGCTCCGAAATACGCATATTTGCCATCCCAACAGGAAGCATAGTACTTCTCTGGTAGGCGATTAACCGTCTTAACTAAGGTTGGGTTAACCGGATCATCTATGTTGAGCATGGAAAAACCTGCCGTCCCTTCCATGCTGGAAATGAACATTCGGTTACCCAGCGCAAAGAGTGGTCCTATGTTGAATCCGCCCAGTTCCGAGTTCGGAACCGTTTTCACTAGTGTTGGGTTACTCATGTCGCTGGTATCAACAATGGTTAATCCTGCATTGCCACGAGCAATATAAAGATAAGGAGCTTGCCAAAAAAGCTGCCAAGAGACGTTGTTGTAATCACCGAAGTTCACGCCAGAGATCGCCAATTTCGACAAGCGCACAGGATTAGTGACATCCGACCAATCCCAGATTTCTATCCCCTTTCCCGTTTGGATGGCAATGGTGTTATTCTCCCCCAAGCCAAACGAGTGCGGCTCTCTGAACTCCGCTGTTCTTAACCCATCACCAGTACGGTTTAGATTGGCAAGATCCGGTTCATATACTGTTTTAACGAGTTGCATGGCTTTGGGGTTAGAGACATCCAGTGCGATCCAACCTCCCGGCCCACCGCCACTATCAGGGGCAAAGACGCCAACCATATAGCCGTTGAGCATCGTCATGACGTTTACGCCATAGTGTTTTCTGCCGGGATAGTCGGGGGGAAGAAAATTAGTGGTATCGTCAACGAGTGGACTCGATACATGAGTAAACGCCTCTGATGATCCGTAGGTAAGGTTACCCAATCCAGGGCCTTGTGCAGCATTTGCTGCGGCAATAAACGAGGTACTGCATAGTCCCGCTAATACACTGCTCACAACAGGGCGACGCCAAGTCTCAAGAGACTTTATCAAGCGATTGACTTTCATCGCCTTCTCCTTGTTTTTTATGGTCACTAAACAAAGCTCACTTCTCATAGAAAAGTGAGCACTTAAAAAACATGAAGAGGACAGGCTCGCCTACCCAATCAATCCAAAAAATAGACAGTTTATCTTGTTGACTCGCTGCCCAAATTTAAGCAAACCTACCGCACACCTCCTCACGTCAATGCGTTATTTCATAGTTGGCATGACGAATTCGGCTTGAGTCTGTGTGCTGTCCTTTGAACCGACTTTCACATCCGATTCGGGCCAACGTGTAGTGATGGTTTTCATTCGAGTAAAGAATCGAACGCCGTCAGGACCGTGCATATGCAAAGGGCCAAACAGTGAACGCTTCCAACCGCCAAAACTGTGGAATGCCATTGGCACTGGAATAGGCACATTTACTCCGACCATACCGATCTGAACATTGGCGGAGAAATCTCTTGCGGTATCACCGTCTGCAGTAAAGATAGCCGTGCCGTTGCCATATTCATGGTCGTTTATAATTTGCAGAGCTTCTTGATAGGTTTTGACTCGAACAATGCAAAGCACTGGACCGAATATTTCTTCTTGATACACAGTCATGTCGGTGGTCACATGGTCAAACAAGGTACCACCAACGAAAAAGCCATCGCAGGACTTAGCCAGTTCTAGATCTCGACCATCAACAAGTAAAGCCGCGCCCTCTTCCTGACCCTTTTGAATGTATCCGCAAACTTTTTGCTTATGCTCTTTGGTAATCAAAGGTCCCATATCGTTTTCAATCGCTTGACCGTAACCGGGTCCTACTTTTAACGTGGCTAACTTATCTTGAAGGTGACGAGCCAATGCATCGCCCGTCTCATCACCCACAGCGACGGCAACCGAAATCGCCATGCAGCGCTCTCCAGCTGCACCATAAGCTGCACCCATCAACGCATTCACTGCACCGTCAATATCGGCATCCGGCATGACCACCATATGGTTTTTCGCACCACCAAGGGCTTGAACGCGCTTGCCGTATTTTGCGCCCTCAGAATAGATGTATTCCGCAATCGGCGTTGAACCGACAAAGCTAACAGCTTGAATTCTTGGGTCTTGCAGTAACGTATCTACCGCTTCTTTATCCCCTTGAACCACATTAAACACACCATCAGGTAATCCCGCTTGTTTCAGAAGGTCAGCAATAAACAGAGGTGCAGAGGGATTTTTCTCTGACGGTTTTAAGATAAAGGTGTTGCCCGTTGCGATGGCAATGGGAAACATCCACATAGGAACCATCACTGGGAAGTTAAATGGTGAAATCCCGGCCACCACACCAAGTGGCATCATTTGTGAGTGCGAATCGACACCAGTCCCAACATTTAGACTATGCTCTCCTTTTTGCAGGTGTGGGATGCCGCAGGCAAACTCGACCACCTCTAGCCCTCGAGTTATCTCACCTAATGCATCACTAAACACCTTGCCATGTTCACGGCTGATGATATTCGCCAGTTCATCACGATTCTGTTCTAACAGAGTTTTGAACTTGAACATCACTCTGGCGCGATTAAGCGGTGTGGTTTTAGCCCAAGAGTCAAACGCTGCCTGTGCAATGGTAATTGCCTGCTCTACTTCCTGTTTTGAGCACAGTCCAACTTGGTTCTGCACTTCACCTGTAGCAGGGTCATAGACAGGCAAATGTCGTTCCGACTGACTTTCAACATATTGATTATTAATAAAACTACTGATCATGTTTTCATCCTTGTTTAGTATTCTGAGGCTTAATTGAGGAAATTCAGGCGCTACCAAGCGGCTTTATACAGCTCGATCACTTCTTCTTTGTTCGGAATTCGAGGATTGTTGTTAGGCGATCCAGAAGCCAGAGCTTGCTCAGACATGATGTCGAGATTTGACCAAAACGCCTGTTTATCAATGCCAAAATCGCTCATGGAAGGCACGCTTAAATCCTGATTGATCTGCTTAAGTTCCAGCAGTAGCGCAGCGACTGCATCGTCATCATTGGTACTCGCATCAACCACTCCCATTGCTCTTGCGCACTCGGCATAACGAGTTTTAGCCGCAGGAATCGAATATTCCGTTATCGTCGGCAATAACATGGCGTTGCTCATACCGTGAGGCACATGAAAGTGCGCGCCAATTGGGCGGCTCATGCCATGTACCAAGGCAACAGATGCGTTAGAAAACGCAATGCCTGCGAGCGTCGCGCCGAGCATCATTTGCTCTTTGGCATCTTTATTGTCGGGATTATTGACGGCTTCACGCAGATTTGGCGCGATAAGTTTCATCGCCAATAGCGCTTGCTGATCAGTAAACAGACCCGACTTTCCACTAACATAGGCTTCAATGGCGTGAGTTAACGCATCAATTCCGGTATCCGCTGTGATACGCTCCGGAGCCGTCATTGTTAAAGTAAAATCAATGATGGCGGCTGATGGAATAAGACCTGGTCCCATACAAAGCAGCTTTTCGTCGTTGGTTTCGTCGGTAATAATGGTCACTTTGGTGACCTCCGAGCCCGTTCCCGCCGTCGTTGGAATCGCAATCAACGGCATAATTGGCGAAGTCACGATATTAGGTACACTGTAATCTCTAATTCGACCTTGGTGCTCCGCAAGCAAAGCAATCGCTTTAGCACTATCAATCACACTGCCACCGCCTAGCGCGATGACGCCATCATAATGCCCATCAATCACCTTATTTACCGCTGGAAGTATCGACGCCTCTGTTGGTTCTGGAACGGTATCCGTGAAAACATCCGCCTCTACACCAGCTTGATTCACGAAGGACTTTAGCTGGTCGACCTGGCCTAAGGTTTTCATCACTGGGTCAGATACAATCATGACTCGGCGACAACCCAGTTGGATAGCTATCTCTCCCGCTCGCGCTGTTGCGCCTTCGCCTACCTCTAAAAGCTTTGGCAAAACAATAGATTGACTCATAATTCACCTCACAATTTATATCGATACATTTCGTATCATTATTTAAATTAATTTATTCAGGACGTAACAAGTCCCCACAACTTTGCTGTGGCAAATCCTTGTTAGTCGCTAACTAGCTAGACCTGTCGCTTGAGATAATCAAGGTTCAATCAACCCAATGAACGTAATGCATCTCTCAGAAGACAGTACTTACTATATCGAGTCGCAAAGAACTCCGAGCGCTTAGTATTAGGCACATAACGCTTATCGGGCTGCGGCTGAGGGCTTAGTCGCTCAGTCTGACTTTCAGTAACGGAACTCATCGCCAGTTGCGCCACGCCTTTTGCCCCGACCTCGTTACAATTTGTCGACGTCACCGTGACGCCCAATATGTCTGCAAACAACTGACACCAATATTCACTTCGAGAAGCGCCACCGCTAATGGCAATTCGATCCACGTCATACCCTGCCGATCGCAGTCTTTGGATATGCTCAAGGTGAGCAAATACAATACCCTCATAAAAGGCGTAGACCACGTGAATGTCCTGATGCCAACCCTTCAAACCAAACAGATTGGCCGATTGGCTATCTTGCCCGGTCGATCCGTAGAGGTACGGATGGAACATGGGTAACGTTGGCATTAATTCGACATCTTCCAATTGACGATTAAACTGTTCGAAAATATTATTGCCAACGCTTGCTTCACGTTCTCTTCGCTCAGAGAAGAATCGCTCCACCAGCCACTCTAGATTGGATGCTGAGCAGGTGCTGGACTCTATGGCTAAGTATCGATTCTCAGCAAATTTGCACGCCATAAATACCTCTTCAGGCGGCAGCTCATCAGTCACTACCTGATTGATATTCCATGTGCCAGCGACGACCGAGGTATCAGCTAACGCACTGGCTTGTGAACCATAGGCGCATGCCACTACATCGAACAGACCCGCAATGACAGGCGTCCCCGCTTTAAGCTTTGTTATACGTGCAGCATCTTCAGTGACTGTTCCTATCACTTGATTACTTTCATAAATCGGCGGCAACTTGGTGCTAATGTCTGCCAACTGGTAGTGATTTAGAAGCTCAAGAGACACTGAGTCGGTTTCAAAATCGAACAAACCCGATGCAGTGATATCTCCCCATTCTGTCGCGCACTGCCCTGTAAGGCAGTAGTTCACATAGTCTTTGCAAAACAGCACCTGACCGGTTTTTTGAAACGTTTCTGGCTGGTGCTTCTGTAGCCACGTAAGTAACACTGCTGTTTGAGATGACCACACGCCTTGTCGATTACGCTTTTTGAGGTCTGTGAATCCCTTAGATGCCTGTAGCAAGGTGACTTCGCTGGCAGCACGATTATCCAGAGACTTAATACCAAGTAATGGCTTTAGTTCAGTATCAAGCAGATACAGTCCATTCCCATGACCGCTGGTTCCTAGCGCGATAATTTGACTGCTGTCCACACCGGTTTGCTCAATCAACTTAGCGATCACCTCTGCGCATAGCGACCAACATTGGTTTAAGTCCGCTTCGGTGTGGTCTGGTTGAGGGATATGAGTCGGATAATTATTGGCTACAGCACCTATCTCGCAGCCATGCTCATCGAACAATGCCGCTTTGATCGCCGTGTTACCACAATCAATTCCTATCGCATATGACTTCATATCCCCTCCTTGCTTTAGTTCTGTATCTGCTATTTATCGCCAATGTAGATGTTCATTGCTTCTGAGGTAGACGCACCATTGTGAATCATAGCCATTAAAGCATCGACAACGCGGCTTGGATTTGGGTGTTGATAAATATTGCGCCCATACACCATGCCAAGCGCACCCTGATCGAGCAGTGCTCGCGCTTTGCTAAACACAGATTCAATATCTTCACGTCCACCGCCACGAACCAATACCGGGCACCTTGCCGCCTCAACCACTTTATGGAAGTCTTCTGCTTGGCTGGTTGGATCGGCCTTAATAATGTCAGCACCTAGCTCACGTGCCATACGCACCAAGGTGACAATCTTTTCGCAGTCACCATCGACCATATAAGCCTGTCCTTGGCTGTTAGGCTGCATCACCAAGGGTTCGATCATCAGTGGCATACCGTATTTCTCACACTCAGCTTTGACCTTACTTATGTTGGCAACACATTGCTTAAACAAGTCAGGTTCATCAGGCAGCATGAATAGGTTCACTACAACGCATGCCGCATCCATTTGAAGGGCTTGAATAAGAGGCTGCTCCGCATTTTGTAGTAGTGCCCACATGTGGCGGTGACGCTCTGCGTTATATGGGTTACCCAAATCGATTCGCATGACCAGTGCAGGTTTGTCTTTGCCATCGACAGTTTGCAGTAAGTCAGCTTGACCCGCATTCATCTGAATCGCATCTGGCTTAGCATCCACTAGTTGTTTTACCACTGAAGACATGTTTTCTAGCCCATCTAAAAATGAAGGCTCGTTGCACACGCCGTGGTCGATAGCCACATCCAAACAACGCCCTTGCTTAAATAGGCGATTCATCCTGACTTTACTGGTTAAATACATACTCTTCTCCATCTAGTAGTTGTTCATTTTCCGTAACGGTAGGTTGTAATGTGGGTTTTGAAACTTTTGGTAAGGCGTCCAATTCAACGCCATGGAAATCCAGCAACACTTGCTTCGATTGAGCTCTATCTTTATCGCGTTCGCTTTGACTCCAAGAAAAGTGGTCAGCGACCAAATTGGAAATCTCCTCGAAGCTTTCCTCAGTTAACTTGCCTTCAATCGCTATCGAGGTACGGCGAAGCAGCACATCCAACGTTGTCGATACATACTCACGTTCCAGAATGAACTTGAGCTCGCCTTGGGTGTAGTCATCGAGTGACGACAGCGCTTTATCTTGTGTTCCTTGAAGTGCACCAAGCAGTGATTCACAGGCCGTGCCGTAGCGCTGAAACCAAGTTTCCATTTGGCGTTGTGAATATTGCGGATGACGCTCACTTAATGAGGCTAAGTAAGTCGCTTTTGATGAATCAGTGACAGGGTAACCCTTACCACCACCTATTGCTCTTTGTTTGGTATCGCAAACTCGCGTTTTACCTAATGATGCTAAAAGTTCATCTGCCACTTCCTCACCAAAGGCACGGAACGTTGTCCACTTGCCTCCGATAAGCGAATAGATAAGAGTGTCGCCAATCTTGTCTTGTTTCAATGAATGACTGCGGGGGATTTGCCCTGTGGTCGAGGTATTGACTGACGGAAGTGGTCTCACACCACAGAACTGATAGACGATCTGCTCACGACTGATATCCAGGTTTGGTAGCACGCCTCTAAGTGATTCGATAATGTAATCAATTTCTTCGTCAGTACAACGCACCGATTCAGGGTCGCTCACGGGGATATCCGTCGAGCCGATCAATACTTTTCCGAAATACGGGAACAAGATACAAACTCGTCCTTCGCTGTTTTCATAAAACAGCATATTGCCATCGAGTTCAGCCAGCAGATCTGCGTTATCGACGATAATATGCGACCCTTTCGTCCCCTGCATATACTGGCTAGGTGCAGTCAGTAATCCATTGGTCGTGTCGACCCAAGCACCTGTCGCGTTGACCACATGGTGCGTTTTAACTTGAATAGACTCCGCAGCGTCGTGATTAGAAATCGTCAACTGCCCCTGCTCTAACCCAGAGACCATAGTGTAATTGAGTGCAACGCCACCCGCTTCTACCCCTTCTTGAATCAATTCCAAGGCGAGGCGCTCGGGTGAGCTAATCCACGCATCAAAGTATGTGGCACTGCTCTTTACGTCACCCCCCATCATCGGCCAGCGTTTTTGGGTTGAGCGAGATGAGTGCATCTGGTGATTTGGCATCAATTGATCACGCTTGGTGAACCAATCGTAAAGACTCAGCCCAATTTTGATGACCACAGAGCCACGCTGTGAAGGCTTGTCTTTCAATCCTAAGAACTTAAACAGGCCGTCAAACATACCCGACCAAGTAGAGAAAATAGGAATGGTGGTTTCTAAAGGAGCAACAAAATGAGGCGCGTTATCAAGTAGGCGATTTCGCTCATAGAGTGCTTCTTTCACTAATTGAAACTCACCATTTTCTAGATAGCGAAGTCCGCCATGTATCATGCGAGATGGCGCAGCACTGGCCTTAGAACAAAAGTCATCTTTCTCGACTAACAAGACCTTCACACCTTGCAATGCCAGTTCTCGAAAAACGCTAATACCATTGATTCCTCCGCCAATGACCACGACGTCAAAGTTACTATTCTCTTTTAATCGCCTAAAGGCGGTTGAGTTGTTATTCATTGTTGCTCCCTGCCACTGTTTTCCGCTTTCCTTACGATGCGTCGCTACGCCAATTCCAACTCGCCAAAAAACTCATGGGATTTTGCATCAATAAACTTCACCTCTTCCTGAGATAGCACCACACTTCCTGCTGCGGCATTTTCTATTGCTTGAGCTGCATTTCGTGCACCACAGAGAGCATAAGTGATGCCTGGCTGTTGCAGTGTTGCGGCAATCACTAGCTGTGCAACACTTACATTTTTCTGGCGAGCAATCGGCTCAATGGACTGACAGAACTTTTGTACCCAACGGCGGTTTTCGATAGTAAACATAGGATCAGTGATGCGCTGGTCATCGCCAGTGAAAACACGTTCAGGGGTGATTTTTCCGCTCAGCAGCCCCATAGCAAGTGATGAGTAACTAAGACACGCGACATTAGTTTTGATGGTTGATGGCAACAAAGTTTGTTCTAACTGACGCTCGATGAGGTTATATTTCTCCTGCACCGCGTCCACAACGCCTGCTTGTTGATACTGTTCCAACTCCGCTTGATTAGCGTTGCTGATCCCGATGGCGCGGATCTTACCGGCTTTCTTTAGCGCCAATAATGCTTCCATGGTTTCAGCAATCGGCGTGGTTGGGTCTTGCCAGTGGGTAATGTAGAGATCGAGATAATCCGTTTGCAGACGTTTTAGGCTTTGATCCACTTCATGTTGGATAGCATCAGCACCAAGATAACGATGCACTGGCTTGCCATTCTCATCAAAAAAGTGATTACCTTTATTCGTATGCCAAACCAAACCACATTTAGTTGCCAGTACTACCTTGTCGCGGCGTCCTTTGATTGCCTTACCCACTATTTCTTCAGACACACCAAGTCCATACGCTGGAGCGGTATCAATTAAAGACACGCCGTGATCTAAAGAAGCATGAATGGCATCAATGGAGGCTTTCTCATCTGTTCCACCCCACATCCAACCACCCATTGCCCACGTGCCAAGACCGATGACTGATGCTTCAATTCCTGAATTTCCAATTTCTCTAGTTTGCATGTTGATTCCCTATTCTGCTTGTTCTAATACGCTGGCGACGGTGTCTTCGTCCGAGACTAACCCGTTGATCAATCCGCCTCTCAATGCCGCTAACATGGCAGACACTTTAGAGCGAGTTGCGGCTACACCGAAACTGTGTTCGATGCTATCGAGTTCTTGAAGATTGAGGCCGATAAGTTTTTGGTTGATGTGTTCTGCGCATTTATCGCCTTGTGCATCATAAAGATGGGCCAGTACTTCCCCTTTACATTGGGCGCTGATCAGCGTTTCAGTTTCATGGCCACTTAACGAGCGCAGGTCATAGTAGCTGTCACTTTCACTGGCGACGGAACCAATACCCACCAAGGCAATATCTGCGTTTCGAGCCAAGTCGAGAACGTCTTTAATGCTACGCATCTCCATCAAGATGTTGCGCTGTTCGTCGGTATCTACAAAAAGCGGCGCGTGCAGTTGGGTACTTGTTCCACCCAGCTTTTCTGCCAATTTGCTTGCTAGGTAGTTCACGTCTGTGAAGTGGTGCCCCTGGATACCCCCTGTAGCCGGAACCACTCTCACATTCGGAAAGTGCATGGGTTTTAGCTGCTCAACAATCTGCGCCATGGTTTTACCCGCACTGATGCAAATAATGCTATCTGGCTTGATGGTTTCTATAAGTAGTTCACCTGCTGCTTGTGCCACTTGGCGAGTAACGACCTCGTCATCCTGGCTGAGACTTGGCTGAATCACCGCAGTTTTCAAGCCAAACTTTTCCAACAAGCGTTGTTCTAATGTATGCGTTCTTTCTTGTGGAAGCTTTAAGGTAATCTCAACTAGACCATCATCATGCGCTTGCTTAATGACACGATTCACTTTCGCTGTGGACAACCCAAGCTGCTTAGCAATATCCGACTGGCTCCGATTTTCCATATATCGCAACGTTAAGATCTTTGCTGTCTGTCTCAATATGTCGTCACGTTCGTTCATCGTCATATCTCTACCTTTATTACTGCTTTCTGCCTTTATATAGGCTTCACATTTCGTTAACACTTAATAGCTTTTTATCTTGGCAATCTTGGTTAACAAGGTGTGAAATTTATTTCATCTGAGTAAAAAGTAATCATAGAAAAAGACTTTTACAAGTTAAAATGATACAAATCGTATCGTTTTGACCATTTAAGTGCGTTAGATCACAAATAATGACCAAAGTGATACGTATTGTATCGATATAGCATTGACCGGCTACATTTTGTTCACTACCTTTTAACACGTGAAATATATTTCACCTGTCTGAAAGATAATTCACATCATCGAGAACAACGTGTTGTGCTGCTTTTGGCTTAATAAGAACCAAGCTGTTTTATAGAGGCGAAGCAGATGTTGCTCCAAAGACGACGAGTGAATAGCAAATAAAAATGGAGAAAATTATGAAGTCAGTGACTTTGAAAAAGATATTTAATAAAGGACTTATCGCTACGAGTATTATTGTCGCTTCAAGCCTAGCTGCCACAACACATGCAAACGAACGAATCGCGTTTTTCGTTTCTGATTTGTCTAATGTATTCCACCAATCTCAAGCGACGGAAGCAAAGCGCTACGCAAAAGAGAAGTACGGTGCTGAAGTGGTTATCTTCGATGGTAAAGCCGATTCAGCGGTAATGACGCAAAACGTTGACCAAGTAGCAGCAGGTGCATTTGATGGTGCCTCACTTCATATATGGGATGGCGAAGCAGCGACACCAGGTGTTGAAGAAGCATTAGAAGAGAACATCGCTATGACGTCTTTCTTTAGCCCAATCACTGATACCGGCATTCCAACGGCTCGAAGTGATGAAGCGACCGTTTCTTTCGATATGGGCGCACAAATGGCAAAAGCATGGAAGGAAGCGAATCCTGACAAGCCAATCGTCATGGTTCAACTCGGTTGGCCAAACCATACCGAGGTAAGTTCTGGTCGAACTAACCCATTTGCAGAAGGTGTGCTTTCGGTTGATCCAACAGCGAAAAACCTAGGCGCTCTTGATGCTAGCGGCGGCCAAGAAGCTGCGAAACAGATCATCGTTGACCTTCTTACTCAACAGCCAGAAGTTAACTTAATTTATTCCGAAGCCTCTAACTTAACCGTTGGCACAATGGCAGGTCTTAACCAGCTAGGTCGCGGCAAGTTCAAAGATGGCAAACCGGTGACAGAGATCGTCGCCAGTGTTGACTTTGACTCGGTCGAATTTGGTCAAATTTATGACCCTGAATCAAGCCTAAAAGTCTCTATGGGTCTTCCACCAATTGAGACAGCGCGTGGTCGTATCGACTTGGTTATGGACGTGATCAATAAGAAAGTCGCACCGACAAAAGATCAAGCAGAAGAGTTCTTCTACAAGGCTTACACCATCTCTTACTGGTCAATGCCAAAACCTGATGCAGAGCAATGGCTAGACGCTCAGTTCAGCAACTAACCTAGGCTTAAGGTCGGCGGCTAGACCGCCGACCTTATATGTTACTCATTTATTCAACATTTCAGTGTTAAGGAAAAACTCGCTTCATCTGTCATGTCATCTGTGGCCTAGCAGTATCGAAGGTGCAACCACTGAAGGAGAGATCATCTTGAATAGTCACAATTCAACACCTGTATTATCAATTGAAGGGCTGATTAAAGACTACCCCGGTGTTCGGGCAGTTAACGATGTGAGCTTTGCAATTGAACGAAGTACCGTTCACTGCTTGATTGGCGAGAACGGCGCAGGAAAATCCACATTGGTAAAAATGATCACCGGTGCTATTCAGCCTACTCAAGGCGCTATGAAAGTGAACGGTAAGGATTACCGACCTACTGGCACTCAGTCAGCACGTGAATCGGGCATCGCCACTTTATTCCAAGAGCTACACGTCGTTGATGAATTGACTGTACTTGAAAACTTAACGCTGGGTATGGAACAGAGCCGATTTGGCTTTTTAATTAAATCAGATCTAGAGGATCGCGTAATCGAGACCTTAGCGACCATCGAGCCGTCTATCGACCCATATGCTCGCGTCTCGACCTTAGGTGTCGCTCAAAAGCAGATTATTGAAATTGCCCGTGCCGCATCATCTGGCGCGAACGTCATCATTATGGATGAGCCAACAGCTGCGTTGTCGGAAAGAGAAGTCGAAAGACTTTTTACCGTTATTCGTAGGCTACAAGAACAAAGCGTGACGGTTATTTATATCTCTCACAAACTGGATGAGATTTTGACCCTAGGCGACCGCGTCACCGTCATGCGCGATGGCAAACACATCGCAACTAAACCCATGTCTGAAGTCGATGGCCGCGCAGAGCTTATCGATATGATGATTGGTCGCAGCATCATGCACGATTATTCCCCGCGCGACGCCATTACCGATGAAGTGTTCCTGGCGGCGCAGCGCCTTAATAACCACCGCCTCAAAGATGTCTCGTTTGATATCAAAAAAGGCGAAATCGTTGGGTTTTATGGTTTGGTTGGCGCGGGAAAAACAGAAATCGCACGTGCGATCTTCGGTGCCGACAAAGTCTCTGGCACAATTCGCCTTAATGGCAAAGATGTGGGTAATTCGCCACGTGAAGCCATTGCTGCAGGTATTGCCCTCGTTCCTGAAGAGCGTCGTACTCAGGGCTTATTTACCAATTTAACCATTCGAGAAAATATCCCAGTGATGAATCTACCAAGAATGTCTGACTTCGGGGTATTCAGAGAAAATGATGAGTTGAATGCGGCGATCGATTACGTCGATAAGCTCTCTATTGCCACCAGCTCAATAGAAAAGCACACAGAGAAACTCTCCGGTGGTAATCAGCAAAAAGTGGTTATCGCTAAATGTCTGTTCTCACAGGCAAAACTTCTTCTACTCGATGAACCCACTCGCGGCGTCGATGTGGGAGCGAAAAAAGAGATCTATGACTTGGTGAAAAGCCTCGCCAACGAAGGCAACTCAGTCGCGGTGTTTTCTACAGAACTCGAAGAGATCTTGGGTGTTTGTGACCGAATCTTCTTACTTTATGACGGTTCACTGGTGTCTGAAATCAAGAATGGACCGAACGTCGACACTAACTTTATTTTAAATGCCGCTACGGGTGGCCTTGAGGAGGCAGTATAATGAACACGTCAGTAAAGCCTAATCACTCGCCAGTCGAGTATCGAAGGGTGAGCGACCAAATGTACATCACCTTGTTAGTGGTATTTGTCGCTATCGGACTCTTTCTTGTTGCGTCAGCGTTTGTCCCGAACTTTTTCCAAGTTCAAAACATGCTTAACCTGATTACCAATAACTGGGCAGTAATTTCTCTTGGTGTTGGCGTCTCTTTCTTGTTGATTTCAGGCAACTTTGACCTATCCGTTGGCGGTATTGTTGCGCTTTCAGGCGTGCTGTCGGTTTGGTTTGCTCAAGCCATAGGTGGCGGTTCTGCTCTGTCCACAGGTTTAGGCTTACCTTATTGGTTAGCCGTGGTCGGCGCTTTAATGGGTGCACTGGCTATCGGTGGTCTAAACGCTCTGTTCGTCGTGAAGTTTCGCATCCCATCAATCATCGTCACGTTAGGAACTATGATGGTGGCGAGAGGTATCGCTCAGGTGATTACTCAAGGCTCGCAACGCAACACCAATTTGCCCGAGGAGTTTGGCTTGCTAGGCAATTTGAAGGTGTTTGGCACCTCAATGCAATTCCCAGTGCTGTTTATGCTCATTCTATTTTTTGTCGCCATTTTTATTGAGCGTAAAACCGTGTTTGGCCGCATCACCTATTGGATTGGCGCCAACCCAGAAGCCGCAAAGCTGTCAGGTATCGATAATTCCAAACACATTACTTACTTGTATCTATTTAGTGCACTAGTGGCCGGCATTGTTGGCATCCTGCTCTCCTCAGAGTTTAAGTCAGGCTTTTCTAATCGTGGTTTACTAATGGAGTTTGACGCTTTGGTTATTGCGCTACTTGGCGGTATTGCTATTGCTGGCGGCTTCGGTTCTGTCATTGGCATGTTCTTTGGTGCCATTATCTTGGCGGTGGTAACCTCGGCGGCAACTGGGTTAACTCTCTCACCGGATTGGCAATTCATACTCAAAGCAGTCGCCGTTTTCTTAGCAATTACTGCTCAAACTTGGGCACTGTCCCTTAGAAACAAATAAAGAGGGGAAACGTTATGTCCGATTCAACCAAATCACTTAATTCATCATCTGCCCCGTCGCCAGTACCATCACCTGCACTGGGCGGACAAGTGGCTGAGTTTTTTCGTAACTATTACATCTACTTTGTATTAGCAGCGATTGTTATTTTTCTAAGTAGCGTTAACTTAGATCAGTATGCACTGTTTGAGCGCGGAAACTTTCTTTATAAGAAAAACGTCATCAACATTTTACGTGTCTCCGCACCACTGTTAGTGCTAGCCGGCGCATTTACCTTGCTAATGGTTTCGGGTTACATCGACTTATCCGTTGGTAGCACCATGGGACTCACTGCGGTCATATATGCCCTCCTCGCCATCAATGGTGTTCCAATGTGGGCGGCTTTCTCCATTACCGTGTTTTGTGGTGTATTGCTGGGCGCTTTCAACGGCTTGTTAGTGGTGAAGTTTAATATTACGCCCGTTATTGCAACCTTGATTACCCTGAGTTTATATAAAGGCATCGCACTGCTTCTAGTAGAAGATGGCGTGTCAGCCATCAAGTCCATGGGCGATCTAAAAATGCCAGCATGGTTTAACGACTATGGTCGCGATGCGGTTTTACTTGGATTGCCAATGGCATTTTGGGTAGCGGTGGGGGTTACGGCTTTGCTCATCATCCTACAAAACCGTTCTTTACTAGGTAAATACGCCGCAGCGACGGGTGGTAACCCAACGGCGGCTAAATTATCAGGTATTAAGACTGGGCTAGTCGTCTTCACGCTCTACGCCATTGTCGGTGCAACAGCTGCGCTTGCGGGGATTGCTCGTTCAAGCTTTATGTCGCTGGGTGACCCGCTGTCGGGTGATGGTATGGAGTTGACCGCGATTCTTGTGGTGTTAATTGGTGGTACAGCGTTTAGTGGCGGTGAAGGCAAAGTACTGCGTTCATTTGTTGGTGCATTGATTATCATGACCTTAACCGTCGGGATGCTCACTCTCGTACCTGCCTACTACCAAACCTTGGTAATTGGTGGTGCGCTATTAGCAGCGGCGGCGTCAAATCACTTGGTAAGCCGAAAGCGTAACGAAGGCTAATATTCATTACAACCTAAAGAGCCAACACGTGCGCCTAGCCCTGTTGGCTCTTACTATTTGGGAAGCCTTTCCCTACTCCTACCTATCTACTTCTACTTCCATTTTTTTACTTCAAATGTCTACTACCCTGATTTTTCGAATAAAATTGTATATGCTTAATGCAAGAAATCGACATCCAACAGGTGAAACATGGACGTTTTACGCATCATTATACTGTTCTCGACAATACTGCTGACAGGCTCATTAAGCGCTGAAGAAAATAGCTATTGGCAGTTTGACAGTAATAATGACGGAATCACTATCTATACTCGGGAGCACACCGATGGCTTAGTCGAAATCCGAGCGCAAATGTTCACTCCAACAACTTATAGCGCCTTCTTAACATTATTAGAAGATAGTGAAAACGTCCCCAACTGGATAGATAACGCCAGCCATAGCCGAGTGTTAAGGCAGATATCAATCAACGAGAACATTGTTTATACCCAGTTTAAAGCACCGTGGCCAGCGAGAGACCGCGATATGGTTACCTACTCGAAGTATTGGGTCGACGATTATGGTTTCACTATCGAAATTAACGATGCTCCTGAATCTTCATTACCGATACAAAAAGGTTATATTCGAATTACCTCTGTCGATGCGAGTTGGAATCTACAAAAGCTGACCAACGGTACGACACTTATCGAATACAAAGCCTATGCAGACCCTGGTGGAATATTACCCGACTGGTTGATGAATAAACTCTCTACACAAAGTGCTAGAGCGACGTTCAATAATCTAAGAAATCAGTTACCGAGGTACCAACGCTACTCTCATCCACATCTGAAAGAATGAGCCCAATCAATACATTAATGATCCATCTCTCTTCATCTTTAGTATCAATGTTGTGAATTAATCTCCCCTCCACTCTCCATCACAGGGTCTTTTGTGCTATGATGCGCGCCCTCGCTGGTTGGCGCAGTGAAATAAGAGAAAACCGCAGTGTTCAAAGCGGTCATTAAGCAAGCGTGAGATAGAATATGAGTTGTGAACTGGTTGTTGTCGTCGATAAATTTGGGAAACCAATCGGTACCGAAGAGAAGCTGGAAGCCCACCGTTTAGGCCTTAAACATCTGGCTTTTTCAGTGCTTATTTATCGTTATAACGCTGGCCAACTTGAGTTCTTACTTCAGAAACGCGCGATCAATAAATATCACAGTGGTGGATTGTGGAGTAATACCTGCTGTTCACATCCACGTCCAGATGAAGAGATTATCTCGGCTTCACAACGTCGTCTTGTCGAAGAGCTTGGCATAACGACCCCACTCGAACTCATCGATATTGGTACCGTTAGTTATTGTGCTAAATTCAGCAATGGTTTAACTGAGAATGAACTTGATCACGTGGTTATTGCTGAATCGAACAAAGTCGAGTTCAACCTTAATGCAGACGAAGCAGAACTGTGTGAATGGTGGCAGCAGTCTGATATCGAGCAAACGATGAAGGCGGAGCCAGCAACCTTCAGTGCATGGTTTCGGTTAGTTCTAGAGAAAACGACTCATCATCTAAGTAATTAGAACGACCATTTGATGTTGGCAAACAGCAGTGTTGAAGGGGTTGCTCCAAACAAGCTTCCTGAACTGCCATCAAAACGCTGTAATACGGTAAGCAATTGCCAGTCGTCAGACAATGAATAGCTGTTCGATAAACCAACGAAAAAAGAGCCATCTTGATAGTAACTACCAGACATGGTAATTCGCGACAATGGTGTAATGTCGAAACCTAAATCGGCGTAGCCCGTGAATTTAGTGAAGCTCAGAGTTCTCGCGGTGAGAGGTAAAGTTAAATATACCGCCGCATCAATCGCTTGTTGTGGTTCACTAATATAAAGTACCGATGCTCGCCCTATCCAATTGCGTCTTCCACCAAAACTATAGTCAGTCTCAATACTTGATACGATGGTCTTTTCATAAGATTGACCTTGATACTCGGATTTCCATGGGTCAAACCATGTCAGCTCCCCTCGAAACCCAGCACCATTAATATCACCGGCAAAACCACCACCTAGAACGTAATCCAAACCTGATCGTCCAGCTAGAACCTGCATGTCCCAACCGTTATGATTAAATAGATAGCGAGCAGAATATCTCTGTAAATTGCTGTCTTTGTTGGGACTGTAGACAAAGTCTATACTGCTCGCAAATCCAAGTTTGCGGCTGAGCGATATCGCATCGGTTCCTGGTCTTTCTTCATAGTCAAAGTCGTATATCGAGTACGAGTTATACAAATCGTTAGGATTCCAAATGGTGTTCATCGCCCAATTGACTCGATAACGTCCTATTCTTGAGCTCCAGTCATCCCCTTTCCAATCAAAATACAAACGGTCAAACTGACTGTTGATGATCATGTTGTCGTTATCGACCAGGTTTCTTGATAGGTCAAAATATCCGTTGTCCGCCGCAGTAATCTCTGAATAGAACGGCGCATTCAAGCTATCGCCAGCGAGTACTCTATTGCGCATGCCTGCATTAAAACGAAATGAGGAAGAGAAGCGATACTCGTAGTTAAATCGCTGATGTATAAGATGATCTAAGGTATTCTCTCCGTGATCTGGAATACCCCCTGTCGCCATGTATTTCACATAACCAGTTAGGTCCCAGTTCTTCTCTGGCTGTAACCCCGGTATCTCCGCTTTCACTTCTACCATATAGACAGCTGCGCCAACGATAAAAATGGTGGTGACTAACTTTTTCCACATAACTAGTGTTCGAGCTCCGTGGTAAGCTCAGTTTGCAGTTTGTCGGACGCCAGTTTACCATCTTCAAACACAATGACGCGCTTTGCCCTTTTTATCACTCGAGGATCATGGGTGGAAAATATAAATGTCGTTCCTTCCACTTCGTTCAGATGTTGCATAATATCTAAAAGTTCTGCGGTACTTTTGGCGTCTAGGTTTGCTGTCGGTTCGTCCGCCATCACAAATCGTGGTCTTGGCGCTAGAGCTCGTGCGACGGCTACACGTTGCTGTTGTCCCCCAGACATTTTTGGTGGCCGTTTATCTTTCTGATTTTCAAGCCCCACTTGGGCCAATAACTCACTCGCACGCTGCTGACACTGCTTCTCTGCTACGCCTTGTAGTTGCATGACAAACTCGACGTTCTCTTGAGCAGTAAGGACAGGTAACAAACTATAGTCCTGGAAGATAAACCCGATGTTGTCACGGCGAAATGCAATGAGTTGTTTCTCAGATAGCTGACAAATGTTACTTCCCTCAATCCATACTTCTCCAGACGTAGGGGTATCAATGCCCCCTAACATATTGAGGATAGTTGTTTTTCCTGACCCCGACGGTCCCATAATGGCGACAAACTCTCCCTGCTCAATCGTCAAAGATAAGTCTTGAACCGCATGTACCGGAAATTCACTTTTTGGGTTATAGATTTTATTAAGCTGCTTTATCTCTATGGTCATCTCAATTCACTTACCTTTTGATTATTTCTTATCAGACATGGCTTCAACCGGCTTCTGTTTAAGGATTTGTCGTGCAGGATAGAGCGCAGCCACTATAGAGGCGATAAACACGGTGACAAATACCATCAGGTATTGTTCATTGGAGACCGTTGGGAACAGTAACGTATCTACGCCATAAGCGCCTAACCCTTGCGCCATAGAGCCAAGTGACAACCCCGTGTGACCTAAAATAGCAATAAGTGCTTTGCTAAATACAATACCTAAAACGGCACCTAAGCTACCTAGTAACACAGTTTCTAGCATCACCAGCATAAAAATCTTGTGCTTTTGCATTCCCACGGCCATTAAAACGCCAAATTCTTGAGTACGTTCAAAAACCGACATCAACATGATATTGACGATACCAAACGCCATCGCCACGACAAAAACCGTCAACATCACTTGATTACTGATTTTCATCGTATTAATCATGGTTGCCAATAACGGTTGCAATTGATACCAACCTTGTACCACGTTACCACTTGGAATGAGCGATTGCAGGTCTGAGACAACATGTCGTACTTGCTCTTCACTGTCAGCGTTAGCCTTTGCGGTTACTTGGACGGCATACTCATGAACTCCATTAAGTTGTGCCAGAGATTGGATGTCGGACTTTCGGACTAAGACGTGACCATCATCGTAAGCTGATGATGGCGTTTTAAAGATACCGCGAACTCGGAATGCCGCTCCCGTCACCTCTCCTTCAGGGTCGGTAAACGTAATCACCACTTTAGAGCCCACGCGAAGCTTTAGACGCTGCGCATTTTTGGCCGACACTAATATCGGGTTACGACCTTTTTCATCAAGCCACTCCCCATCAACGAGACGTTCTGCAATTGGTGTAAAGTCACGTTCATTGGTCGAATCTATGCCCAATACCGTTACGCCACGGGTGCTGCGAGCTGATGCCATCATGCCATCCACAACGAACCTAGATACCCACTGATTGATATTCGGGTCTGCCTCAAGTGCAGCTTCAATTTGCTTATCACCAATTACGGTGTCTTTAATATCGGGATTCTCATCGAACCTTTGATTATGGATCTGTAAATGACTGGTTTGCCACGCAATAGCATTATGGACCATGTTGTCAGTCATACCATTCATGAATCCCATCATTGCAACCACCCCCACCAGACCGAATACCATAGCGCCCGCCATGATCCCGGTGCGAATTTTGTTGCGCCATAGATTACGCCACGCCAATTTAATGAGCATGTGATCCCCCTTTTAGCGCAGAAACCAGATTGAGACGATAGAGACGCCAACTTGGGTAAACTAGACACAATAATAAGATGAACGTGACAGCCACGGCTTGGGTCATAAATAACGAAGGATCGAGGTGAACCGGAAGAATCGGCTCGAAGCCGGCTTCAAGCATCATTTGAGCAGCATCACCTGTTATCTCGATAGGATTTATGGAGAAATAACCTAGAACTGGCATGGTCAATAGCGTACCGATAACAATACCTAAAAGACAAATGAACGCCGATTCAATGAATAACAATCCCAGTAGTTGACGTCGTACCATACCCGTTGCAAGCATGACGCCAAACTCTCGCTGCCGTTCCAATGTCATCATCATGACAGTCGCAAACAAACCAAAACCAACAATGCCATATAAGATGTAAATTAAGAAAATTCCGCCTGCACGATCCAAGGCAATTTGTTGCGCCATTTCAGGGGATAAGTCTTGCCAATCCCTAACTTTCAATTGATCCTTATAGTGATCTTTAAGCTTTGTTTCGACGGTTGCAACGTCATCAAGGGAGTCGGTGTGCAATACCCAAGAAGTGACTTGATTATCAGTACTGTATAGCTCTTGAGAAAGCTTGATCGGCATATAAACCATTTGGTTATCCAGTGCTTTCACTGGGAAATGAAGTAATCCATTTACAGTGTAAAGCCCCGCAGCAGTGTGTCCTCTGTAACCTTGTCCGTAGAGTATTATTTCATCACCTACGTTCAGTTTTAAGTACGAGGCTAGTCCTTCGCCCAATAAAACACCGTTACTGTCAGAATCGATAAAATTCCCAGAACTGACTTTACTACTGATATGTGAATAACGATCTTCTGCTTCTGGATCCACACCCAAAACCAACACACCTTTAGAGCGGTCATCAGCCGCAGCCAATGCAACAGACTCAAGTCTCGGCAAAATATAGCTAACACTGTTCATGTTCTTTAGATAAGGAAACTGTTCCAGGTCACCCGATATCACATCATCGATACTGTTGCTTTCAGCATATTCTGGGTGCTGTAATTGAATGAGCCCGGTATAAAAGCGTGCCGCGTTATCTATGTTGGCGTTGTAGCTTCCTTCTTGAAAGCTACGAGTTAGCAGAGACAAAAAAAGGGCTAATGCCAGTGCCGATGCAGTTAGCAAGGTTCGGCGTTTTTGTCGCCACAGATTTCGCCAAGCCAGTTTTAATAACATGATGAACGCTCACTCCTTGTTTTCATGTAGGCGCTAGTCGCGTAACGCTTTCATTTGGCTTTGAGAGAAGAAGCTGTCTTCAATAGCAAAATTAAACTGTGCTTGATGAGTGATCATTTCTGTCTTCTGTCCGGGTTTATCAGCTGGAATCATCTCCATACGTGTTGCCACTTTACGTCCACCTAATTCCTTGATGTCAAAGGTTTGCATTGTATTTACCTTCTCATCAAACTCATCATAGAACTCCGCTTTACGTTGTAAGAAGGTCTCTTTTGAAATCCACAGTCTTACCTTACTCCAGACTACTGGCGCATCCGGCTTAGCATACGCGTCAATGACCCAAGTTTGCTCACCATCGAAACTCTCTCCTTTCACTAACTCATGTGTGTAATCAACCACAATGGAAGACTGGTTTATGAGGTCATCATTGGTAAAATCCGATCCCATCCATGATTGTCCCAACATAGATGGCGCAATCTTTACCACCCTTTCAATATTCGGTAACCAGTTCCACATTTCCCGTTGACGTTTTAGCGAGGCAGAACCTTTATCTTTTGCAGGTGCCGTAACCAAGACAAGGGAAAGGTCTTGCCCTTTGGTCCAACTCTTCATACTCATTGTTCTCGTCCAATCAGGCCTGATAATGCGCATGGTGAGTTCGGTATAGCTTGAATCGCCTCGCATAGATTGGTCAGATTTGACGACGATATCCGATGGGCTTAATGCCAGGCTCGGTAAGGAAAACAGTAATAGTAAGGCAGCAATAGCGCGCAATATAAATCTCATTGGGAATACCTGTTCTTATCAGTTTGGAAGACTATATCAATTCTATAAATATATATTTGTGATGCATGACATTTCCATAACTATCGAAGTTAAAATTCTGCAAGTTGCACCATATTGAGTCAATGCGATATCACTGTTGCTATTCGGGTGCAATTTTCGAATAGACATCACTAAAATGGTGCAAAGCCCAACTTAAGAAACTCCATAGCGTCGAATAATCAGTAAGTTACGATATGGCTTAGATCTTGTAAGGATTAATAGACCCCCAATAAAAATTGCACACATTCAGGGAGAAGACGATGCAAGATGTTCTTACGATTGTTCTCGCAGGAGGCATGGGTTCACGGTTAAGCCCTCTAACCGATAACCGCGCTAAACCTGCCGTACCCTTCGGTGGCAAATACCGAATTATAGACTTTACGCTAACCAACTGTTTGCATTCTGGATTACGACAAATTCTAGTTCTCACTCAATACAAGTCTCACTCCTTGCATAAACATATCCGAGACGGTTGGTCGATCTTCAATCCCGAACTAAAAGAATTTATTACCGTCGTACCACCGCAAATGAGAAAAGGCGGCAAATGGTATGAAGGCACTGCCGATGCTATTTATCACAACATGTGGCTCCTCTCACGAAGTGACGCTAAGCACGTAGTTGTGTTGTCAGGCGACCATATCTATCGTATGGATTACGCTGCTATGGTTGAAGAGCACAAACAAACTGGCGCTAAACTTACGGTTGCTTGTATGGACGTACCTCGAGATGAAGCCAGTGCGTTTGGAGTAATGGCGACCAATGCTGAGTTGCAAGTAACAGCATTTGCTGAAAAGCCAGCAGATCCAGCGGCCATGCCGACAGACCCTCGTCGTTCCCTTGTCTCTATGGGCATCTATGTATTTGATATGGAAACACTTCAGCAAGCTCTAGAAGATGACGCTGAACTCGATAGTTCAAGTCACGATTTCGGAAAGGATATCATTCCTAAGTTGATAGACTCACAAGGTGTTTATGCTTACAACTTCGGCCAAGATAAAGGCCGCGTGGCACGAGATTGCTACTGGCGAGATGTCGGCACTATTGATTCGTTCTATGAGGCGAATATGGACTTACTAGAGCCTGTTCCACCAATGAATTTATATCAAGAAAACTGGGGAATACGAACATATGAACCTCAGTTGCCTCCAGCACGCACTGTCCCTTCTGCGACTGGGAACGAAGGCATATTTATTAACTCGATTATCGCCAACGGTGTGGTCAATTCTGGTGGTTCAGTCCACCACTCCATTCTGTCATCCAACGTAAGAATCAATGATGGTGCGACAATTGCTGACAGTATTTTGTTTGGAGAGGTTACCGTCGGTGAAAACTGTCAATTAGCAAACTGTATTGTCGACAAGCACGTTGTCATTCCTGCCGGTACAGTGATTGGCCTAAACCCATCACAAGACGCGGAGCGTTTTCATATCTCAGAGAAAGGTATTGTTGTTGTACCGGAAGGCTATGTATTTGTAGACTAAAACTCTATGACATAAATTACAAAAGCCGCCAATATAACTTGGCGGCTTTGTTGTTTAGTTGCTATCTATTAGATAACGCAGACTTGTTCCCAACTACCGTCACTTCCTGGCACCGAGTTCGTCCACCATTTCGCTTTGTAAACCACTCCGTTGTGACTAATTTTATCACCACCACTCGCGTGGCTAGGGTCACCTTTCCAGTCCGTTTGAGGGAAATTTGGATAAGCATTTACTCCGGTGGTATTACACGTTCCAGAGTTACCACCTCCATCGCCACCGCCATTATTCCCACCACCAGCGTTCAAGTCAGCAAGAGGAAGATCAGGCTGTTCGAACTTAAATGCATAGTCGACACCATTAACATTGACTGCATAATTAGCAGGACCTGAGATAGGTAGGTAGTACACCATATCCAGTTCATAGCTCGCCCCAGCAGCTAAACTCTTCCAGCTTGGTAGCGTAAAGGCGACGCGATGCATTGGTCCGTCTAGACCACCGATATTATTCGCTCTAGTATGACCAGAAGCGATAACTTTTAGTCCACCGCCAGACTGGTCTTTAGCGTTGTCCGGTGCCGATACTGGAATATCAAATTGAAACTCAGTGCCACCTGGAATGTCGGTGCCTGTATTGTTGGTGAAAGTGATTTTAGGATTGATTGGGTAATTTTGGTCACCTACTTTGAAACCATCGATAGAAACAGCAATATCAACAGCCTCAGTTGGTATCGCCCCCGTAGCAACTTTATTGCCATACGGGCTAGCACTCAAGAATTTGTCGTACATGGCTTTGGTCATGCTATTACCCATATGATATTCACCATTACCAGTTGCACATGCTTGTTCCGTAAGATCAACCGCTCCACGATTACCATTAGCGTCTAGTACATAACAGTTGTAGTCACCCGCAAGTTCCCAAAACATGATGCCACCAATTTCTTTATCAATAACGTATTGCGCTTTTACATCAATAGATTCTACATCTTCAGTAGAAAGGAAAACGTTCTTTTCTGCATTCCACAACCAAGGTGCGACGGCAACGCTGTCATAGTTACGAGTGTAGGTTCCTACAAACTTATCGCTTGGGTCGTTTACAGGATCTAAACCATAGGCTTGTGCATAGGAGCCCCAGATACCCTTTTCTAAGTTCTTCGCATGCCACATAGGGTTAGAACCTGCGCCCATTTCATTGCCGTTAACGTCCTTATCATGCCACATATTGTCGATACCTAAAGCACCGTATCCACAGTTGTTTTTCTCTCCTTCTCCCGTTCCCGCTGGGCATTCAGATTGATTCGGAAGTGGTGCACGTCCCCATAGGCCGTTGTTGCCACCAGAAACGTTTTGCCATCCTCGGGTATAGTAAGGAACACCAATATTGATTCGACCAGCAGGCATGGAACCACGGAAATAGTGATAAGCCCAATCAGTGTTTAAGTACCCGATACCACCATAAGCTGCTGTTCCATAGACATTCCATTGTGCCAGTTCAGAGTCTTCACCTGTGTCATAAAGGGCTGCGTTATGACCTACATGGTCATTCCAGGCTCCGTGGAGGTCGTAGGACATAATATTCACATAATCAAGATATTGGGTCACTGACATGGTTTCCATACCACGCAGTAAGTAGCCTGAGGAAGGTGCCGCAATCGTCAACATATAATGCACACCATCTTGAGCACTGACCGCGTCCAGTTTCTCACGCAGTACTTTCATCAACACTTCATAAGACTTCCAAAGATGCGCTCTTCGGCTTTCTGCAAACGCTTTGTCATCTGGGTTACCCGCGCCTGCCATTGAGGTAGGATATTCATAGTCAATATCCAAACCATCAAACTGATACGTTCTCATCATTTCAACGGCTGAAGTAGCAAAGGTTTCAATTCCTTGATGATTAATCGAGCCATCAGCATTAGTAGTCATAGTATAGAAACCACCGTCAGCAACTCGTGTACCGTCGGTAGCGAAATGACCACCGGTCTCAGCCCAACCTCCTATAGAGATCAGGGTTTTTACACCGTGTTTCTTTTTCGCTGTCGCTAACGCCCCAAAATGGCCTTTAAAGCCAAGCGCAGGATCAACTTCCACACCAGGCCATTCCTGACCTACAGCTACATTATTCGGATCATTAACGTCACCAATATTAACTTTGCCATCTGAGCCTATACTGACGAACGCGTAGTTGATATGAGTTAATTGGTCCCAAGGAATATCTTTAACTAAGTAGGCAGCCTGAGGATCACTCCCTGAACGCCAACTCGTAAAGTAACCAATTACTCGACGTGGGTGGTCTGCCCCCATCAACTCTCTCCCCTCTGCATCATAAATAGTGCAATAAGGTACCGTTATGCCTGGTGTCTGATATAAGCCATCTGGACGACAGTCAGTTTGTGATGTGCTCGCTTGGGCATTATTACCATATAGTGAAGCAGCACAAACCAGTGCTAATAAGCTTAGAGAACCTACCTTCAATGTAGGTGTGAGCTTTCTAGTATGTTCCATTACGAATCCTTTCTTAACTAGTAGAAAATTTCACAATGATGCAATGAATCATAAGGACTACGACTTTTTTGTGAATTTACAATTCAATTACATCTCAGAAACACACTTTAGATACGACAAAAATAAAGTGTAGCTTTTGAGCCGTTATTGAGAATTCTATTGATGGTTTTTAAGAAATGTCTCGCAATTAATTGCTGTTGCACTGAAATGACGGGGCACTTATTTTGCGTCAAGAATACAGATTAATAATGATTCGATAGGTTAAATAACAGAGTTTTATATTTCTTCCCAATACCACCGAAGTTAATTAAATAATGAATCGATCTTGCGTCAGTTTAATATGTTAAATACTTCGCTAACATACTAATTAAACGGAGAAAAATTAGCAGATCCATCCTATACTGGCTCAATAACTATCAATGACAAGGAATTGATCATGAAAGTACGTTCGTTATTAGCTGTCGCCATTTCTTCTGTCTTACTATTGGGCTGTGGCGCCAATACTACACAAGGGGCTGCAGAAGGCGCGGCAGTTGGTGCGGTCTCTGCTGGTATGTTGGGGGCACTTACCGATCTAATCGTTGATGGCGAAGTAGACACCTACCGATTGAGTCGAAATGTTACGGCAGGGGCTCTAGCTGGCGGTACTGCCGGAGCCGTAGATGGATATGCCAAAGACCAACAACAAGAAGCACAACAGCAGAAAGCACCTGCACCCGCTAAGCCCTCGTTAGATTTTGGTCCCGATATCGATGCTTCGGTGAACGCATTAATTTCCTGTCAACACGATAATGCATACCGCTCAGCACTTGCTGCCGAGAATGCATCTCAAGAATCTTATAAGGAAGCAGGAGTCGCTATGCAGGCTCTGATCGACTTTGACCGTGATAATACTGAAGGCGTTGATCGAGCGGTGAGCAAATTCGTTAAGATGAGTTCATCCATCAACGATCCAGCCGTCGCACAAACCCAATTAGAAGCATTCCATAAAGAACTACAGCAAGAACGAGAGATTGCTGGCCTATCCCCTAATTGCTCTTAACTGCGCATTAATTCGCCCATCATTACAGATAGATCAGGTTTAACACTTGAAGCCTGATCTATTTGCCCCAAACATAAGTAGCATAAATGCAATGCGCCCTCTTCATAATTAAGGTGCATTTACTACATTGGAATGTGAGGCAATACTATGAAATTTAGCTACGTAAACCCTACAGTGATTCATTTCGGCCAAGGCCAAATTGCACAGATCTCTTCTAGCATACCAACGACCTCCAAAGTACTCGTTATCTATGGCGGCGGCTCCATTAAAAGCAACGGAGTCTACGATCAAGTCGTTGAAGCTTTGCAAAATCACACATGGTTAGAGTTCTCAGGCGTAGAAGCCAATCCTACTAAAGAAACCTTAGATAAGGCTATCGAACTGGTTAAATCTGAAGGCGTTAATTATTTGCTCGCAGTGGGTGGTGGTTCTGTTATTGATGGAACTAAGTACATCGCCGCAGCGTCATTACACGATGGCGACAGCTGGGACTTAATTACAGGCCAATATAAGCCCGAAACTGCTGTACCTATCGGAGTAATACTGACGTTACCAGCAACAGGTTCCGAGTCAAACATGGGCGCGGTTGTCACCAAGAAGTCGACTCATGAAAAGCTGGGCTTCATGACACCACTAGTTCGACCTCAGTTCGCAGTACTCGACCCGGATGCAATGAAGACATTGCCAGAGCGTCAACTGATTAATGGGCTTGTTGATGCATGGGTTCACGTTTGCGAGCAATACATCACTACTCAGACAGGCAACATGGTACAGGAAGGGTATGCTGAAGTGCTGCTACGTAACCTGCTCCAGCTCGGAGCTAAGTTTGAGCAACGCGATGATGCGTGGCGTGAAAACTTAATGTGGACAGCTAACCAAGCACTTAACGGCTTAATTGGTACAGGGATGCCTCAAGACTGGGCTACTCATATGATCGGCCACGAACTGACCGCTCTTTGGAATGTTGATCACGCTCGCTCGCTGGCGATTATTCAACCGTCACTGCTACGCAGTCAGATGACTTTCAAGCGTGGGAAAATTGAGCAGATGGGACGCAACGTCTTCCAATTAGAAGATAGCGATGATCTAGCGGAACGCACCATCAGTGCTATTGAAGCTTTCTATTCGAGCCTAAATGTTGATGCTCAATTATCCGAAGTAAGCGGTGACAAGTCTGATGCAGTAGAAGCAGTCTTAGCGAAGCTTGAGCAAAATGGCTATGTTAAGTTAGGTGAAAATCAAGCAATTACCCTAGACGTCAGCCGAGAAATTCTCACTAACGCGCTGTAAATTCTCAGTAGAATGCCGTAATTAAAACACATACCAATAACATCAAAAAAGCACCTGCCAAATGCGAGGTGCTTTTTTATTTTGCCGTGAACAGCCTACAATAATGACTTTACACTGTTTCTCACCACTAGGGTTGGCTCTAACTGTACTACGTCAGGAACCTCTGTCGTTTTATCTATTTTGGCTAACAAAGTTTCAACTGCAGCCTTACCCAACCGATATTTAGGCTGATGAATTGTTGTTAAAGCAGGTGTCATGTATTTTGCTATGTGAATATCATCATAGCCGATTATAGACAGCTCTTCGGGCACCTTTACGCCTTTGTCATGAGCGATATTTATGGCGCCCATCGCCATCATGTCATTGCATACAAATATCGAACTCGGTAATGCACCACGAGACATTAATATCTCTAGAGACTTAGCTCCACCATCACATTCAAAATCTGACTCAATAATCCAGTCGGGATTTAGTGGCAGCGAATGTTCTTTTAGAGCTTTTTTGTAGCCCTCGTAACGCATCAAAGCCTGATGGCGATTCAATGGTCCAGTGATACAACCAATTTCCCTATGCCCACATTCGATCAAGTGCTTAGTCGCTAGATAACCTCCTAGATAAGAGTTATCTTGAATTTTGTCACTTTCAAAATGGATAGGCCCCCAGTCCATTACTACCACCGGTATAGTTGGGTACTGGTCGAAAATATCTAGTTTCTCACCTTCTAGTGTCGAACACATAAGAATCAGCCCATCAACACGCTTTTGCAGAAGCGTATCGATGGATGCTCTCATGCGCTCACTATCCCCTTCTGTATTGCACAGAATAAGGTTGTAGTTTTGATGATAACAGCTACGTTCTACCCCTTTCACCACCTCGCCAAAAAACGGGTTGGTTGAGGTTGTCACTAACATTCCAATTGTTCGTGTACGGTTCATTTTTAAGCTACGAGCTAGTGCTGAGGGGGCATAGTTCAGCTCTTTCGCTGCGCTATTCACACGCTCCGAAATCTCTTCACTCACAAACCGTGTTTTATTGATGACATGACTCACTGTCGATGTGGATACGCCAGCTAGTCTTGCTATGTCCTTCATCGTTGCCATTGGGCAATGCTCTCCGCTACTGCTTATGCATTGTAGTCGCCTAATATCAGCGCCTTATTTTAAGCTTTTTGCTCTAAAAACTCTTTTACTTCATCTAGCGAAGGAATGGAAGTCTGAGCACCAAATCGAGTCACCGAAATAGCGGCAGCAGCATGAGCAAAAACGATCGCCTCTTCAATCGATTTTCCTTCAATTAAACCAGTAACCAACGCGCCATTAAATGTATCACCCGCAGCCGTGGTGTCCGTTGCATCTACTTTAAAACCAGGGATACGCACTCCACGACCATTTTGACTTAACCATACACCTTTTGAACCCAGCGTAATCATGACAATTTCAATGCCTTTACGGTGAAGTTCATTCGCTGCTTCTTGTGCTGACTCATCGTCAGTGACTGTAATACCAGTAAGTACTTCCGCTTCTGTTTCGTTTGGCGTGATCACATCAACACACTCAAGCAGAGAGTCTGGTAACGCCATTGCAGGTGCGGGATTTAGGACTACGTTAGTTTTCGATTGTTTTGCCAGTTTTGCCGCATACTCTATACCTTCAATAGGAGTCTCAAGCTGTGTCAGCAAATATTTTGCGTTTTCAATCATCGTCCTATGTGGTTCAACGCGAGCAGTAGTTAACTTTGCGTTCGCTTCTGCAGAAATACAAATACTATTCTCACCGCTTTCTGCTACTTGTATCATCGCGATACCTGTTGGGGTTCCTGGCTCCAATTGCACACCCGCGATATTGATACCGTCAGCTTTGAATGCTTCGCGAATGTTAATGCCAAACGCATCATCGCCTACACAGGCAATAAAGCCAGTATCTCCACCAAGGCGCGCCGCGGCTACAGCTTGGTTTGCACCTTTACCACCTGGAATCACTTGGTAATTCATACCGTGCAAGGTTTCACCCGGTCTAGGGAAAGAAGGAACTTGCAGCACATGATCTGCATTCACACTACCCAATACGATGAGTTTATTCATACATTGTTCCTTTTTACTCAAATAAATTAACTTGGGGTTGCCTTGATATGACAGGCCGAAATTAACTTGGACGAGACAGGCTTGCTTCATTCAAAGCTCTCCTTTTGTTAAAGGAGAGCTTTACTATCCTCAAAAGAGGGAGTCTGGTGATTATTCAGTCACTACTTTAAGTGGTACAGGAATGTACTCTTCGACTTTTTCGCCTTTCAGTACTTTATCTGCTGTTTCAACACCTAATGCACCGATCATGTCAGGTTGCTGAGCGATAGTTGCAGCCAGTTTGCCACGTTTAACCGCTGCCATACCGTCTTCTGTGCCATCAAAACCAACAATCATCACGTCTTTACCAGCTGCTTCAACCGCACGAAGTGCGCCCAGTGCCATTTCATCGTTCTGCGCGAATACCGCTTGAACATCAGGGTTAGCTGCTAGAAGGTTTTCCATTACATTCAGACCTTTAGTACGGTCAAAGTCTGCTGGTTGGCTAGCAAGGAGCTCCATTTGAGAACCTTTTACAGCGTTCATGAAGCCTTCACCACGTTCGCGAGCTGCCGACGTGCCAGCAATACCTTCAAGTTGGATAACTTTCGCTTTCTCACCTACTTTTTCCATAATGTAGTGACCAGCCATTTCACCACCGACTACGTTATCAGACGCGATATGACTAACTACGTCACCACGGCTTGCACCACGGTCAAGAGTGAGTACTGGGATATTAGAACGGTTAGCCATGCGAATTGCGTTAGATACTGCGTCAGAGTCTGTTGGGTTGATCAGAATCGCTTTGACGCCACGAACGGTTAAATCTTCGATGTTTGACAGCTCTTTGCTTGGGTCATTCTGAGAGTCCAAAACGATCAGGTTATAACCCAAATCTTTTGCTTTTGCCTCTGCGCCTTCTTTCATGGTTACAAAGAATGGGTTGTTAAGAGTAGATACAACAATTGCCATCGTGTCTTGTGCAGATGCCGTTGCAGACATCGAAGCAGAAAGTACAGCAGCAGAGATAAGAGTTGCTAGTTTTTTCATCGTTTTAGTCCTTTGTGTAGGGGGTGGCTCAACTTAATGTCGAGCCAGTTATTGTTAAATTGTGTTTACGAGTTATTACTTGTTTTTGTTATCTACCAGTACTGCCAGCAGAATTACCACTGCTTTAGCAATCATTTGGTAGTAAGAGGAAACATCTAATAAGTTCAGAGCATTGTTTAGGAAGCCAATAATAAGAGCACCGATTAAGGTTCCCATGATTCGACCTTTACCGCCCATCAAGCTAGTGCCACCAAGAACAACGGCAGCGATAGCATCTAACTCATAGCCCATACCTGCCGTAGGTTGTGCTGATGATAAACGGGAAGTCACTATGATGCCTGCTAGTGCTGCTAACAAACCACAGATGGCGTACACACCGATTTTTACTTTGTCGACGTTAATACCAGACAAACGTGTCGCTGATTCATTGCCACCTAGTGCGTAAACATAACGACCAAATCGTGTATGGTTAAGTAGGTACCATGCTGCAGCAAATACAATCACCATAATCCAGACCGGTACCGGAATGCCCATAGCGTAGCCTGTACCAAACCAAGCGAACGCATCAGCGGTATCAGTGAAGCCAGTTGAAATAGGACGACCATCGGTATAAACCATAGTGACACCGCGCAACAAGGTCATCGTTACTAATGTTGCTATAAAGGCTTGCACTTTACCTTTCGCGATTATGATGCCACTGATCGCACCCAACGCAGCACCAGCAAGTAAAGCAGTAGGAACGGCGATTAATACCGGCACTTCCATGGCAATCAAACTTGCTGCAAACGCACCGCAAAGTGCTAATACCGAGCCAACACTCAAGTCAATACCCGCCGTCAAAATGACCAAGGTCATACCAACCGCGATAATAGCGTTAACAGAGGTTTGACGTAGAATATTCAGAATATTGTCTACGGTGAAAAAGTTAGGGTTAAGGAATGACACCACGACAATCAAGAAGATCAAAGCGATCAGCGACTTCTGCTCGATTAACCACTCTTTGTTAAAAAGAGGCTTCTTTTTTTCCGTGTCAACGCTCATTGTTTTGTTGCTCATGCTGCTTCCTCACTTACATTTTTGCCGACAGCGCATGCTAATAGTTTTTCTTGGTCTGCTTCGTGTGCCATAAACTCTCCGCTTATATGCCCTTCATGCATAACCAAAATGCGATCGCTCATACCCAATACTTCAGGCATTTCTGATGATACGAGAATGATGCTCATACCATCTGCTTTAAATTTGTTGATAAGCTGATAGATTTCTTTTTTCGCACCAACATCAACGCCACGGGTGGGCTCGTCCAGAATCAGAACTTTTGGTTTGGTCATCAGCCCTTTGGCAATAGCTACCTTCTGCTGGTTACCACCCGATAAGTTACCGATGATCTGATCACGAGACGGTGTTTTGATGTTAAAGAGC
This sequence comes from Vibrio sp. McD22-P3, assembly GCF_021568915.1. Classification (NCBI taxonomy): domain Bacteria; kingdom Pseudomonadati; phylum Pseudomonadota; class Gammaproteobacteria; order Vibrionales; family Vibrionaceae; genus Vibrio; species Vibrio sp. McD22-P3. Next base: position 130,524 of record NZ_JAKGTN010000004.1, read on the forward strand.
TTAATGAAGTCCTCTACTGCAATCACTTCCTCACCATGTTGAATCTGGGCACCTTTAGACAACTGTTCTAGGGCACAAAGCGACATGTTCTCTTTAACGGATAAACCGAGTACCAAACCGTCACCTTTACGGTCTTCGGAGATATAAGCGATACCATTTGCCAAGCCATCCTGAGGGCTACTTGGATTAATGGTTTTGCCATTCAGTATCACAGAGCCAGACTCACGCTTGCGAGCACCATAAATAATCTTCATAAGCTCGGTGCGCCCTGCCCCCATAAGCCCAGAGATTCCAAGAATTTCTCCTTGGTCTAAGGTAAAGCTGACATCATTCACGCCTGGGCCTGACAGGTCTTTCACTTCTAGGCTCGTTTTGCCGTGAACCGCATCAATGCGAGGATATTGTTCATCTAACTTACGACCAACCATCATTTCAATAAGTAGGTCTTCATCGGTTTCCGCTACAGTGCGTTGACCGATGAACTTACCATCACGCAATACCGTGATGTCGTCACAAATCTCAAAGATTTCTTTCAAACGGTGTGAAATGTAAACTATGCCGCAACCCTGATCGCGCAGCTCATTAATGACGCTAAATAGCGACTCAGTCTCAGTGTCAGTTAATGCGTCGGTTGGTTCATCCATAATGATGACTTTTGATTCGAACGATAGTGCCTTGGCAATTTCCACCATCTGTTGTTCACCCAGACTCAACTCACCCAATGGTGTTTTGGAGCTGTGCTTTACATTCAAACGAGCCAACAAACGATCGGCTTCGGCATACATCTCATTCCACAGAATGCGACCAAACGCGTTCGTTTTTTCTCGACCTAGAAAGATGTTTTCCGCAATAGTAAGCTCGGGAATTAGATTTAACTCTTGGTGGATAATACTGATACCGGCTTGCTGAGAGTCTCTTGGACCTTGGAATGCAGCCTCAGTACCTCGATAGCGCAAATCTCCAGAATCTTTGGAATAAATACCCGTTAACACTTTCATTAATGTCGACTTACCAGCGCCATTTTCACCTAGCAAAGCCATGACTTTGCCCGGATACACATTCAAACTGGCTTTATCCAAGGCTTTGACCCCTGGGAAAGCTTTTTCAATATCGCTTAATTGTAATATTGGTTGCAGCATGTTAGTTGTCCTGTACTGTCTGTGCTTGCCGGATTAAAAGACTACGCCCGCTTGAAAAATCACGTTAGCATAAGGCGTACATTCACCTGTTCTTACTACCGCTTTTGAGTCGTGTGTTCTTACTTTGAACTCTTCATGTGAAACGTATACAACTGAAATCGCTTTACCCGTTGCTTGCTTCTCTTCTTCTATCGTCGTAATCAGTGCGTCATGGAGTTCAGGGCTTACTTGTTTAAATTCCTCTGCAATTACCACACCTTCGATTTGCGCTTCTGCAAGATAAACTTTAACCGTATCCAAGAAGGCGGGAACTCCGTGAGTTAACGCAAGATCGATGCGCTGCACGTGGTCTGCTATAGGTAACCCTGCATCACAAATAGTCACTTCATCAGTGTGACCTAATGTGGACACTAAGTAAGAAAGTTCAGAGTTAATTAGAGCACTTTTTTTCATGTCTTATACCTGCTTCATGCGGCTTTATCGAGACTGTATTCTGGATAAATGTTTTTTGATAATTTTGTCATCGAAACGTTTCGATGATGATCCTAGCGTAGTTAATCAAAAGATCGAGGGAGTGAATGGTCAAGTGTGAGCCAGATCGGACTATCGAAACGTTTCGATGAGTTTTCCGTGAATGGTTTCAAATTGTGACAATTGGAATTAAAAGAAGGAAATAAGCAGCTTAGCTACCTTGTTGCATACGAAATGAAATGTAAGGACCTGAGGCAAAATGGCAGCCAATCGTTTTTAACGACTGTAATTGCTGTTCAGTCGTAACCCCTTCCGCAATAGTCTCGATATTAAGCACGTTAGCCAACCCAACAATCGCCTTAGCCACCTGCTCTACTGACGTATCTTGCGCAATTTCTTCGGTCAGTTGAGCGCCTACTTTTAGTTTTTGAATAGGCAGCGCACGCAATTCGGAGATGGAGATATGACCCATACCAAAATCTGCGACGGTAATTTGACAGCCGAAATCGACTAATTGGTATAGCTCATCAACGCAGCGCTTTTTAGAAAGCATATCTTCAAACACTTCTAATACTAGACACTGAGGAGGTAATTTAAAGCGCTCAAGAATTTCAATAACTTCTTGAACAAACAAACCGTGACCAAAGTTCTTCGAAGACACTTTAACGGCAACCGTTTTTAGCTCACCTACGGTTGCGTATTTACAAGCCTGCTCGATAGTAAATAGATTAAGTTTGCGAACCAACTGCGATTCTTCCGCAATAGGAATAAACTCAAAGCGATCGACGTTACCAAGAACTTTATCCACCCACTCTAAGCGGCTCTTATAAGCAACCACTTCATTCTTATGAAGATCGATGACTGGCATAAAGCTCACTTCTAGCTTATGAAGTTCTATCGCTTCAGCAAGCCTTTGAGCTAGGGCTTTTTTACGTCCCCACTGGGTTCCCATCTCTTCGTTATAACTTACCCACATCGTTTGGCACTGTTTGGCACGATACATGGCAAGGTCAGCTTGCTTAAGAAGCAAACTTGTTGGAATGCGTTTACTTTCGTTCGTTGTAATACCAACCGCAGCTGAGCCGCGCTCGGATTTATTACCGATTTCGATGTAAGCTATGGCATCCAGTAGATTTTGGGCGACACGCTCTGCAACGTCTACACCAGACTTGGGCAATAACACGACGAACTCATCGCCCCCTAGACGAGCAACAACTCCACCTTCCCCCACCACATTCTTAAAACGTCTGGCGACATTTTGTAGAAAGAGATCACCATAATCATGTCCTTTACTGTCGTTAATTGATTTAAATTCATTTAAATCAATTAACAGCAACGAATATGGCTCAGTTGAGTCTTGGTGCTCTACTAAGAAATTCTGAAGATGATCGAAAAAAGATGTTCTATTCGGCAAGCGAGTGAGTGCGTCAAAATACGCTAAGTCACTTAGTTTTTCAGTTAAGTTCTTTTCGGAGGTAACATCTCGTTTGACTGCAATATAGAATTTTTGGCCTTGATACTCGAATGGACTAATGTGTGCTTTTTCAACAAACAACGTACCATTCTTCTTTCTATTTATCAGCTCACCGTACCAATCCTTGCCGGAAAGAAGTTTTGACCACATATCACGGTAGGTTTTTTCGGTTGTTTTTCCAGAGCGAAGAAAATTAGGATTTTTCCCAATCACTTCTTGCTCACAGTATCCGGTTAGATTGTAGAATTGTTTATTAGCATATTTGATATGTGCGTTGACGTCAGTAATTAGGACAGCAGCAGAGGCACTTTCCAACGCTTTTTCCATCAAACCTAATGACAATTCAAAATCCGAATACTGCAACGCCAAATCCACTACAAATAGAAACTTATAGAACTAACGCCGTTATGATAAATTTTTATGGAATGGACATCAAACAAAACGTCAAAAAATCGTTATCCAATCAACAATTTTTTGACGCAAAGTTAAATTACTGTTTTTGCGTTATTTTATTCTTGCGTTAAGACGTAAATTAGGCATTTATTGACTGAATCGTTGGCTATTATCGATTTCTTTAATAACCTTACAAGGATTACCTACCGCCAAACTATTAGCCGGAATGTCCTTTGTTACCACGCTTCCTGCACCAATAACAGCATTGTCACCAATAGTAACGCCTGGGCAAACAATAACACCGCCACCTAACCAAACATTGTGCCCAATTTTAATTGGTAGGCCAAACTCCACTTCATCCTCAACTCGACCTTTAACATCCAATGGATGGCCTGCGGTATATATTTGTACATTAGGTGCAAAAAGAACATTGTCACCTATCTCGACCACGTTGACATCTAAGATGACGCAATTGAAGTTAGCGTAAAAGTTTTTTCCAACATGAATATTTTCACCATAATCGCAGCGAAATGGTGGCTCCAAATATAGATTGCCAGAGCGATTAGGAATTAACGCCTCTTGTGCTTGTTTCCAATCCTCTGTATTGGGAATACTATCATTGAGTTTTTTTAGGATTTTTCGGCAGTTTACACGCGCTTGAAGCAGCTCTTCATCCCAAGCTTGATAAGCTTCACCCGCTAACATCTTTTCACGTTCAGTTTTTGTTGTCATTGCTAGAACCAGTAGAGTAATTAACTAAAATATATTGCTCTAATTGAATCTATTGCACTATTTACTATGTCAACAAAACGTCAGATATAGAGCAACGAAAGCAAACAATCTCGCCGTCATCACACTTTGTAGTGAGTCTTTCAATGGTAAAAGATAGTTACACATCATATCTAACGCCCTGAATTAAGATAGTCCACGACGGCTTCTGCGGTAGCTGCAGAACTTGCAGGGTTTTGGCCTGTGATTAATTGCCCGTCTATTTCAACGTAACAGCTCCAGTCATCGCCTTTAAAATATAGCCCTCCGCAATTGGTAAGTTCTTCCTCAACAAGGTATGGCACAACTTCACTCAAACCAACGGTTTGTTCTTCACTATTACTAAAACCTGTAACTCTTTTGCCCTTTACTATCGGTTCTTCGTCTTCTCCAACAACATTGATAAGAACGCCGGACGCATGACAGACTGTCGCTACGGGCTTACCTTGACTGAAAAAATCATCGATGAGAGAAACAGAATCAGGGTCACAGGTGAGATCCCACAGGGGACCATGCCCACCAGGATAAAAAACAGCATCATAATCTGACGCTTGAACTTCTACTAATCTAAGAGTCTGAGCTAGGTGGGTTTGCGCGACTGGATCTTGCTCGAATTTGGTAGTGGACTCAGTTTGAAACTCTGGAAGTGCGCTCTTGGGGTCAATTGGAGGCTGTCCCCCTTTAGGAGAACAAAGAGTAATATGTAAGCCAGCGGCCTTAAAGACATAGTAAGGTGATGCGAATTCTTCAAGCCAAAAGCCCGTTTTCTCATCCACGTCGCCTAAACGGTCATGAGACGTGATTACCATTAGTATTTTCTTTTGACTCACTAAGAATTCTCCTACTAGAGCTTTCTTTTAAACCTAGTGAGTTTATGAGAATTTTCAAATCCAAACGCTAGTTGACTAAAAGGTTGGCACCTTGCCTAAGGCGCTGGACACCAACCTAAACTACCTTATCCTTACACGTACGTTAGCCTTTCATTGCAGGCCGAGACGAGACGACCTCAAACCAGCGCTTGATATGCGGGTATGGCTCTAACACTTCGATCTTCAGTGCATTGATAGCCACAACAACAAATATATAAGCACTAATATCGGCGATGGTATAGCGCTCTGTCGCTACGTAATCAGATTGAGAGAGTTGCTTATCAAGTTTCGGTAAAAAAAGCTCCACTCGATGCTTCGCTTCTACGCCCCAAGCCTCTATACAATTCTCTCGATCTTTATACAGCCCAGTCGTGTTTCGAAACGCTTGAAATGCGTTTTGAATTCCATCGATTTCAACGATGCGATTCCACATTTCAACCTTGGCACGAGCTACCACGCTATCCCCAAACAAGTTCAAGTCATTCGGTTGCAATTCATCAAAATACCGGCTGATAGCAACGGTTTCACTTAAGAAACTACCATCATCAAGCTCTAATAATGGCACCTTACCATTGGCACTTTTTGCCTTGTAGTCATCACTTAGGTTGTCTCCTTCTCGAACATTAATTTCAACTCGCTCAAACCCTGTCGCATCAATTTCGCTTAAAAATAAATTGAGTCGCTTGCAGCTTACAGTTGCTGCCTGTTCGTACAGTTTCATTACCATCCCTTTTATCTAACCGATCGTTCAGATATAATCTACGAGAAAACTAAACGATCGGTCAAGAATAATTTTATGTAATATTGAACGGTTAAAGCGCGTTTAAGAGTATTGAGATGGCAAGAAAAGCAAACTTCTGCAAACAAGAGAAACTTCAGCAAGCAATGACGTTGTTCTGGAGCAAAGGGTACGCAAACACCTCTATCAATGACCTCATCGAAGTTCTAGGAATCAATCGATTTAGTCTGTACAACACGTTTGGTGACAAAGAAACGCTCTATTATCTAGCACTCGACAATTACCTAGAGCAGATTTCGTTTCCCAAACTTACTACACTGCGAGAACCCGACTCCGGCTTGGAAGCGCTCCAAGACTTCTTGCTACTTTTTGCTGAGAAGCAGAAAGACAACACCTGTGGCTGTTTTATTCAAAATGCTGTTGTAGAACATGCCGCTACAAACGCCATGGTACTCAAACGTAGTGATTCCTTATTTGACACATTGGAAAAGGCAATCGCAGATGTACTTAATAACGCCAAGCTGCGCCAAGAACTGGAATCGGACACAGATGTAAGTGCTCTTACGCAGTTCATTATTTGCCATATGCAAGGTATCCGAGTATTAGGAAAAGCAAAACGTTACGACAATATTGATATCGCAACCAAAATGCTAATTAAGGCAATCAAATAACGCCTATTGTTGATTAGCTGAAGGTCATTGTGTCCTAAGTGAACGTTTGTAAAGGGCTTCAAGATACTGAGTATCTCTACAAGGCATTTCTTGATATTCCTTTAAGCGTACTTGGTTTACCGCTGACTTGAGTTGTTGCAGTGAAATATCGTGCTCCTGACAAAGCTGATGCCTATTCAAACCTTGATAGAGTTTGTCAGCAAGCTGTTGTGCTAGTGTACTGTCGAGTTGATGGTGAGTGTTTAGTTGTCTGTTCATCATGTCTGTATCCCCTAGGTCATAGCACCTAGGGTATACAGCGTAAGATTTAAGTTCTAATCAGATAACGTTCAATAAAACTTACATAAGAACACCCATGAAATACGGGATGATAAATGCGTTGGCAAGGTCAATGAAAAATGCGCAGACCAACGGCACAACGATAAATGCTTGATGAGAATTGCCATACTTTTGCGCAACCGCGGACATGTTTGCCATTGCCGTTGGCGTAGAGCCTAACGAAATCCCACCAAAGCCTGAACAAATAACCGCTGCATCATAGTTTTTACCCATTGCTGGAAAAATAACGAAAAGATTAACTAATATCGCCACAATAAATTGCGCTGCTAAAATCGCGAAAATTGGTCCGGCTAGATCCACTAATGTCCATAGCTGCATACTCATTAGTGACATCGCAAGGAAAGCTCCTAAAGACATATCCGCAATCAGAGCAACAGCAGGTTTGTTCGCAGGCCATGAGGTTCCGGTAATTCGCGGATAATTATGCGGTACGAGATTAGAAAGAATGATGCCAGCAAATAAGCAGGTAACAAAAAGAGGAAGCTGTAACCCTAAATGCTCAATACCTTCATTTAAGAAAACACCAACAATGATACATGTATGAATGGCCAACATGGCATCAAGAAAATCATAGGAGGTAATTTTAGGCTCCGGCTGATTTTCGGAGACACCTACATCTAACGACTGTTGCTCTTGTGGTTTAAGGTCGTATCGCTTGATAAGGAACTTAGCAATTGGTCCCCCCATGATACTCGCAAGAATAAGACCAAAGGTTGCACTTGCAATTCCCAGTTCCATTGCTGAATTTAACCCAAACTGCTCCTGGATTTTTGGAGCCCAAGCGATGGCAGTGCCATGTCCACCAATAAGAGAAACAGTGCCACTAAGTAGCCCTGCTACTGGTTCCAAACCAAAGGCCGTAGCAACGGTAATACCAGTTAAATTCTGGACTATCATGTAGGCTATTGTCACTGCCAACAATATGACGAGTGGTTTTCCACCTTTTTTGAGGTCACTCAAGCTAGCGTTAATGCCAATGGTAGTGAAGAAGTAAACAAGCAATACATCGCGCGCCATCAGATCGAAACTGACCTCAATTGATGTCGCCATATAGAACAGAGCAAAAAGAACCGAGAAGACGATTCCTCCAGAGACCGGTTCAGGAATGCTGAATTCTTTTAGGAACCCAACAACCTGATTCAGTCTACGACCAACAAAGAGAACAATAATACCCAGAGTAACCGCAAAAAAAGAATCAATATGGACAGCGCCATCTTCAATAATCATGTATTCCACATCCTGTTAGAAAACGATACAGAATAGAATGCCTTTATTTTGCGCGCTATCCAACTCTTTTTAAAAAGATTTTAACCTTGATAACCAATACTTACTTGTTCTTTCCGTACCCTTACTTACCTTTATTCTTTAGTTCTTCAATGACGTAAGGCGGTGCGACTTTTTCTAGCTCCGTCAGACAGGCGTCAGCTTTCTCGTGCCCAGTTCGCACATAAATGTCGCAAACTGCGTAGAGTTGTTCTGGCGCACCAGAAATCAAGTACGCTTTTTCAAACGAATCCGTCGCTTTCGCTACATCAATCGGTTCTTGAAGCACACCGTTCAAGTACCAATAATAACTGTTGTCAGGCGAGTACTTCGTCGCCTGTTCGATAGCATTAGCCGCTTCGTTCTTGTTGCCTATCCTGACTAACGTTAACGCTTTTGAATAGTATAATTGAGCTGAAGTGCTGTCGTTTTCTATGGCACGATTTAACACTTCTAGCGCATTCTCATCTTGTTGTTGCGCTCGATAATTATCCGATAGACTCAGAGAGACCTGCGTCGCCATTGCAGGGTTCGTTATCAACTGTTGGTAGATTAATTCAGCGCTGCTGAAGTCTTGATGCCAACGGTAAACATCCGCTAGAAGTAACTGCTTTTCACTACCAGAATGCTGCTTCAACTGCTTAATAGCGCTTGGATAAATCTTATCAAGCTCTTGTTGCTGCTGCTCATGCATATTGGTGTAATCAGGGATCAAATTTACCAAAGCTGCCAACTGCACGTCACTGCTTTCATCGTTTAACAATGGAGCAACCAACTTCCATCGATATTCAAACTGATAAGGTTTGGCACCTACGATGGCTGCTTGTCGAATATCAGAGTTTGAGTCTTTAAGAGCTCTTGAAACTGCAACCAGTGCATTCTGGTTTGGAAACTGACTAAGCTGATGCAAAGCATCAACGCGACGTTGTACGTTCTCTGACTGATTCTGCGCCGTATAAGACAGGCGCTGAATTTGTTGCGCCGTACTTTCTTGAGCTGAAGCAGCGACGCTTTGTGGTTTGGTTTTGGTAACTTGATCTTTCTGTGGTTCGGCACTGACTGCCGAAAGACTAAAGATAGTTGCCATCGCACCTAAAGCGATCAGATGTCTATTTTTCATTGGTAGGCTCCTAGAACTTGGTTGCAAATCCAACATTGCGAATCGCTTGGTCGCTGTACTTTCCATGAGCTACCGGATTGCCGGTGGCACGTAAGATATAGGCAATCGCTTTATCTGCGTGCGAGAAAAACTTTTTCCACCCTGCACAAAGGTAGTTGAGCCCAGGCTCACCTGTACGGGTCTTAATAAATCGGTTTTTGGGACATTCGCCATAGCATGCAAACTGATAGTCACACTGCTGACACTGCGCCGTTAGCGTCTTAGATTTAGCGAATCCGAAATTTTGTTGTGCTTGGCTATAAGCCATTGTTTCCAATTTAGTTTCGTTAATATTGCCAATTTTGTACTCGGGGTATACATAATGGTCACAACTATAAACATCGCCATTAGGCTCCATTGCTAAGCCTTTGCCACACAATTGACCAAGCGTACATAACGGATTTTTTCGTCCCATCCAAGTTTCTACACTCGCTTCAAAGTACTGAACAAACACACGGCCGATATCTCGTTGAATCCACTCATCGAAGATGGCAATAAGGAAATTACCCCAAGCCTCATCAGAAACGCACCATGATTCCATAATCGAGTTGGCGTTACCGGGAATTAGTCTTTTGTCTCCTTGCTTGAGCTGCTCATTTGATTTCCATGTTTGCGGTGCGGTGGTTCGGAACGACTTCTGCTCAACAATTGGAATAAACTGCATTTGTGGTGAACGCACTTCATCACGCAAAAAACGATACACTTCTAAAGGATTCTTGCTCGTGAGGTTATTAACGCAGGTCAAAGTGGCAAAGCTCACCTTGTGTTTGTGCAGCAGTTCAACTGCCTTCATGACTTGCTTATGTGTACCACGCCCTGCTCGGTTGGTTCGGTAAGCATCGTGTAGCATCTGTGGGCCATCAATACTCAGTCCAACAAGGAATTGGTTCTTAGCAAGAAACTCACACCATTTATCATCAAGCAGTGTACCGTTCGTTTGCAGGTCATTTGAAATCTTAATACCTACAGGCTGATATTTCTTTTGTAGTTCAACCACTTTTTCGAAATAACTGAGGCCAAGCATAGTTGGCTCCCCACCCTGCCACGAGAAGATGATTTCCGGCGTATTCTGCCCTTCAATGTAGTTTTTGATGTACTGCTCTAGAAGCGCTTCGTCCATCTCTGGAGAACAGCCTTTTTTGTATTCCAACAGGTCTTGTTTACTCAGGTAATAGCAATAATTGCAATCAATGTTGCACACAGCGCCAATGGGCTTCGCCATCACATGCATTCTTTTGGAAGCTTTCCCTTGGAACTGGGGACCTTGCGATAAGTGGATTGACTGTGAGGACTCTGTCTTTCGGGAATCGCCTATCGACTGAGCTGAATTCACACTTAATACCATAACTCATGCACCTTTTATGTTGAGACTCATCGCATTTTATATCAGGGCGAAATACGCGGGCGTTATAGTGCTTATAACCAAAAAGAAAGTGGGCAGTCGTTAAAATTGAGGAGATGTTTCTTAACACTACAGAGCCAAACTATGACTGATTACTCAGAGGAAAAAAGGGCATGGAATACAACAAAACTACTTGTTGTTTTAGCCATCATTGCGCTACCTATACTACTTTCTGGCTGCGCGAGTCCGTCCAATCATCCTATCGCGATGAGTATCAACCAAGATATGGTTCTCGTTGAAGGTGGTGAGTTTACTATGGGCTCAGATTCCAAAACTGCTGCGAAATCAGAGCGTCCAGCCCACTCTGTTCGAGTCGATAGTTTTTACCTATCCAAATTTGAAGTCACCCAAGAGCTGTTCGAGTCCGTCATGGGTTCATCGATGAGTTACTTCGCAGCACCTAATGTGCCAGTTAACAATTTAAGTTGGCAACAAGCCAACTACTTCGTTGAGAAACTCAATGAAATGACCGGCGAAAACTATCGTTTACCGACAGAAGCCGAGTGGGAGTTTGCAGCGAAAGGCGGTATCCACTCTAAAGGATATATCTACGCCGGTTCCAACAACATTGATGACGTCGCCTGGTACTCAGAAAACGCCAATAATCGCGCTCACCCAGTTGGAATGAAACAACCTAATGAGCTAGGTTTGTATGATATGACAGGAAACGTAGGTGAGTTTGTTCAAGATGCTTTCGATGACGGCTTCTACCGTTTTTCTCCTGTTAACAACCCAAATAACGCCAAACATTCAGACTCAGGGCTTTCACATAAATCCGTAAGAGGTGGCAGTTTCTCTTACGACGCGAACGAATCTGAAAACTTCCGACGCGACTTTGCGAGTCAATCAATCATCATGTCGGATATGGGCCTTAGACTCGCGAAAGACAAATAAGCTTCCATCGTCACGGCAAGGACAGACTATGCATAAGAATAAACTCATAAAACCAATAGTGACAGCATCACTTTTGGTGACTTTGTGTTTCAACGCTAGCGCGGCGCTAGCAACAGAGTCTAAACCCAATCTCGTGCTGCAGATAACCGTTGATGGGTTACGTGCAGATCTGATTGAGCGTTACAAACACAATTTCTCAGACAATGGTTTTAAATACCTTATGGACCAAGGCGTTTATTATAAAAACGCCAATTATGAACATGCTAATACCGAAACCATCGTAGGCCATGTTTCCCTAGCAACCGGTGCACCACCAGCCGTACATGGCATGGTCGGTAACGTTTGGTTTGACCGAGGATTAGATAGGCTTGTCTACAACGTCGAAGATCCCAACTATTCAATGTTAACATCTGGTGCAGGTGTTGATAAATCCACTGAAATAGACCCAACACAGAAAGCAGCTGCAGGCGATGGTCGTTCACCTGAACCTATTCTTTCGACCACATTTAGTGACGAGCTCGTTATCAGCAATAATGGACAATCACGCGTTTTCTCTGTTTCAGTGAAAGATAGAGGTGCAATTTCCCTGGCTGGACATGGTGGTAAAGCCTTTTGGTTCTCAAAAGCACAGTCTCAGTTTGTCACCAGTGATTATTATTACGACACCAACCCATTTTGGGTTGATCGATGGAATGAGAAAGCCATTCCTGCCAAATACTCAGGAAAGCGATGGGAGTTATCACTACCTAAAGACCAGTACTCTCTGCAAGAAAACAGCAAAGATCATAAAGTGGATTTAGGCGGATTTGCCCGTACCTTCCCTCACCCTTACGGGCCTGCATCTTATAAGTACTACTCGACGATGTTGACAGTAAGTCCAGCTGGCGATGAAATCACGGCTGACTTCGCCAAGACACTGCTGGCACAAGAAAAGTTAGGAAGCGGAGACGCAACGGATTATCTGGCTATCAGCTTCTCTTCCAATGATTACGTCGTTCACCTTTATGGGGCATCGAGCTTAGAAACCGAAGACAACCTAATCCGATTGGACAAAACACTCGCTGATTTATTCAAATATGTTGACGACTCGATTGGTCTAGAGAATACCCTCATCGTGCTCTCTGCGGACCACGGAGTCCCTGAAGCATCTCCAACTGTCAATACGCTTGGTTTTAGACAACCATTTTACTTCAATAAGGATGCGTTGCTGACTGACGCTCTTATGACACGACTTAAAAACGAATTTGGTCTGGAAAAAGACGTGATTAAGCTCTACGCACAGCCGTATATTTACCTCGATCACGAACTTATTGCTGCTAAAAATGTATCACTCAGAGATGTGCAAAAAGTTATTGCTGAAGAAGTAATGAAAGTAAAAGGGGTGGCTACTGCAGTAACGAGTGAGGATATCGCAAGCAATCGAGTCCCAGATTCACGAGTTAATGAGCTGATTCGCAACAACTATCACCCTCTTCGCTCCGGCGACGTCTATATGGTATTTGGTCCTCGTACTTATATTAATGATATGGATGGACTCACCATTGCATCAACCCATGGTTCACCATGGCGCTACGATACGCACGTTCCCGTCATCTTTGCAGGGCATAATCTTAAGCCCCAAACTGTTACGCGCCCTGTCACACCTTATGACATCGCCCCAACACTATCTGGATATTTAGACGTTAGTGCACCAAGCGGCGCCACAGGCGTGATGTTAGAAGAAGTATTTCAAGATTAACTTATCCTAACCACCGAGAGAGCATTGAGCTCTCTTGGTCACAACTTTCTCCTTGAGCACACCAAAAATCATGTAGGAAAACATGAAGTTTTCTCCGTGTTTAGTGTACAAAACACCGTCCCCCTATTCAGCAAACCACTTTTAAAACCCTAATTTAAAGCCCAAACAGTCCTTAAACGCGCTCTTCGGCTTTTTTGGCTTAAGCATTTTCGATACCATCGTTCATCACTTGTCATCACAGATAGTCCATGATGCCTAGCAACCAAATCGAGCTTTTTCCTTGGAACACCAATTTCGAAACTGGAATAGCCAGCATTGACGAGCAACACAAAAACCTATTTTCGTTGATTAACAAACTCGCTAATGCCTTGGTATACGATAACCAACTTCAAGTTTCTACCATTTTTGATGAGTTAGCTGACTATGCTCTCTACCATTTTTCGGAAGAAGAGCGCGTGTGGCAGCAATACTTTGAACAAGATTCTTGGTGTGTACTTCATAAAGGTAACCATGAATCCTTCGTACCAGAGATTATTCGACTTCAACATCGTACGAAGAGTGTTGGTTGGCATGAAGCGACAGAGCAAATTCTACATTTTCTTATTCGCTGGCTGCTACTACACATTCTCAACGAAGACAAAAAAATGGGCTTAGTGATAAACGCTCTTTCAAAAGGTGCTCTTGACTTAAACCAAGCAAAAATCGAAGCCGAAGTCGCCCTCGTTGGAGAACATGGAGCACTCACCGACACTATTTTAAATATGTACTTTGAGCTCTCCTCTCATGCGATTGAGCTTATTAGAGAGAAGAATCGTCGCATCGTTGCCGAGAAAGAACTAAAAGCGCTCAATGATAAACTCCAGCAACTGGCAGTCACCGACGAGTTGTCTGGTTTGTTCAATCGCCGATATTTTATGATGATGACACAAGAGGCCTTGTTAAGAGCAAAAGTGGAGAGCAGCTACCTAAGCTTCATTTCTCTCGATCTCGATAATTTCAAGCATCTAAACGACACGCTTGGGCATGCTCGAGGAGACGAAGCCATCATTCACTTTAGTCACGTATTAGCATCAAAGTTCTGCCGCAAAAACGACTTTATCTTTAGGATGGGCGGCGATGAGTTCCTAGTAGTTGTATGCTGTGCTGAACATCAACAGGTAATTGAAATAGCGGAACAAGTGAGAAGTGCGATCGAACAACAATGTCTAATTGATACGTCAAGCATTAACGCTATAACAACATCCATCGGAGTATTCACCCACATACCCGAAGAACACGAAGATTTTATGTACTTTATGGAGCGAGCAGACCAACTGCTATACAAAGCAAAAGAACAAGGCCGAAACTGCGTGCTTTCAGCTTTGGAGTGACGACCCTGACTTCAAACCTTATGGCACACCTTCCAATCAGGAAGCGAGTCCACTAGTATGAAGACATTTCCCCCGAAAATAATTGGTCAAAATGTCTATTACTCATCAGCTTCGGCTCTTCGTGGATGTCGTCCAGCAAGGTTCATTCGCCAAAGCTGCGACACTCAATAATATGGATAACTCCTCGCTTTCTAAGCAGATAAAAAAGCTCGAGGAGACATTGGGCGTGCAGTTGCTCAATCGCTCTACTCGTTCGTTTTTTCTTACCTCTGCAGGGGAAGACATTCTTGCTGAAACTCATGTGTTGTTAGAATCATTGGATAACATAAAGGGAATTGCGGATTCTTACCAATCTGAGCCAAAAGGAGTCATACGGATTGTCTCCGCGGTGTTCTTAGGACAGCAATATGTTCAGCCCGTTATTAGTTGCTTTATGAGAAAGTACCCAAACGTTCAAGTAACTTTGCATTTAGACGACAGAAAAACCGATATCATTGCTGATCACTTTGATCTAGCTATTCGGATGGGTAAGTTAACGGATTCGAACTTAATTGCTAAAAAGCTGGCTAAGACTAACTTTGCCATCGTTGCCTCTAAAGAGTTCCTTAAGCAACATGGAACACCACAAACACCGGAAGAGCTCATTACCCTGCCCGCCGTCATCTATAATAACGGCGATGTATGTCTTGATAGTTTTAAAATGAGTAGAACACCGAGTTGCCAAGAAATGACTAGCTATAAAATGCAGGGTAACTATAAGGTCAATGACGTTCGAACCATGATGTCTGCAACGCAGAATGGAATTGGTTATTGCGTTATTGACCTATTTAATTTGGAAAAACCCATTGATGAATTAGGGTTAGTACCATTACTCACCGACTATACCCTATCTACTCAGGACACAGGGATTTACGCCATTTATCCACATCGCAAACAAACCTTACTGGTTTCCGAGTTCATTAATCAGTTGAAGAGCTACATTGGAGAGCCAGCTCGCTGGGAAGCCCATATTCCTGACTATCAGCATATGTACAAGCAATGACCTCAGATTAATTAACTTGAGAGGCAATCTTAATAATCTGTTGCCTTAACCATTGATGCGCCGCATCCGAGTTGCGACTCGGGTGCCAAACCATGCTTAATCCATAATCTGATGCGCCAAATGGCATCATCAATGCCTTAACATCTAGACCAACAGCAAACTTGTTGAATGTAGAGTGGGTAATAATACCTATTGCGTCAGTTTGGCTAATCGCTGGCAACATATCTACCTCACCCGCCGCTCGGTACATAATTTTACGTTTACCGAATTCAGGGAAGTCCTTTTCATTAAAGAAGCTTTTACGTGTCTGCCATTGAGACATCACCACATGCTGCTCCGCTAAATATTGCTCGGTAGTAATCGTGTCTCCGGTTATACGTGGGTGATTATTGGCGACTACCACGTACAGCTTTTCTCTGAAAATCTCTCTAACTTTTAATGTTGGAGTTTCACTTCGAGTTCTATCAATGACCAAATCGTATCGCTGTAAACGCAAATCAGACTCATGGTCCTCAGTAAACAAAGGATGAACTTCTAGAGATACTTTGGGTGCAATTTTGGAGATACGAACCAATAACTCTGGCAATATCGCATAATTGGCTGCAGACACTGAAGCTATCGAGAATGTCTTGGTCGATGTCTTTGGGTTAAAGTCTCTAGAAGCTTCTAGTGTCGAAGTAAAGTTCTTCAAAGAAGTAGCTAGCGCTGGATAGATATCATTGGCAAACGTAGTCGGCTCTAC
The DNA here is from genome assembly GCF_021568915.1 of Vibrio sp. McD22-P3. Lineage (NCBI taxonomy): Bacteria > Pseudomonadati > Pseudomonadota > Gammaproteobacteria > Vibrionales > Vibrionaceae > Vibrio > Vibrio sp. McD22-P3. The sequence continues at coordinate 146,997 of NZ_JAKGTN010000004.1, forward strand.
ACCACTTGCGTTTCGATGAAACAGCGAGTCATCATAGATTTCTCTTAATCGCTTTAAAGCCTTGCTAACGGCAGGCTGACTAATTCCCAACCTTGAAGCCGCGCTAGAAAGGCTTTGCTCTTCATAGATTGCAACGAATACGGGAATTAGGTTTAGCTCAGTATTTTTCATTATTACCTTAACTTCACTCGCAGCACTCAACCCCATTTATCAAGGCCTTTTAAGTCACTTGCGCGCTGCTGTTGTTTGCTACTTTTCAACTGACGCCACAGCCAAAAGCTGTTTTCTTTGTTTGGCGTATGCCTCTGAATGTACTCACTTTCCGCTCGCCACTTATCACTGTCGTGCATTCGCTTTAATTCTAGGGTGGCAGTACACTTTCGACCTTTTAAATAAAGTAACGTTCTTACCTTAGGCCAATCTTGTTTTCTTACGGCTTGTTGGAACAGCCACCAAGGCGGTTTAGGGTGAAACTTATAATAGCGATTTACAAAGATCGTCAATCCTATCAATACAATAGAGGCACTTATCAGTATAGCTATCTGCGACCAATAGGTATTCAATAAAGATCGCCAAGTGTGAGCAACGGTTATTTTTTTAGTTTCTAGTGTTACTTCTTTGACAGATTGTGACTCGCTATCCCACCAACGAATCGTCTGCTTTGGAAACGTGACCTCACCACCTGTTGTCAGTATATAAACAGTCTCATCGGTTCGGGTCGATTGATAGTTTCCACGAGTCTGACTATCTGTCAACGCACTTGGTTTGGGATAAGATTTCGTGCCAACGATGGATTGTTCACTGTCTAGTGGAGGCAATAGTATGGATAACGTGTCATCAGCCGTAATGGTTACTTTTCTTGTCAGGCTATCTCCTGCTTCCAACTTCTCAGATGACTGCTGCCAATCTTCCGAAACCTTGACGTTACTGGCAACAAACCAAGGCTTGTTTGGAGTGAAGGAAGCATCTGGAAGTTGAGTAAAAAGCGACATCGGTTTGGTATAGAGTGTGCCTTGCACGTTAGTCCCATCAGATGCTGACACTTGAACTCTAACTGGAACTTTAGGTAAACGATATTCACCACTTTGCTGAGGGTAAAGCGTAATCTCCCAACGCTGACGTGACCATGTTTGGCCATTTTTTCTCTCAGTATAATTGGTCGCAAGCTGATTGCGCTGTTTGACAATAAGATCGGGCATACCAAAAGCCGAAATGCGAGTACCACCTGTAAACCAACGAGGTGTCGATACCTCAATGTACAATATCACCTGTTCTCTAATGGCAGCAGGTTCAGACGCGGTTGCTCCTTTACTGAGCCAAGACTTGATTTCTACGCCTCCTACACGTTCAAGTTCGTTGATGGACATAGCCGCATTAGATTGTACAGAGAACACCAGTAAGAAAGTGCTAACAAGCAGCAAGCTCAATCGTTTTACATAGCAAAGTCGAAGAATCATTGAGTTTGACCTCTCTGAGTGTCACGCAGTTGAATCTGGAATTTATTGCGTAAGAAGTTTTTAGGATCGGCTTCCACTCGGCTTAGCCATTTATCAGCCAGTTCTTCACTCCCTAGAATTTCCCGTGCATTGAGCGTCTCTTTTAGCATCATTTCCGATGTCGTCGTTTCATCAGCGCCATCTGCCGTTTGAGGATTATCACCAAGCTCTATAGATTCTTCTGGGCCATCTGTGGTCCCTTTTTGGCTTTCACTGAATCGGTTTATTTCGTCAACAAGCGATTGCATCACCTGATAGTTATGCGTCGCCTTTTCTGCAATATCATCAGATTGTGCGTCTTTGGCGAGTGCACGATAGAGATTTCTTGCTGCCAAATATTCTCGTTGTCGTGCTAATGCATTGCCCAAGTAAAGGGTACCGAGATCGTTATTTTGAACTTGCAAAAACTGTGCTTGTGCTGACTTAAAATCGCGGCCGTAGTAATAAGCGATACCTTTGTTCAAAGGCTCTTGATAGTGCTCTGCCGCTCTTAGAAACTCTCCACGTTCAAAATACCACTGCCCTTGTTGCTCTGGTGTCAGCCAAAGATTCATCCACGCTTGTTTCGTTGATATCCATAATTGACCCACTTGTGAGACTGGTTGTGCCGTTGTCTCGGTTTTCGCCACCGACGACACCGTTTCCGCTTGTGCTTCTGGAACCAAAATATTTGGACTTAATAAGGTTGCGATGAACATCCATTGCACCAACCAACCCTTTCTGAACCAAAGCAAAGCTAGCAGCATAATCGGAAAGACCAGATAGTAGCCCATATCGCGCCAAGGCATAGCTGACTCTCCCGAGATTTGCATGTGCCTTTCAACATCAGTAGCAATTTGTTCAACATCAGTGTTGTCGATACTCAACGCGTAGTACCTTCCACCAGTGTCATTGGCAAGCTGCTTCAGGCTTTCCCAGTCTGTTGCTGCGCTTGATTGGTTGCGTTCACTGCCTACCGCCATCACCATGACGAGCACGTTTGAGTCTTCAAACGCCGTCTTATACTGGTCAATCGCCTCTGATGCTACGCCATCTGAGATAATGAGCACTGAACCCGATGAACTGCCTTTAAGCTGCGACTGTATTTGAGGGATAGCGGCTTGGGCACTCTTACCCTGAACAGGAATCACTTCTGGTGAAATAGCGTTTAAGAACGGCAAGAACACCTGATTATCTTCTGTCATTGGCATCGCGGTGTGAGCGCTGCCAGCAAAGACAATAAGCGATGTTTTTCCACCTTGACGAGCTTGCAGTAAGTCACGAATTTTGTACTTGGCACGCTCGAGTCGAGAAGGCGGTAAATCACTTTGCATCATCGATTGGCTGGTATCGAGTACTATCACTAACTCGCCTTGATCCTCACCAAATGGTGAGGCCTCACGCTGCCAAGTCGGCCCTGCACAAACAATAATAGCTAAGCCAAGAATCGCACTAAGGAGTTTAAGTGGCAGCTGGCTTTTCCACCCTTGCTCGCCAATAACCAATGCCTTTTGCAGATGCTCAGGAATGATGGTTTTCCAAGCAGTCGATGATTCTCTGCGCCAACGAAGTAGCAACAGCAAGGCTAATGGCACAAAAGCAAGCAACCAATAAGGACGCATAAAATGGAACTGAGAAATAATTTGCTCGACGACTAGGGAGTTCATTAGATGTTTCTCCCCGTTTGATTGGTCTCGTTAAGTTCACGAGGTTGACTATACCGACGCCGTAGCGTTGCGGTTGAAAAGGCGATCAAATACAGGATGACTACTACCATCAATAAATACTGGTGCACGGTTTGTTTAGGTCGGTATTGAGTACTTTCGTACAACTTCGGCTCTAACTCACCAATCGTTTGGTACGCTTGTTGAAGTGCTTCTTGGTCTAGGGCCTGAAATGCCTGACCACCTGATTGGCTAGCAATATTATCGATCGTTGCCATATCCAGCGCCTGCTCACCGATGGTGGCGGGATCGCCCATCGCAATCACGTGAATACGCACACCTTTTGCCGCCGCGACAATAGCGGCATCTTTAGGTTCTACAAAACTGCCAGTGTCATTACCATCGGTCAGTACCACGACTACTTTCTCTTTGTCTTTTGACGATTCAGATTGTTCAAATACCTTAATCGCGAGACCTATCGCATCACCTAGATGCGTGCTCTGCCCTGCCATCGCCACTTCAGTCTGATCAAGTAACGCAAGCCAGACATCGTGATCCGCGGTGAAAGGCGTTTGAAGATAAGCCGCATCACCAAACAGTATCAGACCAAGTCGGTCACCTTCTCGCGTTGCAACGAATTCATGCAGGACACTTTTGACAGCATCAAGCCTTGAGACCGCTTGACCATCTGACGAAGAGAAGTCCATCTCAGACATAGAGCCCGATAAATCAACTGCGACCATCACATCTCGACCAAGCTTCTCTCTCGTTTGTGGCTCGCCCAATACCGTAGGTTTGGTCATTGCAATAACCAATAAGCACCATGAAACGATCAGTATTCCACGTTGCCACCAAGACGGTTGCAATTGGCTGGCACCAAGTTCTGGCTGCTCACCCAAAATATCCAGCAACTTATTAAAGAAAGGGACTTTGATGGCACTTTGTTTGGTCTTGTATGCAGGTACAAATCGATAGACAACCACTGGCAGCGGCAGAAGCAAAAGCCACAGCGGATACGTCAATGTTAAGGTAGACCAACTCATCGCTGACCTCCTTGAATACCCATTCTACTAAGACTGCGAGCAATCACTTGTTTTGCCTGCCAATACTGTTTAAGCCAATTAGGTACGGGGTGATGTTCAATCCACCTATGTACTTGTTGATAAATATGTTCTGATTCCGAAGCGTCTAGTGTCACTTTTGAACTCAGTAAAGTGCGTAACCATTTTCCACCCAACTCAACATTAAATTGAGCATCAGGGCTGACATAGCGGTTCAATTGCTCTATCCATGCTTTTCCATATTGTTGAGATTGAGAGATTTTAAGGTACTGCGTGACACTTTTTAGTACGTCGTAACACATCTGGTCGCGCTGTTTTGATGTTTTGTTGCTTTGCAGTATGTCGAGTGCTTCTCTTCGGTAACGAAGCATAGAATGGCGACAATAGCCGCGAAAAAGTTTAACGCCAATGAGTAGAACGATGAGTAATCCGATAAGTTGCCATCCAATGGTTTGTGGCAACCAACTAACAGAATCAGGATTAGGAACTTCGAGCATGTTACGCAAAATGTAAGAGCTAGGTGCAGGTTGAGTCATGAGCTAAACCCTCCTACAGCTCGTTTAAACCTGGCAATGTGGTCACCATCGGTCGTCAGTTCAATCACAGGTAATTTTTTTATCGACATAAGCTGGCGTAAGCTTTCCAGTTTGCTTTGAGATTGGGCGGCCAAACCAGCATTGGCGGCATTGAGTTTATGTTTCTCTGTCACACTAAGCTGATACTTACCATCGCCAAATACTAACGTTGACGCATCAAGAATCTCGTCAGGTAGTCGACGTTCTAGTGGGTCCGAGATGATTACGCTGAGGATGTCATTGTGCTGTTGTAGGTATTTCAGTCGGTCAATATCATGCTCTGTCGCGTCTGACCAATCCGATATGAAAACTACGGTGGCGTTTTTTAACCCCAGATTACCAAGCATAGATATGGTCGCCGCAAAGCCTACGTTGTCACTGTCTTCACTGTGTAAGCCAAGGGATTGATTTGCATGACACAAGCGCTTAAGTCCATGTAGCAGATGATTTTGAGAGCGCTGTGGTTTTATGTACTCGATGTGGTCACTATGATTAATGATAAAACCCACACGGTCGTTGTCTTTTATGATTCGCCAAGCAGCCAGTGCGCCAACTTCAGCTGCAACAACCGATTTCATCGTATCGACTGACGAAAAATACATCCCGCTTCGCTGGTCAATACACAGAATAAAGTTACGATCTTTCTCTTCGGTATAGGTTCTGACATGTGGTTTACCAGTACGCATCGTGACCTTCCAATCGAGATTACGAATGTCATCACCAAGCTGATAATGTCGCAATTCTTCGAAGTTAAGACCACGACCGCGAAACGGAGAACTGTGTCTGCCAGACATTGCCGACTGCGCCATCAAGTGTGGCAATAGTGAGAAAGCTTGAACTTGCGATTGCAGTTTGACCAATCGGGCGTATGGAGTATAAATGCGAGTATCGAGTGACGCCTCGGTATTGTGAGCCATATTATCTACCTCTGCGGTTAGCCAATAGCCACAACATCCAATAGACGGTCGACGACATCCTTCTGAGTGATTTGCTCTGCGAGCGCGTTGTATGACAGCGCTACCCGATGACCCAGAACCATATGAGCCACGGCACGCACATCATCTGGCTCTACATGAGAGCGGCCTTGTAACCACGCATAGGCTCGACTGCATTTATCCAGAGCGATAGACGCACGAGGCGAAGCGCCCACTAAAATCCAATCTTGTAACGAGGAATCTGCGTAACGGTGTGGCTGCCTCGTAGCCATCACTAATCCGACAATGTAGTTTTCAACGATGTCAGATACTTCTATCTGTGCCATTTCTTCACGAGCAAGAAACACCGACTCCGGTGAGATGGAAGATTCAGAGCTATTGCTCTTTGTTGTACTCGAACGCGCTCCCAGTTCTTCATCACGAACTAGGCGAATGATGTCTTTCTCGGCTTCGTCTTCTGGATAATCCACCGTCACTTTCATGATAAAGCGATCCATTTGCGCTTCTGGCAATGGATAAGTCCCTTCTTGCTCGATAGGGTTTTGTGTCGCTAACACCATAAAGAGTTCTGGGAGAGAGTGGCTTTCACCACCTACGGTGACCGTGCCTTCTGCCATTGCTTCCAACAAGGCGGCTTGAACCTTAGCAGGAGCTCGATTGATCTCATCCGCCAACACAATGCTGTTGAAGATAGGTCCGGATTGGAAATGTAGCTGAGGTTTCCCATCCACATCTTGATAGATTTCGGTGCCTGTCACGTCGGAAGGCAACAAATCAGGGGTAAACTGAATACGACCAAAACTTGTATGTAGACGATCCGCTAACGCTTTGATAGAGCGCGTTTTGGCCGTACCTGGCAAGCCTTCTAGAAGAATATGACCATTGGTAATAAGCCCAACCACCAGTGCAGTGACCACATGCTGTTGTCCGATCACTGACTCACCAACTTCAGATATTAGGCGATTAAGCTCTGTTTGTGCTTGATTCATTCGTTTACCCTTCCAGCTACACTTAATTTAGGCGATAACACATACCCTTCATACTATCGTTAGCGGTCATAACTTTTAGTTATATTGATAATGCTCATCGCACTTTAATAACGTGATTGTAGTTGCTCTACTACTTCCTTAGGTGCGAATTGAGACAATTGCTGCAAACAAGCCTTCGATTCAGGCTTTTGGTATTTCAACAGCATGTCACATTGTGCGTATAACTGTTCTGGATTTCGACTGAGTTTGAACGCTTGGTTCAGAGCAGAGATTGCCTGCCCTAGATTAATAGACTCCATCGATAAACCATAAACGTACCAGTACTGAGCATTGTCTTTTTCTAGGTCTACCGCTTGTTTTAATAAGTCAGATGCTGCCAGTTTTTCACCCTGTCTTAGTTTGGAAAGCGCGGCGCTGTAACGAATTGCCGCTGAGTTTGGCTGATTTTTGATGCCCAACTGTAGAGTCTGCTCGGTTAATGCCTCTTGACCCTGAGCACGATAAAGGTCCGCCAGATTGATATAACTATTGGCAAAGTATGGTTCAACAAGAATGGCACCTTCGTACTCTGCAATGGCCAGCTTTGTCTTACCTTGAGCGGCGTAAACGTTACCTAGATTGGTGCGACCAAAACCTCTGTCAGAGTTAAATTCTTGTACTGCTATATATTCTTTTAACGCAGGCTTTAGTTGATCTTTTTGAAGAGGATTTAGCTCCTGCCAATAACGCGCTAACGCACCAGCGGCTTCAGTTCGAACAGCTAGCACTGAATCAGTCAATAACGGCGAGATAATTTGCCAGCGTTGGTGTGAAGGATAAGGCTCACTGCCTTGGATCGCCCCGACCCGTACCATAGCATCGCTGTTTTTTACAGCACGCCCAAGCGCTATCAAACTATTTTGGCCAGGATAATTGGCTAAACGTTGCAACGCTGATGCTCTTACGATTGAAGCTTCAGAGTTATCTTGCGCAATGTACGATAAGGCATCCGCTGCAGCGCGGTGCCCTATGGCACTTGCATAGAAGGCAATTCCATAATGCTGGCTGTTTTGGTATTTAGATTCAGGGAACCATACCGCAAGCGCTTTACTAGCCCACTCAGGTGACTCACTTTCATGGCATGTCGTACAGACATTGGGCGTTTTGATATGTTGTGTGAGGTCTGGACGAGGAACGTGCCAACTGTGGTCTCTTCTTGGGTCGACTTCCATATAAGTAGTTTCTGGCATGTGACAAGTCGTACACTTGTCTGCTTCACTACCTTTTTGATGGAATGTATGATTTTCCGAGCTATATTCAGACGCGATGTGACATTGCAAGCAAACACTTTCTTCCGGGATTTTAAGCTTAGCCGTATGTGGATCATGACAATTGGTACACGTGACGCCCATCTGAGCCATTTTCGATTGTTCAAATGAACCAAGCACATACACTTCATCGTAGATTTGACCATCAGCGTGATAAAGTTCTTGAGTAAGGTTTGAAACCAAGTAACGCTCCAAAATCTCGCCTTGTACATGATCGTAGTCTTCTGTGAGCTGAACACGTCGACTATGACACTGAGCACATACCTTTACCTGTTGGGTCGATTTAATATCACTAGGTTGTAACGTCGATTTCCCTTGTTTGAATACCCAGCTTGTCACCGCTTGAGATAAATCACGATTGAAACCGTAGTGGTCAACAGTCTTAAAGCCCCCCTCGCTGCCTCGCTTTGCAAGCTCTATATGAATGCTAGCAGGACCATGACAGGCTTCACAACCGACATTAATCTCAGACCAAGTGGTTTCATATTGATTGGTGGCTTTATCGTAGCCTTTGTGTAAATTTGTAGAGTGGCAATCTGCACACATGAAGTTCCAATTTTGACCAGAGTTGGTCCAATAAAACTCATCGTTTGGCGTCGTATCAGGGTAGAGGTGGTACCACCTTTGCCCGCCAGACTCCTTGGCTCTCGAATCCCATGTAAAAGGTATCAGTTGCACGCGACCATCATCAAACTGGACCATATATTGTTGAAGTGGGTAATGACCGAAAGTATAAAGAATTTGATAGTCGTGGAACTCACCGTCAGGTCCTTGAATATTGACCCAGAATTCATCGTCTTTCTTATAGAAGCGATTCGTTTTCCCTTGATACGTAAACTGAACATTATTGAAATCGGCTAGAACACTCTCCGATGTCGCGTGATCCATGGCTCGCTCATGGTCAGAGCCCGTCCATGACTCGACTTCCTTAGCATGACATTCAATACAAGCATCACTGCCAACAAAGGAAGCCCCTTCAAGTTCAGAGCTAACTGACGACGATGTGAAACCGACACTAACTAGTGCTAATAAAACTCTTACCATCACACCCATTTAGCTTCCCTTCTAACACGTGCAAGTTATTGTTATTTCAATAATAACAATAGACTACTGAGTTATAGGTGCAAGGTGTTCTAAAAAGATAAAACCCGATAGGTTTATTAAGACAGCAAAAAGATAGTTTATCGACTATTCAATAGCGATTTTGGCGACTCGCCTGTCCAACGCTTGAAAGCTCTCGAGAAGGAGCTTAGATCTTTAAAACCGACTTCTAAGGCAATTTGAGTGAGGTTTGTACTCGGGTTGGCGGACAACGAAATCGCTCGTTCTAATTTGTAACGGTCTAGCAAAGTTCGAAACGACAAAGACTGCGCACTGAGTTTTCTTGTTAGTGTTCTACTACTCATATGAAAATGCCGAGACACAGAGTCAATCGTTATGTCTGTGACCTCATACTGCTTAAAAACGGAAAACACCTGCTCAGCTAAACTCGAATCCATAGTGCTTTCGGCACTGTAATGCATCGGTGCCACTAATGTCGCGTTAAGCTCAGAGTTGGCGTAGGTGCATGGTTTATTAACAAACCAGCTTGGTAAGGTAATACGTCGAATCTTATGCCCATAGAAAATTCGGCAATTAAATCGTTGTTCTAATGACTCTATGACGTCGTCATCTAGAGGATCTCGTTCAAAGAAAAACTCTACGGTGCACGCTTCTTTTTGTGTCGATCGAATAAAAGTAATTAGGGCGATACAGTAATAGCTAAAACCAAGGTTGGAAAAGGTCGGCATACCTTTATCGTTGTCGTGTCTGAGCATCCAAAGTTCAGACTTCTCATTAAGGCGATGAATAAACACCAACTTTACAGCAGGACAAAACACTAACGAAAATGCTTCGAAGAACTTCAACATGACATCAACGCTGGGAGCGCTATATAGAAACGCCCCAAGCACACCGAGATGATTTGCCGTAATACTGGTACCAGCATCTATCACAATATCAAACGCGGCAGGATGTGCTTCCACTAGTGCAATCGCTTCCTCCAACGCATCAAGGGAGACCTTTGGCCTCTCCATTTGCTCGTGCCAATCCTTGATGCCGCCGCGATACGCAGCAATATCGAGACCATAGCGCTTAGCAGCCTCGTCAAGAGACCGAAGCCACTGCACATCAATGATTTGTCGGGTCGAAGCCGTCTTTAGAAGTTCATTTGAGTCCATACCCTAACGTAAGCCACACAAGCGAAGGAGTACTGTCTCCAATTGCTCCCATGGTAGAAGTTCACTATCGATGACTTCGATTCTTGATTCATAGCCTTCTAACGACATTTGATTGACAGAAACAACACGATTAGCAACGTTAAAGGCGTAACAACCTTTATCTGTGTTTACTACCGCCTTAATGCGCTCTGCATTCAAATCACTGAACATTGAGAATAACTGGTCAAAATCGAATGTATGTTCCGCACCAACAATCCAACCACAACTAAAGTAGCCTTGTCCCTGATTCTCGCGACGAATAAATGGTTTTTCAGGAGATAACTCGAATACTGGTTCAAGATCGCTATGGTCGTGAAAGTCGTGAGAGTGGGCAGAAGATTCCGTTTCTTGAATTCGTCGCTCTATATCCAATACCTCTATCGGAAGCACGCCGTTTTTTACCAGTTTGTGGAAAATCTTGGCAGGCGTTTGATCCGTAACCCAATCATTGAACACATCGACATCTTCAGCGGTGCATTGATCCACTTTATTACCGATCACAACCTCAGCGACACTAAGTTGATCATTAAAGTTAGCATTAGATAAATGCCTATCATCGGATAAATTACGCGGGTCCACCAACGCAATTGTCGCTTTTAAATCAATATAATCAGTGTACTGCTCTGATGTTAACGTCTTAATGACCTGTTTGGGATGCCCCAACCCTGTTGGTTCGATTATCAAACGATCCGGCTTTTGTCTTAACAGGACGTTGATACCTACCGACATCGGAACACCTGCAGTGCAACACATGCAGCCTCCCGGGACTTCTTTAATAAGTGCACCACCCTCAGCCATCATTGCACCATCAATACCGACTTCTCCAAACTCATTAACGAGTACCGCCCAGTTCTCATTCTCGGGTTTTGATTTAAGTAGATTAAGTATTGTGGTGGTTTTACCCACACCAAGAAAACCAGTGATGATGTTGGTAGGCACTTGATTTGACATGATGAACTCTCTGAATATTGCTTTGGTATGAGTATATACCTAAGTGACTCGTAGGTTCTATATTGAATAGGTTTAGGGATGAGTATAAAAGACCAAAAGACAAAAGGCGCACTTTGCGCGCGCCTTGATCCCCCGTTACTCAATCGTGAGTTTGCGAATCTCTGAACCTTGTTAACGCGGCTGAGATAATTTACGGGGCAGTAGTATGTGTTTGTTGCACATCCAAATTGTACGTAGGGTTTTCAAATCCTCCATGCTCGTCGAATACAATCCCTACGCTTTAAATATGGTACATATCTGGATTATTGCAAGTAGAGAACATTGAGGTGAATCACAAAATGCTGCAACACTAGGCAACATTAAATTTGGAATACTACTTTTCATCTTTACCACTGTTGCCAATTGTTCTAAGTCGTATAATTTTACTTATACATTCCCGCCAATCCGAAGAACCAAGGTCTTTAAATACAATGACAAAGAGAGAAAGAATCAAACAGTCGTTACTTGCCCATGTGCCACGCGGAACGATTAATCAATTTCTCTCGAGAGACACGACCCCTATCTCAGTGCTTTTGCTGTCTTGTGTTGTGGGTGTACTTGCAGGTTTAGTAGGCACATTGTTTGAGCTTGGTGTTCACTTCGTAACTGAGACCCGCACAGAGTGGCTTCGCGACGAAATCGGTTCAGTCCTTCCTCTGTGGTTATCAGCTTTTCTAATTAGTGCATTACTCGCCTTCATTGGATATTTTTTGGTCCATAAATTTGCACCAGAGGCCGCTGGATCAGGTATTCCTGAAATTGAGGGTGCGATGGATAATATGCGACCAGTTCGTTGGTGGCGCGTGTTACCCGTTAAGTTCTTTGGTGGCTTAGGAGCTCTCGGTTCAGGTATGGTACTAGGTCGAGAAGGCCCAACGGTACAAATGGGCGGCAACTTAGCTCGGATGGTGACAGATCTATTCCGAGTAAAAAACGATGACAGTCGCCATACCTTACTTGCGTCCGGTGCTGCAGGCGGTCTCGCAGCTGCTTTTAACGCCCCTCTTGCCGGTATCATGTTTGTTGTCGAAGAGATGCGTCCACATTTTCGCTACTCTCTTATTTCTATTAAAGCCGTACTTATCTCAGCAGTAACCGCGACTTTGGTTTTTCGCTATATTAATGGCCAAAGCGCCGTCATCTCCATTCCACAATATGGTTCACCAGAGCTCAATGTGTTGTGGCTGTTTCTAGTTTTAGGTGCACTTTTCGGTGTATTCGGCGTTGCTTTCAATAAACTTGTTACTGTGTTTCAGGATCTTTTTGTACGCATTCATAAAAACGACCTTAAACGTTTCCTGTTTACGGGTTCTATTATTGGTGGATGTTTCGGACTACTCCTTCTCTATGTGCCAGAATTAACTGGTGGCGGTATCGGTATTATTCCTGATATTACAAATGGCAGTTTTAGCGCTTCCATCTTGGTATTGCTGTTTATCGGTAGAGTACTTACTACCCTTATTTGCTTTGGCTCTGGTGCGCCTGGCGGTATTTTTGCACCTATGCTGGCACTGGGAACGTCCTTCGGTTATGCCTTCGGATTAACAGCGAAAGCACTATTTCCTGAATTACCAATAGAACCCGCTGTCTTTGCAATCGCAGGGATGGGTGCACTCTTCTCTGCAACGGTACGTGCACCGATTACTGGAATTTTACTGGTCATTGAAATGACCAATAACTACCACTTGATCTTACCACTTATCATCACTGCGTTGGGCGCAACAGTAATTGCTCAAGCAATGGGGGGACAACCTATTTATAGCCAACTACTCCACCGAACCATCAAAAACGAAAAACTACGACAAGAAGATCTACCACGAAAGGAAAACTGAGCGCATTTTCTATCCAAACTGTGTATAATTAGACGGCTAGACTGCTAGTTCTCCCAGAAGAGCTAGCAGATAATAATAAGGATATTAAAGAGAGCTCTCCTCGTGACAACAAGTCTTGCTGCCCTAAAACGACTGACACAGTTTCACAGTGTCCCCACCTCTCAAGCCTCATTGGCTTTAGGAATAATCGGCCTCGGCCACGCTTGGGCGATGTATGTACCAGAACTTGGTAAGACTATTCAGCCAATCTTAGCCACTATCGGGGCCCTACTGTTAATTCCCGTACTGTTAAAATATCTGCTCAATCGCCATATATTTTCTGCTGATATAAAGCACCCATTAACAGGCAGCTTAATGGCTCCAATGAGTATAGCGTTATTAATCCTGTGTGATTACTTAGCCGTTATTAGACCGCTCATCGCCTATCCTCTTTGGTTTGCTGCGTTGATGTTGCATATACTCATGGCGATATTATTCTTTTTCTATCAAATTAAGAATTTTAAAATAGCCAATATAGTTCCAAGCTGGTTTCTTTATCCTGTTGGACTAATTAGTAGTTCATTAGCAGGAACTCAATTTGGACATACGGTATATTCTGAAACCATTGCTAGTGTATGCATCGCAATATATTTCTTTATGCTACCACTGGTTCTATATCGACTGGTGTTTGAAGGTATGCTTCGCAAACGTGCCAGGCCTACTATCGCTATCATGGCAGCGCCGATCAACCTCACATTATCAGCATACTTAGTCAATTTCCCTGAACCTGATCCTATACTGACGGGTGCGCTAGCTGGTATCGCCATCACGATGACATTACTTATCTATTTGTGTTACTTCAGATTATTAAAACTGAAATTTCAACCATCTATCGCTGCGATTACCTTTCCTTCAGTCATCAGTTCTATCGCGATGTACAGGTTAACGGATTTCTTCGAGGGCGAGTACCCGCATTGGCATTGGCTTCACAACTTCGGCTTTTTGGAGTTATCTGTAGCAACTTTGGCGGTTATCTGGGTGAGTTTTGGTTTTATCAAAATGTATTGGCCGGAGTTAATGTCACGACAATGAAAAATTGTGATACATATATCAATAACAACTAAAAAGAGTATAAAAAACCTCGCACAGATCCCCAATGGGTATAAGCAAGATGAATATATCGCTATGTAGTATAGTGAAGATTGCTAGTAACTCCAAAAAATAAAATAGTCACTAGTGACTATTTTTGCATATTGGGCAATATTTCGTTCTGTCGGCCGACAACCCATTTTAAATGTCGAGAGAACCTAGCTATGCACTTAGAGAAAATAACAAAAACGTTGCCTAAATTTATTGAACAGCAACACGATATTTATATCGCTGAAAATATCCATTCAACCAAAAGTAAAAAGCATCTAGTCTCTGGGAAAAGACCTACGGCAAGTGATACTAGTTACCAAACAAATGACTATCTATGTCTGAATAACAACGCCTATATTAAGGAGAAGCACATAGACGCGATACGAGCCAATACGGAAAGTATGTTGATGTCTGGTGTTTATACTGCTGAGGCGGAAGACAGTTCTGCTTTTGAAAAAAAACTCGCTAAACTAACAGGATTTGAAGAGTGTGTGGTATCACAATCAGGTTATACCGCAAACCTGAGCTTACTACAGGCTATCTGCACGAAAGACACTAATGTGTATGTTGATTTCTTCGCTCATGCTTCATTATGGGAGGGTGCAAGAATTGCTGGCGCTATGGTTCATCCATTTATGCACAACAATATCAGGCACTTAAAGCGACAGATTCAAAAGAATGGCCCAGGCATAATTCTAGTTGATTCTATCTACAGTACGTTGGGAACTATAGCACCGCTTGTAGACCTGGTATCAATGGCTTATGAGTATGACTGCGCATTGGTCGTGGATGAATCTCATTCACTTGGAACTCACGGTCCTAAAGGTGCTGGTTTGGTTGCTGAATTGGGTTTAACTGAGCATGTCGATTATATTACTGTGAGCTTAGCAAAAACATTTGCATATCGTGCAGGCGCAATTTTATCCAACAAAAAGACCGCACATTGTCTTCCATTTGTGGCATTCCCTGCAATATTCAGTTCCATGCTACTACCGTATGAAACTGAACGGTTAAGTGCCACTGTCGACGTTATCAAGAGCGCCGACAGTGCAAGACGCTCGTTGTTCTCAAATAGTGACTATTTAAGAAATCAGCTAAGAAACTTAGGACTATCTATTCGTAGTGAATCTCAGATCATCGCTTTGGAAACAGGTGACGCTGAAAACACTGAAATTGTTCGGGATTTCTTAGAGAGCAAAGGCGTTTTTGGTTCTATATTTTGTACTCCGGCAACGCCAAAAGGAAAAAATATCATCAGATTTTCAGTCACTTCAGAGCATACTCTCGAGGATTTAGATCGAGTAGTACAAGCATGTAAAGAAGCAACGGAAAACAAAGAATTCTATTTCTTATAGGTAGTAAGTCGGATGTGGAGCTCAACCTTTAGATCTGAGCTCCCTCATCTATATCCAAGACGCCACTTTATCAACTAGCTCGTCTTTCGGTGTCGGTTTAATGAGTAAGTCATCCATTCCAGATTGCTTGATTTTTTCACGAGTTGTTGGATTCGCATCACCAGTAAAAGCAATGATAGGCACTGTATTGTACTTTGCTGTCGATTTTCTTATCTTATCCGCAGTGGAAATGCCATCTAGAATCGGCATCTCTATATCCATAATAACTAAATCAACGTTTTCTTCATCAAGCATAACTAGTGCGTCAGCACCATTGCTAGCCTGAAGCACGACCAAACCTTCTTTTTCCAACATTATGCTAGTAATTGTTCGCAATGAGTGATTGTCATCGACTAAGAGAACTGTTTTTGTAGAAGATATTGTGTTGTATGGACGAACCGTCGCAAGCTCTTCCACTTCTCTAAAAAACAACTTATCTAACGTGTCTCTAATATCAGAGGTAAACTCGTCATAATCCATTAGTTCGACATTAAGATAGCGCTTGAAGTATAGATTTCTCTGGTCATTTGCGGAATGAACGAGAACAATTCTTGCCTCAGTAAACTCAAGCTTAGCCTCGAGACTCGAAAGGTAGATCCACCCTTCTCTCGATAGATTACCGTCGATAATAATAAGGCTATACTCGAAACTATATTCTTCGCGATAACTTGCCGCTTTTATGTCTTCAACTGTCAGCTTGAATTCTCGGTGATATTGAGCACTCTTAACCAAGTCCAACATGCTAGATGACTCACCAATAAACAACACTGACTTATCTTTAATCAGTTCACTCTTAATCTGTGCCACTTCAGCCGACTCATACTTAGGAAATATTAATTTAAACTCTGTCCATGCACCAAACTCGGATTGACATACAATCTTACCGCCAAACGACCTCATAACCTTTTTACAGAAGGCCAACCCTAGACCATAGGACCCAGATTTACCGGTAGTGTAAAAGTCTTCAAAAATATACGGAAGTAGTTGCTCTTCAATCCCCTTGCCGGTATCTCTAAAAATAATGATATTGCAATCGTCTTGGGTTTGAGAGTCAATTGTTATGGTGAACTTCCCTGCCCCCCGGTGGCGAAACGAGTTTTTCAGTAAGTTAAACAACACATACTTCAATAAAGTATCACTGCCAAAATAGTCGAAACTGTTCGGGATATTGACCGAGACAGCTTTATTGTCCAGTGCTGTTTTATATGCAAACGTTCTGATTGCATTTTCAATTACTTCTTTGCCATTATTACGGCAGAAAGTCGATGTAGATACTCGACTTTGATCGATAGAAGTCAGTAGTAAGTCAATGGTCTCATTGCCATTCATGATCGTTTTCATGGAATCATCTATGATTTCATTCAAACGTTGAAGCTCTTCGGTGTTCAATTGGTGAGAGTTACGAAAGATAGCGCTCTTATTAGGAATAATCGCTCGCATTACCTCTAACGAAGAATACATAGCACTAAGAGGGTTTCTCATTTCATGAGCGATACCAGCACCGAATGACTTAGCAATCGCGAATTTCGATTCATGCTCGTTTTGGTTACGAAAGAAGAACAAACTGCCGAAAATATAGGTAAACGCAAATATGGGCAAATAAGTAAGGCTCTGTTCCATATAGATCCCTTGCCCACCCATAATGTAAGCAAGTATAACAGCAGATACAACAGATATTACCGCCTGAGCGACCATGATTCTTGTATCATAAATAAGCAATATATGAAGAAATATAGATGACATAAACGACATAACCCAAACTGTCGTCCAGTTATTCATCAACATCATGTAGCAAAAGAAGAATGGTAAAGTAAAGCCAATGACTACTAGGTAATAGTATGGGAGGATTCGCTTAGTTTTTTCTGAAAAAGCACGTAATAAGATAAACCCTATTAACATGATTGCGCCAATAGTTCTTAAAAGCTCACTTTCATAAGGCTGAGGAAATACATACTTCCAAATGACGTAATAAAGTGGAAAGCCCAAAATCCCCATCCATGCGACAAGTGTAATATTTGGCGCAGCATACTCGTAGGTTCTCTTTATCCTTTCCATCTGTGCAATCAATCCAGATTTAAAACTCATTACTATTGGTTAAGCATAACATTGGCTTGATCGGTAAGAAAGCTTTGTAAAACAACAACGCCCTCGTAATCAGAGGGCGTTGCAAATGAATATGTGATGCGTCTTCCAGAAAGAACTAACGCAGTCCATGCAAAAACTCATGTCGAGTCGCTGGTTTGGATTTAAAGATGCCACCCAATGCTGTAGTCGTCGTTTCGCTGGTAGCATCCATGACACCGCGAGACTTCACACAGTAATGTACTGCATCAATTGTTACTGCGACATCGTCGGTTTCAAGCAATGCTTGTAGAGCAACCAGAATTTGTTGCGTCATGCGTTCTTGAACTTGTGGACGCTGTGCGAAGAACCTGACGATACGGTTAATTTTAGACAAACCGATGATTTTACCTCGAGGGATATAGGCGACTGCCGCTTTACCGTCAATGGTAACAAGGTGGTGTTCACAAGTGCTCGTTACCGTGATGTCTTTAACACGAACCATCTCACTAACGTCCATCTTGTTTTCGATGACGGTGATTTTAGGGAAGTTCTCATAGTCCAAGCCAGAGAAAATTTCATCCACATACATCTTGGCAATGCGATGCGGCGTCTCCATCAAACTATCGTCTTGTAGATCAAGCTGTAACAACGTAAGAATTTCACGCATATGATGTTCAATACGCTCTTTCTTTTCTTCACGGCTGACTTCATTTGGCAGCATCGGTGTTTCTAGCCCTCGCTTTGACAACGCGGCTTTCACCAATTTTGCTGATTCACTTAATCCTGACATCTTACTTCCTCGCACTAACACCCGTAAGGGGGCACAAGGATACTCGGAATTTTCATCAATTACACCCACAAATTCTGTATTGCTTTGTATGCATTATGATTTGAAGCATGTTTTTGGCTATTTTATCCATAGGAGTAAGCCTCTCTTCAGACAAAATGTGTTACATTCCGAAGACTTTATTGAATTAAATAGTTCCACTGAATCAATTAGGACGGCTTATCTTATGGGTTGCTGCGACGCACCAGGCTTAATGCCTATAGAAGAAGCATTGGATAAAATGCTCACACCAATTACTCCTGTTACTGACACTCTCACACTGCCGTTACCTGACGCGCTTGGGTATGTATTAGCAGAAGACATTCTTTCTCCTATTAACGTGCCTCCCTTTGATAACTCCGCAATGGATGGCTACGCCATTCGTCTCCGTGACTTAGAGCAAAGTACCACTCTATCAATGGTTGGTAAGTCATTTGCCGGCGCACCTTATGAGGGTGACTGGCCTGCAATGACAACGGTTAGAATTATGACTGGTGCGAAAATCCCAGAGGGTTGTGATGCCGTTATTATGCAAGAAAACACCACGGTAGACGGTGATAACATTACGTTCAACCAGTGTTCTCCGAAGACAAATATGAACATTCGTCCTACTGGTGATGATATTCGAGTGAACGATGTCGTATTAAAAAAAGGTGCTCGTTTAACCGCACGCGATATTCCTATGATCGCTACGTTAGGAATTAGCCACATCAGTGTCTTCCGTAAACCAGTTGTTGCTTTCTTTTCTACAGGAGATGAATTGCGCCCGCTTGGTACTGAGCTAGAAGATGGACAGATTTACGATAGCAACCGTTACGGAATCAAACCGCTTATTGAGAACTTCGGTTGTGAGGCTATTGATTTAGGTATCATTCCTGATTGCCCAGAAACACTGAAAGCCACATTCGAGCAGGCGCAACAACAAGCCGACGTTGTTATTACCTCGGGTGGCGTAAGCGTTGGTGAAGCTGACTATACTAAAGATATTCTTGAAGAATTAGGTCAAATTGGCTTCTGGAAACTTGCTATCAAGCCCGGTAAGCCTTTCGCTTTTGGTGAGCTGGACAACGCTTGGTTCTGCGGATTACCAGGAAACCCTGTTTCTGCAGTATTAACTATGTATGTCCTAGTACAACCTCTCATCGCTAAGCTTTCTGGTCACTCAGAATGGAAAGAGCCGGAGTCTATTCCTGCCATCACACGCAGCGCTTTCAAAAAAGCTCCTGGAAGAACCGATTATCAACGCGGTATCTATACGATTGAAGATGGCCAGTTTGTAGTCGAAACAACCGGAAACCAAAGCTCAGGAGCCTTTAGATCGATGAGCTTAGCAAACTGCTTTGTGGTGCTTGAGCGCGACCGCACGTCAATTGATGTGGGAGAAACGGTTCAAATCCAGTTGTTCAACCCAACTTTATTCTAACGAGGCTATTGTGGACATACTGTCTGATGAAGAGATGCTTCGCTATAACCGTCAAATTATATTGAAGAACTTCGATTTTGATGGACAAGAAGCACTCAAACAATCTTCAATTTTGATTATTGGAGCCGGTGGTTTAGGTTGTGCCTCTAGTCAGTATCTTGCCGCAGCGGGTATTGGTTCACTCACCTTAGTCGATGACGATACGGTGGAGCTATCAAACTTGCAACGACAAGTATTACACAACGATGACTCTATTGGTGTCGATAAAGTTGAGTCAGCCCGAACTGCGTTAAGCAAGATAAACCCTAATGTGATGATTAAAACCATTAATCATCGCTTGGACGATGCTGCTCTCGAAGCACAAATTAAAGAGCACGACCTTGTTCTTGATGCCACTGATAATGTAGATACTCGTAACCAACTCAATCGCCTTTGCTTTAAACACAAAAAGCCGCTGGTCTGTGGGGCAGCGATTAGAATGGAAGGTCAAGTCTCCGTCTTTACATATCAAGACGACAGTTTACCTTGCTATGCTTGTTTAAGCGCACTGTTTGGAGATACAACGCTGAGCTGTGTTGAAGCTGGCGTCATGTCACCTGTCGTTGGCATCATTGGTGCTACGCAGGCACTAGAGGCGATAAAAGTCCTCGCTAACTATGGGCAGCCTAAAATAGGTAAGCTATTAATATTTGATGGTTTATCATTAAGCTGGCGAGACATGGGGTTGCCTAAATCCAAGGCCTGCAAAGTTTGTGGTGAATAGAGAGTAGTCTATGGAGAAGTACTAATGAAACAACTAACCATCGCATTTGCTATTCTCGCTGTGGGTGTTGGATTCTTGTTGCTTCTCCTATCTTCAGATTCAAATACAGAAAAAACAGAACAAGCCAAAGTAATAAGCCATGTTCTCACACAATCTTTAGACGGCAATCGTTACTACCTCATCGTGGAACATAGAGACGGTAGTAACAGCCGTGTCGCCACAGATAAAGCAACATTATGCCCCGTAGGTTCAGAAGTCACACTAAGCTCACAGCAGAGCTCAGTTTCTAATACCAAGACCTATCGCCTTCAGCATTGCCTCAACAGATAAGGAAATCATTGATGACACAACCTATTGTTTCTCCTCAATGGCTAAAGCAACAGCTAGATGCTAACAACGACATTATTGTTCTTGATGCCAGTATCGAATTTCAAATTCCGCTAGAGCCTGAAAAGGACAAAAGTGGAGTAATTCCTGGCGCTCAGCGCTTTGATTATGACAACGTCTTTTGCGACCCAGACAGTTCTCTTCCTCATATGATGCCAACTGAAGCTCGTTTCAATGAACTAGCTTCGAAACTGAGCCTTACTGAAAAAAGTACGATAGTTGTTTATGATAATTCCGGTACTTATGCTTCACCTCGTGCGTGGTGGATGCTTAAAGCAATGGGATTAAGTGAGGTTTATGTGCTCTCCGGAGGCTTACCTGCTTGGAAAACAGCTGGTTACGATTGCGATGAAGATTATTCGATTGGAGCGCCCACCTCCCCTTCTCTGTCACTAGATCAGCATTACTTCCTATCAGCAGAACAAGTTCTTACGTATTCCGAAAAGCAAAACGCTCATATCGTCGATGCTCGCTCTTTAGCACGCTTTAAAGGCGAAGTGAAAGAACCAAGAGAAGGTGTCAGAAGCGGCCATATTCCAAATTCTGTTTGTCTGCCTTTTGCTGAACTCATCAACAATGGCACCCTCAAACCGTTAGAAGATCTTGCTCCTTTGTATTCAGCTATCTCAGCAAGCAAACGAGAGCATTTGGTGTTTAGCTGTGGTTCCGGCGTAACGGCTTGTATTCTCGCTCTTGGCGCTTATGTCTGTGGTTATCATAATTTATCTGTCTATGACGGTTCATGGACTGAATGGGGTCAACGTGTTGATCTACCTGTAGAAAAGTAAAATGAAGACAAGCAGGTCTATGGGACCTGCTTCCTTTCGCTACCCGTTATAAGCACCACTTGAGTAATGAAGCTCATAACTATGTGAGTAGATCTCTAGAATATTCCCAAACGGGTCTTCCATATAGATCATTCGATACGGTTTCTCTCCCGGATAGTAGTAACGTGGCTCCTTCATTCGTCGTTTACCACCTGCCGCGACAATTTTGTCAGCTAACCCTTCAACATCTGGATCTTGTACGCAAAAATGAAAAATGCCGGTTTTCCAATATTCAAAGTTGTCTTCTGGATTTCGCTGATCTTTGAACTGAAATAGCTCTACCCCGATTCTGTCACCGGTGGACAGATGAGCAATTCGAAAGTGGTCCCACCCTTCCCCAAAAACGTCTGTACACATTACACCGATAGCAGAGTCGTCTTCAGTAACATCAGTCGGCGGCATGATAAGATACCAACCTAATACCTCGGTATAAAACTTGACGGCAGCCTCCAGATCAGGCACCGATATTCCAATGTGGCTAAAACAGCGTGGGTAGGTGTGGTTTGTGTTTGCTGAACTCATAAGTCGATGTCCTCTAGATGATAACGCTTGAGTATTTCATTGTGGATCAGCCGATAGTTATCATATAACCTAAAAACTATAATTAATTGTTATCTACGAAACCGTCATGATAAATACGACTTGGCTCAATACTTTTAAAACTCTAGTAGAGATCGGGCACTTTACCCAAACCGCTGAAAAGCTCTTCATGACACAACCTGGCGTCAGCCAACATATTAAAAAGCTCGAAGCAAGCCTTAATGTTGAGTTGCTTACTCGGGAAGGAAAAAGTTTTGAGATCACGGAGCAAGGACGTTTAGTGTATGAATACGCCCTTGAGCTAGCCAGTCGGGAGAACATGTTACTAGAGCGTCTAAGATATGATGACCCTGAGTCAGGTAGCCTTAGCTTTTCAGCTTCGGGCGCTATCATTACCGCACTCTACCCAAGTTTGCTGAATCTGCAGCAACGATATCCGGGGTTGAAGGTCAATGTTGAAGCTGCACCAAACCGTCGGATCATAGAAAGTATTAGTAATGGCATTATAGATTCTGGCATGGTCACGGCTTCGATTCAGAACCCTGAACTTTCAGCAGAGTACATAGGACAACTAGAGCTATGTCTCATTGGTAGTAGAGACGCGGTAGCTAAATTTTCGGCGCCAGAAGCGATCAACCAGCTTGGCGTAGTCGACCATCCTGATGCGCAATACTACTTACAAAAATACATCGAAGACAGCCGACTCGAAGAACTCACTCAAGCAGAGTGGCAAGATTTCAATAAAGTCACCTACATTAACCAACATAGTCAGATATTACAGCCTGTTTCTATGGGTATTGGTGTCACTGTATTACCCAAAGTTGCCATTGAGTATTCAGGCTACAAAGATAAAGTTAATGTCTGGCCCACTGAACATTTAGTCAGTGAACCGCTCTATTTTGTGAAGAAAAAACGAAAACAACTTGCCGCTCGGTACTTATTTTTGCTGGAACTTATCAAAGCCACAGAGTTCGCGTAGTCTGCGATTAGCTCGGTAAATTCTTCATTTGCTCATCAAGGTTCAGCACTGTTAAAGCATTACTTACACTGGTTGCAACCACATCGATTACGCCAGTACGCAACGCTCCGAGTAACGCCATTGGTTTGCTATTTTCAGAAGCGATCGCAATCACCTCTGATATCATACGAAACTCTTCAAGCCCCAAACCAATCACTCGATCACTCATCACTGTATTGGCGGCTTGCCCCTGAATATCGAAGAAATCATAACCAGCAAAATCACCAACTACTCCCTGATTCAATCTCGATTGAACAACTTCGTCAGCGGTAAACCATCCCAAATCAACCATGTAACTGTTCTCACTCATATCACCGACACCTACGATAGCCATATCGGCTTTACGCGCTAAATCTAGAGTCTGTTTGACCGTAGCATTTTGCATAAACGCTAACTTTTGATCTTTATTTTCAGCGTATGCCGGTGCATATAAGGTTTCAGAACTACCACCGTATTTTTTCGCCAACTGACGACAAATATGGTCGGCATTAAAGCGTCCCCCACGTGGATGAATTCCTCCAATCCCACAAACAAACTTACAATCTCTAGGAGTAATCACCCCCATATGGTGAGCTACAGCTGAAACATTTCTACCTTGCCCTACTGTCACCACAGTTCCGCCTTTTAGTGTCTGCGCTAGATAGTTTGAAACTAGCCCTCCTACTTGCATACGCTGTGCTTCTTCATCAGCTTGGTCCAACGCAATGAGCGCTCGCTTAACACCAAAACGTTCAATCAGACGCTGTTCGATCTTAGCACTATATACCGGGTGGTATTTAACCGTGATCTCGACAATACCTTCATCTCTTGCTTGCTTTAGAAGGCGACCAATTTTGGCTCGTGACACACCAAACTTCTTAGAGATCTCCTCTTGTGTTGCACCATCTTGGTAATAGGCAACGGCAATTTCTGTCAGCAAGTCATTGCCCGTTTCGCTAATTTCATTTTTCATTATCACTCACCTAATAGGGAAAAATAGTGGCGCTCATTGGTTCACACCTTATACATATGCTCAATGATAAACAGAACTAAGCATTCGCTCAATACCATTACATTTTCTCAGGTCAAGATTTCAGCAGAAAAAGCAGCCCACAGACCTTATAAAACATAGAATCGACATTGAAGTACGCTTGCGTTATCAAAAAACAAAAATAACCTTATGAATACTACTTTTCAGACCAGTATTTCATTGACATTATTTCTGCATAGGGTAAATATGGGTTCAACATTTACTCAGAAGTGATACATATGTTCACGCATATTTGTTCACTAACACGGAAAAGGTTTATGAGCTAATCCAACGTAAAGTTGAAACTTTGGCTCGTAACATAGCATTTGTAGTATGAGGCCATTCCTCACAAATTTATGCCCTCAAGAATAGGAACGTACCGATGAGCAACAAATTAGAGCAACTTCGCAAATTGACTACTGTAGTAGCGGACACTGGTGATATCGAAGCAATTCGTAAGTACCAACCAGAAGACGCAACAACTAACCCATCTCTGATTTTGAAAGCAGCACAAATCGCTGATTACGCACCGCTTATCGACCAAGCGATTGAATACGCTAAAACTCAAAGCGACGATAAAGCACAACAAGTTCAAGACACTTGTGACATGCTAGCGGTTAACATCGGTAAAGAAATTCTTAAAACTATCCCAGGTCGCATCTCTACTGAAGTAGACGCTCGTCTTTCTTACGATACTGAAGGTAGTGTTGCTAAAGCGCGTCAACTTATCAAAATGTACAATGATGCAGGCATCGCCAATGACCGTATCCTAATCAAACTGGCTTCTACATGGGAAGGTATTCGTGCGGCTGAGATTCTAGAAAAAGAAGGCATCAACTGTAACCTAACGTTACTATTCTCATTCGCTCAAGCTCGCGCATGTGCGGAAGCTGGTGTTTATCTAATTTCACCTTTCGTAGGTCGTATT
The DNA here is from genome assembly GCF_021568915.1 of Vibrio sp. McD22-P3. Classification (NCBI taxonomy): domain Bacteria; kingdom Pseudomonadati; phylum Pseudomonadota; class Gammaproteobacteria; order Vibrionales; family Vibrionaceae; genus Vibrio; species Vibrio sp. McD22-P3. Next base: position 172,381 of record NZ_JAKGTN010000004.1, read on the forward strand.
ATGGACTGGTACAAGGCGAAAGAAGGCCGTGACTTCGAAGCATCAGAAGACCCAGGCGTTATCTCAGTATCAAGCATCTACAACTACTACAAAGACCACGGTTACAACACCGTTGTCATGGGTGCAAGCTTCCGTAATATCGGTGAGATTCTTGAGCTAGCAGGCTGTGATCGTCTGACTATCGCTCCACAACTTCTGGCTGAACTAGAGGCAGCTGAAGGTGAAGTAGTAGAGAAGCTTGTTGACTCAAAAGGTTCTAAAGAACGCCCAGCAGCGATGACTCATGCCGAGTTCCTATGGGATCATAACCAAGACCCAATGGCAGTAGAGAAACTGGCTGAAGGTATTCGCAACTTCGCCGTAGACCAAGGCAAACTAGAAGCAATGATTGAAGCTAAGCTTTAATCCACACGATTAATGAAAGGGGAACGTTTGCGTTCCCCTTTTAATTTCCCCTCTCCAATATCAAATTTATTCGGTGTTTATTATGGATCGTAAAAACCTAGCAAACGCTATCCGTGCATTAAGCATGGACGGCGTTCAACAAGCTAACTCTGGCCACCCAGGTGCTCCTATGGGCATGGCTGACATCGCTGAAGTTCTTTGGCGCTCTCACTTAAACCACAACCCGTCAAACCCTGAGTGGGCGGACCGCGACCGTTTCGTACTGTCTAACGGTCACGGTTCAATGCTAATTTACTCTCTACTTCACCTCGCAGGTTACGAGCTTTCTATTGACGACCTTAAAAACTTCCGTCAACTGCACTCAAAAACACCAGGCCACCCAGAGTATGGCTATGCACCAGGCATTGAGACAACCACTGGTCCTCTAGGCCAAGGTATCACTAACGCTGTGGGCATGGCGCTAGCTGAAAAGACACTTGCAGCACAATTCAACAAAGAAGGTCATGACATCGTTGACCACTTTACCTATGCGTTTATGGGTGATGGCTGCTTGATGGAAGGCATTTCTCATGAAGCGTGTTCTCTCGCGGGTACACTAGGCCTTGGTAAGCTAATCGCTTTCTGGGATGACAACGGCATATCTATTGATGGTGAAGTGGAAGGTTGGTTCTCTGACGATACTCCAAAACGTTTTGAAGCGTATGGCTGGCACGTTATCCCAGCAGTAGACGGTCACGATTCAGAAGCGATCAACGCGGCAATTATCGCAGCGAAAGCAGACCCTCGCCCTACTCTTATTTGTACTAAAACCATCATCGGTTTTGGCTCTCCAAACAAATCTGGCTCTCATGACTGCCACGGTGCACCACTAGGCGCAGAAGAGATCGCGGCAACACGTAAGCAACTAGGTTGGGAGTACGGTCCTTTTGAAATTCCGACAGAAGTCTACGCAGAGTGGGATGCGAAGGAAGCGGGCGCGGCTAAGGAAGCAGCGTGGAACGAAAAACTTGCAGCGTATGAAGCAGCTTACCCAGAGCTAGCCGCAGAATTCAAACGTCGCGTAAGCGGTGAGCTTCCGGCTCAATGGGAAGAAAAAGCAAGTCAAATTATCGCCGACCTTCAAGCGAATCCAGCAAATATTGCATCACGTAAAGCATCACAAAATGCACTTGAAGCTTTTGGTGCAATGCTACCAGAATTCCTAGGTGGTTCTGCTGACCTAGCACCGTCAAACCTAACCATGTGGTCAGGTTCTAAGTCGCTAACAGCTGATGACGCATCTGGGAATTACATCCACTATGGTGTGCGTGAGTTTGGTATGACTGCGATCATGAACGGTATCGCACTACATGGCGGCTTTGTTCCTTACGGGGCAACGTTCTTGATGTTCATGGAATACGCTCGTAACGCAATGCGTATGGCGGCACTGATGAAAGTGCAAAACATCCAAGTTTATACTCACGATTCTATTGGTCTGGGTGAGGATGGCCCAACACACCAACCAGTTGAACAGATCGCATCACTACGCTTAACACCAAACATGAGTACGTGGCGTCCATGTGACCAAGTTGAGTCAGCAGTTGCTTGGAAATTCGCCATCGAGCGTAAAGACGGTCCAACGTCACTAATTTTCTCTCGTCAAAACCTAGCTCAACAAGAACGTAGCACTCAGCAAGTTGCTGATATCGCAAAAGGAGCTTACGTGCTCAAAGATTGCGAAGGCAAGCCTGAGTTAATCCTGATTGCAACAGGGTCTGAAGTTGAGTTAGCCGTCAGTGCCGCTCAACAATTGACTGAAGCAGGAAAGCAAGTACGTGTTGTTTCAATGCCAGCAACAGACGTATTTGATAAACAAGACGAAGCGTATCGCGAGTCTGTACTTCCTTCAGATGTGACAGCAAGAATCGCTATTGAAGCGGGTATTGCTGACTTCTGGTACAAGTATGTTGGTTTTGGTGGCAAGATCATCGGTATGACAACATTCGGTGAATCTGCACCTGCAGGCGAGCTATTTAAGATGTTTGGCTTTACGACTGAGAATGTCGTAACTACTGCTAACGATCTTCTCGCTTAAAACTAAGTTCCAAAACCTAGACGACTAAGCCGAGCATAAATGCTCGGCTTTTTTGTTCTAGTTATCTATCTACTTTCAACAAAACGCTTCAAGAATGGTTCGCTTTATTATCAAATAGTTCCTCGATTTCATTTTGTCCCTGTCTCATATATGAAACACCTCCTACGTTGATTACGCAAACACGCTTCCTAAACTATGAATGTGGCAACGAAAAGGAACTTCATTATGCTCAAGAGTACGATTGTATTATGTGCGCTCTTCTCTTCCCTAACTTTCGCCTCTGATCTAACCATCAAGAGCGAAGGTGTCACTTTCAAAACATACACAGACGAAGATTTGGCGAATATGCCACAAACCAGTATCAAGACTGAATTACCTTGGTTAGAAGGAGAAAATCATTTTACCGGTGTTTCGCTTATTGAGCTTTTTTCGCAGGCAAATGCGCAAGTGCCTGACATGGTTACCTTTGTCGCACTGAATGATTATAAAGTCACGATTAGTCTTAAAGATATCCAAGCATACAACCCTATTGTTGCCAATCGTAAAAATGGGGGAAAAATGTCTGTCAGAGATAAAGGGCCTTTTTGGGTGATATTTCCTATTTCTCAATTTCCAGAGATTAATACAACCGACTATCACGCTATGATGATCTGGCAATTAAAAGAAGTCAGCTACTGAGATGTTAAATACGCGCGCTATTCGTCAGTTTCCTATCAATCTGGCGAAGCTCATTCTGATCATTATCACTTCCTGCGTTTTGGCAGTGAACGTGATTACCATCGATCGTATTAACCATATTAACGAGGACCTATCTGAACGCAAAAATGAGGCAACCTGGTTCATACTGCAACTCGTCAAAGAATATTCAAACTTCATCACTCAAACCCATATTACACCACTCGATACAGAGAAGATTTGGCTCTCTTATGACCTCACTTGGAGTCGTTTTGACATTATCTTGAACAGCAAAGAATCCGCTAACTTCATAAAGCAGGCTAACTATCATGACTTCTTCATCGCTCAGTTCGACAAATTCAAAGCTCTTGAGCGATCCTTAAAACTGCTACAGGAAAAGCCGGAACTTCAAACTGCACTCAACCAACGCATTAAACTTAACTTTAATGAAGTCATTCATTTTATTAATAATAAATTCCAAATAGAGAGCCCTCTGAGCGAGAAAAGTCGCACTTTAATAGAACGCTTATTAGTACTTCAGAAGGTAAGTACAGTGGCGTTAATCGTATTATTCATCGTTATTTCGGTGATTTTCTGGATTGAAACCAAAATGCGGCAGACCATTCAACGAAGAGATCCACTCACACGCTTGTTGAATCGAGTTGCTCTTACAACTGACATTAAAGCAAACCTCACTGCACCTCACTACAATTTGCTATCAATCAGAGTGCAAAATGTTGCTGAAGTGAATCAAAAATACGGCATTGACTATGGCGATGTCATCATCAAAACCGCGGCGCAAAGGGTGACTGGTTTTCTAACCGATGATTTACTGCTTTATCGCTATAGTGGTGCCCAATTCATTATTCTCGGCAAGGCAGAAGGTTCATTAATTTCCGATAAGCTAGTTCAGAGAATTAAAGAAGAGCTGTCAAAAACTATCGAATTGAGTGATATGGAGTTGGTACTCGATGTTTCCCTATCGCAAGAGGTTAACCTTAAACGAAGCAGCCTAACCGAGACACTGACGCAGCTATCACGCAAAGCGCTATCCACTTAACGTTCAAAATTTGTGGTCAGCTACTTTGATGCTGGTCACCTTGGTAGAAAGCGTTTCATGTCGGCCGATCTTATAGAATTCACAGAACTCGGAATAACCAAGCGGTTTACTAAAGAAGTAGCCTTGTAAGTAATCACAGCCAATTTCAGTCAGATAGCGGCATTGATTGGCATTTTCGACGCCTTCCCCAACTACTTTAGCGTGACAGTTGTGACCTAGCGCTATAATTGAGTTAAGCATGCGCTCCTGATTCACTTCGCCACTAATTCGGTCAACGAAGCTCTTATCAATTTTCAGTTCATCAACAGGGTAATGCAGCAATTGATTGATTGAAGCATACCCTGTTCCAAAGTCATCCAGTGACACTTTAAAGCCTAACTCTCTAAGTCCTGAAATAATAGCGACCGTATCCTGTGTACTTCGGACATAACTGGTCTCTGTTACTTCTAGAGTAACTTTATGATGTTTGACACCGTAACGACTACAGAGGCTACATATATGCTCAATAAACTCATTATTGTAGAGCTCCAATGCGGAAATGTTAATCGAGAGACTTCCGGTATAGCCGCAATCCGTTTCCATTTTCTGTAAATCTTTCAGCGAGTTTTCAATGACCCAACTATCAATAAGGCCTATGATATTCGCCTTTTCTGCCACAGGGATAAACTCATCTGGTCCAATACCTTTTGCTTGTAGCACTGGACATCGGACTAACACTTCAAGACTGGCGATCTCCATTGTTTTTGAGTCTATAAGAGGCATGTAACGTAGCTCAAAACCATGCGTTTGGGTGCATTTCAGCAGTACTCTTTCTATATCATCAATACGGGATAAATCCTCTAAAAGTTGGTCGTCAAATAGTACTAGAGAGCGTTGGTTTTTGATTTGCTTAGCTTTATTCAAGGCCACTTCTAGCCCTTTTTGCCATAAGTTTGCTTGGTCTTTACGACACAACGGGAAAATAGCCATTGCGAGGTCTAAATTAATGGGTAGAGCATCAAGTAGTCCCGCACGCTTGAGCGTCTTCTCACTATTAACAATTTGTGACTTCACCTGGTTTTCATCATTTGCATCTATAAGTACACAGAATGTGTTACTACCATAGCGGCAAACTGAATAATCACTAGTCGCTGTTCCCCTATCTTCTTGATAATGTCCAACAAACACCTCTATTTCTCTTGCAAGATTCTTCAACACTTGGTCTGCTATTTTTGCTCCATGCAGGTCATTGATTCGCCTGAAGTCTATGATGTCCCATGCAACAATATAAGTCGTTCTAGTAGAATAACTAGCAATACGCTGCTCTACAAAGTGAATAAATGACCTACGATTAGCAAGACGAGTAAGACCATCAAACTCCGCTTCAAATTTCACCTTACTCAAACTATCTATATAGGCGTTTTTTAACACTGATACTTCATCGGTTCCTTTAGCTCTTTTGAAATACCTCAGTTCCAAGCCACCTTTATGAATTTCTGACAGCAAAGCATCAATTGGATAGAGTATTCGACGGCGTATATTGAAATGAATTACAACCAATAGTACGAGCATTACCAGAACCAAATACCCGAATACTTCTATGACAAGTTCCTTTTTGATCGACGCGTAATGAGAGTCAAGTATATTCAAATCGACGACTAACCCAGACCCAGCAATACGTATAACGTTGCCATCGATAAAACCGCTACCCAACTCTGTAACCACAATGTTGGAACTACTATTGTCTACTAAGGCACCCTTGCTAAACTCCAAGCTAATATAAGGATACTGGGATGCTTTGCTAAACAAAGCGTTAATTTCTAAAAGACTGCCATCAACAATTAATAAACTACGATCTGATCTAGTTACCACATATTTGTCATCAGGAGGTAATGTAGGGTCATAAGCTCCTGTAGAGCTGTATCTCACCTCCCCTATTAAAGATTGATAGATATTTCCCGACTGATCAAAAGGTTCCCCAAGAGAAACTTTAACGTGAGAGTCAAAGACATGCTGGTAAAGGTCGTCAGGCAAAGAACGAGCACTAAATGGATTCGACTTAGAAGAGGCGGCTGTCATGGTAAACATTTCATCTAGTACATAGATTGCAGTGTTGCTCTCTTGCCGACTATGATCTCGACTTAGTACATAATTAATGTGTGACTCAAGGAAGTTTCGGCTACTGAGCTCGCCTGTGTCTTGAATGTGACGCAAAAATTGCGTACTGCCTGATATCTCATAACCTAACGCCTCGATACCTTTTATTTCAAATCTGGTCGCTTTTAGAGCCGCTTCTACATTTGCAATCCACTTGGAACGTTCAAGTTTCTTATATTCATCGAGTTGCCACTGATAGAGCAAAGCTCCTGCGCCGAGAGTAATCACGCCGATTGTTGGTATCAATGCCAGGTGCAACCTCTGCAATAACTTCATCGTCACCTCAAATCTTCTACTATCCGCTGTCTTAACCGCAGACCAGTATCGCTGACTGGCCGATAGATATAACTACGCTCAATTAAATCAGGTGCTGGATTGATGATGGGGTCGTTTAGGTACTCTTGACTCAGGTAGGGAGTTACGTTGAGGTTAGGCGACGAAAACCAAGATTCTTCGGCATTCAAAGCTGCGACCTCAGGAGAAGATAAGTAATCGATAGCTTCGCTCGTTGCTTTGCTCACAGGTTTACCTGCGGGAACAGCAAGGCATTCAAGCCATACCACAGTACCTTCTTCAGGAACCACATATTTCCACTGAACTTCGTCAGAATTGCTCAATTGGTTTAACACATAGTCATCACCAGAAAAGCCAAATGCCATGTAAACATTATCAAGCTTTTTCGGCTCTTGGATCGCTTCTAAAATATACTGCGTAGAACTTAAAAAAGGTCGCTGCTGCTCCAGCAGTTGGTAGGCATGTTGAAGCTTTTCCTCATCATCTGAAAAAGGGTCATGTTTAAGAAACAGCATCGCTGCACCAATAAGATCGATAGGGTGATAGTACATGGAGATCTTATTTTGAAGAGCTTTGTCAGGCATCAACAATGATGCCCAAGATGTCACAGGATTTTGGATCTTGTCACTACGGTACAAAATACCACTGGTTCCCCATGAGTAAGGGATGCCATATTCGCCACACGCCTCCAACCAACGTTTTTCAAATCTATCGGCTATTTGATTTTGAATAGAGCTTATATTTTGTATAGCTCCCTGTTTCGCTAACATCTGTAAACGCACACTTTCAACGACGACCAAATCAATGGTTCGCCCTCTCTCACTAAGGAGCAGTTCATCACGCACCGCTTCGTCAGAAAAAAAGAACTCTTCAATGGCAACGTTATGCTTTGATTTAAGGTCATTTTTGACCGTTGGAGAGAGGTAGGCTTCCCAATTGTATAGGTGAACGGTATTACTACTATGCTCCGCAAAAGCAGGCGCAATCATAACAAGAGCAGATAGTACTACTTGTTTAATCACGACCTCTTTTGGCAGAACTTGTCGTTGCATCTGCTAGTCCTTTAGCTTTTACTAACATAATCAGACTAGGACATAGTGTCGATGAATGCGATGCAAACCCTATCTCATTAGTGAGAATGGTTACTTTTGAGTGCTATCCTTCTCTTTTGGGATTGGTAGCGTTTCTAGCTCAGACTCACCCGTCACCATGTTGATTTTAAACAGGTATAAGTTTTCCGGGTCACCATAATGTCTAAAAGTAAATTGGTAACTATGAGCAGGGTAGAAAATGGGAAGCTCCTCGACCATAGCGATACCATAGCCGTCTTGAACCACAATCTCTTGAACCTCAAGAGTTTGCTCTGCTGTTTGTTTCTCACGCTCTCGACTGTACTCGGGAGCAACAGAAGGATTTGTCGGATAGGCTTGTCCATCAAAGCTCATCGTTCTCAGTGAACCATTACTCCAAACGTAAAAGTCTTTCCAACCATTTGTTGTTCGGTCTGAAACGAGAATAGGCTTTCGTGTCACCGTCATTCTGGTAATTACGTCACCCGATGAAGAGAATAGGTAGGCCGTGCAACCGCCAGAACCACAAAAATAAGGATCCTGCATAAGAACAAGCAATTCATCATTGCCATCGTTATTCAGGTCAGTAGCTCCAGCTACGTATTTATAGTCTTTCTCATCAGGATCGAGTTGCTCTGGCTGAAGAATGTCTTCATTCACTAAGCGGTCAACATTCTCCAATGTAAACACACTTGGTCTAGGTTCCTCTGAAGCACTATGAAGACAACCAGTAAGGCCAATCACTAAGGAGCAGAGAATCAATAGCTTTTTTAATTTCAAAATACAGTCTCAAGATAGTCCGTTATTTCCTAAGTGTAAGAAGTTAAATGGCATCTCTCAAGCTATTGATTCAACTATCTTAGTATGGCTCGAATCTTAGAATCACAAAGTATAAACGACGCGAACAGCCAAGAGTATTAAGACAACACCCGACAACTGGTCAATAATTTTCGCTTTCGACTTCAATGAATCTAACAACCTTGGCGATGACAACATAAAGGTAATGAGTGTGTACCAAAGGCCATCGATAATCAGAGGTGTCGCGACAATAATGGCTTTATCTGAGACTTCACTTCCTATCGCTACAAACTGGCTAAATAGTGCAGTAAAGAATAATGCGATTTTCGGGCTCAAAAGTGAGATGAACAACCCTTCCTTTGCCGCTGATGCTACCGATACCTGTTTGCCCGACTCAAGGCGCTCGACAATTCCACCTTTTGAACGAATAGCATTGAATCCTAGCCACGCAAGATAGAGTGCGCCGAGCAATGATATTGTTTTAAAAACAATCGGGAATTGATGCAGCAACACCGACAAACCAAGAACCGTTACCAGTGCATAAACTCCAATTCCGCATGCATGTGCCCATGCTGTTGCCAGTCCATGATTCCTTCCCCCAGCTAAACTGTGTTTTGCGACAATAGCGAGACTAGGGCCTGGGGACATCGCCCCAAGAAGACAGATTGCAACTAAAGATAACCAAACAGTAAAAGTCATAACAGCTCCTCAAATAACTGGAGCCACTTTATCACCGCAACATTATGATTTGAAATCACCATTTCTCATCATCGCAATGAAATCAGATCATAACCATCATATAAGTACTCTTCACCTACTAGGTTACCTAACCGAATACATCGAACTGCGCATGATGGACAACACATGCTCTCTAGTCCAAATGTGCGCGGGCTCATGGTCATATTTAGGGTGCCATATCAGCCAATACTTATGAGTAGGTACAGTAAACGGAATATCAATAACATGTAATTTTTGGGTCTTTTTGAGATTCACCGCGATATGGAGTGGGACGGTCAACAATGCGTCTGTTTGTTGCAATAGCGCAAAGGCTGAAGAGAAAAAAGGCGTTGAAACTAGAATTCTTCGCTTTAAGCTCCGCGCCTTCATTTCTCTATCAAGGAAACTATCCTTATCTCCACCACCCGAGATTCGAATGTGTGGATACGCGCCCAATTCCTGCTCTGTAATTGTTTTAGTACCAGATAATGGGTGGTTCTTTCGAGTCACGATGACTGGAATATCCTCCCCTATTTGCTGAGAACTCAAACCTAAAGGTGCTTCTGGCAACATAGTGGATGCCAATTGAACATCGATTTCACTGAGTTTAGCTAGGTTGTCTGGTTCCCATAATCGGTACGCAAACTGCATCGTTGGAGCCAAAGACGATAACTGTTCAACGAGCTCCGGAAGTATATATTGAGCCACATAGTCAGAAGAAGAAAAGGTGAACGTTTGATCGAACAGTAGTGGATCAAAGTCCGCTTGTCCTAACACCTTGGTAATGTTTTGGAATAAGTCTTCAAGCTCCGCTCCTAATCGCTCAGCACGCGGGGTCAAAACATAATGGTTGCCGTTTCTTACCAACAAAGGATCGTGATAGATATCGCGCAATTGACTAAGCTGACGGCTTACCGCGGATTGAGTCAAGTTAAGCCTTTCAGCCGCGCGACTCACGTGCTTCTCAGCTAACAACACTTCTAGGGTATAGAGAAGATTGAGGTTGGTTTTTTGATTCATTTACTTCGACATCTATTCGTAAAAGAGGTGTCTTCACTTGTCTATCGTGGACATTCTCTTAGCCTGTGAGGATATTAGCTCTACCACAGCGCGGTTTTTCCCCTGCTTTTTAGCAACATACATAAGTCTATCGGCTTCATATAGTGTCTCACACTCCGACGCATCTTCGTACACCGCACAGCCAACACTCACTGTAACTGGTTGGCAGCAGATATCCTTAACGTCTAACTCTCTGATAGAGCGACAGATATTTTGTGACAGTTGATAAGAATATTCAAATCCTTGATATACATAGACCAACGCAAATTCCTCGCCACCAATACGCGCGATGACACAATCACTTTTGAGTAGCGACCGTATAGAGTTCGCAACAGACTTGATCACTTTGTCACCTTGAACATGGCCAAATGTATCGTTGATTTTCTTAAAATCATCAATATCGATAACGATGATCGCAAGATAACCACCAGTATGTCGATACTTCTCGAGTTTTTCTAAAAAATAGCGGCGATTACTTAAACCGGTTAATGCATCGGTTTCAGACAGCACCTTTAATTCTCTATTAGCGTTGGCCAGTTCATTGGTTCTAGTATTTACGGTATAGCGTAGCAAGAGTATATAAATAAACACACCGAGTATGATCATAATACCAATTATTGGTAATAGATGTTCTGGATAAACAGTCTCTATATGCATCCATCGGCTGAGTATACGCTGGCGTTCATCAACACTGATTTTACTGAAATTAGGGATCAAAACATCAAGCATTGCTGCTTTGTTCTTGGCCACAGCAAAATACAATGATCCGGAATAAAGATGTTTGACACCGATAAATTCACTTGTGTTTGACGACGTATATAGATAGTAATTCGCAACCTGAAGATCAGCGACAAAAGCACGTATCTGGTGAGAAAAAGCCGCTTGCAATAACTTGGAATTATTATCGAACAAGGTTAATTCAACATTCGGGTAGTTGGTCTGTAAAAACTCAACTTCATAGCTTCCAGAAACTACGCCTACCTTATAATTGTGTCCTCCCATCAAGAACGAATTAACATTAAAAGACTGCAAACTACTATGAAAATAAAGTTGGGTGTCGATTTCAAATATTTCACTACCATACTCAAGGTAATTAGCGCGCGTTTTAGACCACAGTAACCCCGCATGAACATCGGCTTGATTGGTTTTGACTAGGTCTAGCGACGATTGCCAATCAACCAACTTAAACTGTACTTCAACACCGTTTTCAACCCCGTAAGCACGCCAGTAATCGATGAGGATGCCTGCTGGTTGATTGTTTTCATCAAGATAAGAGTATGGTTTCCATGCTTTCGAATTCGAGATTATAAGAGTATCGGGGCCGCGCTCAATGGCCACAGCGCTGTTCGTAAACAGTATCAACGTAACCAGAACAAACACGACTTTGGGAAAGAGCACAATTGCCTCTATGATAAACAGCCAACAAGAATGTTATTTATAGTCGCAAAATTCGTGACTTTCTCCTCAAATATTTTAAAGCACGATCAAAATCTCATTATATATATGGAACGCCATTCACTTTTATTAGGTCCTGTCGTGCTCTTAATATTTCTGCCTACTTGTTTAAAGCAAAATCAACAGCAGCTTCACTGTGAATCTGCGTAGTGTCGTATAAAGGAATATTTGTGTGTTCTTGCTTTACTAGCATCGCGATTTCGGTACATCCGAGAATAATCGCTTGTGCCCCGTTGTTTCTTAGATCTTCAATGATCGTTAAGTAACCTTGACGCGAGATATCACGCACCTCCCCTTTTACTAACTCATTGTAGATAACTTCATGAACCAGCGCTCGTTGCTCTTGGTTGGGCACAACTACTTCAATATCGTATTTCTGTTCGAGACGCCCTTTGTAAAAGCTCTGTTCCATAGTGAATGCTGTACCCAACAGTCCTACCTTTGTAATCCCGTCATACGTCAAACGTTCTGCTGTGGCATCAGCAATATGCAACAGAGGAATGGATATAACACTTTCAATTTCTGACGAAACTTTATGCATAGTGTTGGTGCATATCAATAAACAGTCGGCACCCGCCGCTTCGATACACTTGGCAGATTCACTCAAGCATCTAGCCGCAGCGTCCCAATCCCCCTGACGTTGTAGGCTCTCTATTTCCGCAAAATCGACACTATATAAAGCGACTTTAGCAGAGTGAAAACCACCTAGTTCTCGCTTAACACCTTCATTGATTGCCTTATAGTAGTTAGCTGTAGACTCCCAGCTCATTCCGCCTAATAAGCCTATTGTTTTCATATCACCATCCTATTAATACGACACTTTCTATCAAACTAGGTAAAAACTAGCCGTTCTGTCATAACTGTACCTTCGTTGTATCATAAATGTCTCAAATCATTACAGAACAATCTGCTTACCCTCTCTATATTAGAACGCCGACCAGTCATTTTTAATGACATAACTACTAAAGTAATGCTGCTTGCCACCGATAACATTTAAAGTTATACAAGACACTGTTCTTATTAACCCTAAAAATAATCATAATTATCAAATCAGTACTGGCTAGCCAATCGGCTATAGGTTTAAGCCAATCTAGGACGTAGTATGAAATTTAGTCACAAAATCGTTTCGGCCTCAGCAGCCTTGTTGCTCGTGACCGTTTCCACTCTCGGAATTACCCAACTTGTTACCGTTCGCTCTGAGTTGCAAAGTCATATTGACGGCAGTATTCATGAGCTTATTACCGGTGTTAAAAACACCATTAATTATGATCTAAACTCCAAGCGCGATTTAGCGAGTGCCGTCACTGAGTCACTAGAAATTGCGCCCACTGAGAATGACTATGTCAACAACGTCATAACAACACCGACACTTAAATCCAGTTTCCAAGCAGTTGGTGTTGGATACGAAAACGACGGTTCCCTATTAAGTAATGATGGATGGGTGCCAGATGCCTCTTATGATTCAAGGTCACGTCCTTGGTATCAAGAAGCTAAGTCGTCGGGAAACACTATCATTACCGATCCTTACGTAGACTCCTCGACAAAGAACGTCATTATTTCTCTGGGTTCACCACTTAATGATGAAACTGGGCGTTTCATTGGTAGCGTAGTATTCGATGTAACCCTAACAACACTCGCAGATCTGGTAAACCAAACCAATTTATTCAACGCTGGCTATTTATTCGTAGTCACAGATAAAGGCATGACTATCGCGCACCCAAACAGTAGTTTAAACGGAGAGCCAATCAGCAAGTTCTTGCCAGGTATTACACTCTCTGAGGGTGTTCAAGAACTGAAGCTTGATGGTAAAGACTATCAGGTTAATCTGGTTCAAGTACCGGAGGAGCACTGGTATGTTGGTGCGATTATCGATAAAGACATCGCTTTCTCTGCAATTGGCGAACTACGAAATCAGTCAATTTTCTTCATTTTGACTGGTCTAGTTGTTAGTGTCATTGCGTTAACGTTACTCATTCGTTTCCTTATGCGCCCATTGAACGACCTCAATACAGCGATTCAAGACGTAGCGAACGGAGACGGTGATTTGACCCATCGTTTGGATACAGATACCGACGAGGAGTTTGCCGAACTAGCAAAAGGATTCAACACCTTTACTGCAAACCTTCAGCAACAGATCATTCAATCTAAAGAGATCTCCACCAAGATTCTTACCCTGACTCAACAAACAACTGAAGGCTCAAAGCACTCGGCAATAGCAATGAATACCCAGTTGCAAGAATTGGAACAACTTGCTACGGCGATGAATGAAATGGCAAGTACCTCCGCTGAAGTTGCAAACAATGCTCAAGGAGCAGCCAGTGCCGCTCAAGCAGCAGACAATGCAACACAGGAAGGCTCTGCTGTCGTTTTAGACACAACATCAGCTATCACCAACCTTTCACACAGTATTGAAGATGCAGTAGTTGAAGTTCAAGGCCTTGAGACGGCAACAGATAACATTGAAACCATACTTAAAGTCATCAACGATATTGCCGACCAGACTAATCTACTAGCACTCAATGCGGCTATTGAAGCTGCTCGTGCTGGTGAATCTGGTCGTGGATTTGCTGTTGTCGCCGATGAAGTTCGCACGCTTGCACAACGTACTCAAGAATCAACGACAGAGATTCGTAGTATGATAGAGCAACTGCAAAGTGGAGCGCATTCTGTTTCTAGCGCTATGACTCAGAGTAAAGAGAGTGCTAGCCTTGCTGTTGAAAGAGCACAAAGTGCAAATGATGCGTTGGAACGTATCCGCCAATCTATAGCGCAGATTTCTGACATGAATATGCAAATTGCTGCGGCTGCTGAAGAGCAAAGCTTAGTTGCAGAGGAGATCAATGCCAACACCATCAAAATTAAAGATCTTAGTGAACAGGTTTCCGATTCGGCTAACAATGCGAACACAGCAATGACCGAGCAGTTTAGTAATGTTCACCAACAAGAGAACATACTCAATCGATTCAAAGTATAACGTCTTTTGATGTCAACCAAGCTCTGCCAATTTGGCGGAGCTTTTTTTATCCCTGATGAAAATTGGCTCACCAACAACCACAACGTCCTAATGAGTTCTTGGTTATATTACCGCCCCGCAACATCAATCGAAGCAATAACCTATTTTTTCAACTAAACTAAACATAATTATCTATAAAATTTCCACTTAGCCAGTTCAAACAACAAATAAACTGCAAACTATAATTTACATTAACTACAATAACTTTTATAAAGCCATGCTATTGACAAGGTGATTTCCACATAAAAACTTTGCTTAATTATGCGTTATGTAAGCCACTTGTATTACATTTTTAGTCAAAACAACCTGATTTTTTGCCGAATTGTTAATAGGTAATTCTGCAATATAATATCCTACGATCTCCTAAAGTGGTGCTAGAAATATGGTTAGCGTCAGAACAAATCCCTACTTTATGCAATGGAGTGATTATTCTAATTCAATAAATAGCGCTATCGAGTCAAGAAAATTTAGAAAATAAAATGACGAACGTTTAAAAAATCAGCAGTTGACAACAATTTGATGACAAAAGTTAGAAAAAAACACTTTTTAGACTTCCAACTCCAATCATAAACTGGTTTACTTGTCACTGATAAAGCGCCTCCACAAATTTTAGAAAGTGTATAAAAATAAATACACAAACTTTTCGGCGCCAAAGTTACGGACAAACACAACAGATTATCGGAGTTATCGTGGCAACGAGTAATACAAACACAGCACCCCGCGACAATTGGGGTTCGAAGCTAGGCTTCGTAATGGCCGCTGCAGGTTCTGCAGTTGGTCTTGGTAATATTTGGAAATTCCCTTACACAGCAGGTGAAAATGGCGGTGGTGCATTCATCGTTATCTATCTTGCATTCGTAATTTTCATTGGCTTTAGCGTAATGTTAACTGAGTTCGCGGTTGGTCGTAAGACTGGTCGTAGTGCAGTAGGTGCGTTTAAGTCGACAGACGGTCGTTGGACTTTCGTAGGTGTCATCGGCGTACTAAGTGGTCTACTTATTATGGGTTTCTACCCTGTTGTAGGTGGTTGGGCTCTAGCGTACGTTCAAAAAGTATCTACTGGTCTTCTAAGTAACCCTGAAGCTATCGGCGATAGTTTCGGTGGTTTCATCACTAACCCAATTCAACCATTGATGTGGATGGGTATCTACTTGCTAATGAACGTAATCATCGTTAGCCGCGGTATTTCTGGCGGTATCGAAAAAGCAGGTAAGATCCTAATGCCAATCCTATTCCTGATTCTCATCATTGTTTCAGTGAAAGGTTTGTCTCTACCAGGTGCAATGGCGGGTATTGAGTTCCTGTTTAGCCCTGACTTCTCTAAAGTAGACAGTGGTGTTGTACTTGCAGCACTTGGCCAAGCATTCTTCTCTCTAAGTTTAGGTATGGGCTGTATGATTACATACGGTAGCTACCTGAAGAAGAAAGAGAACCTTGTTCAAACTACAGGTATGGTTACGGCAATGGACACTGGTGTTGCAATCCTAGCGGGTATCGCAATGTTCCCTGCAATGTTTGCTCTAGGTATGGAGCCAGCAGCTGGTCCTGGTCTAGTCTTCGTTGTTGTACCTCAGCTATTCGCAGAAATGGGCGGTGTTGGTCTAATCTTCGCACTACTATTCTTCGTAGGTCTAACTGTTGCAGCACTAACGTCTTCGGTATCTCTACTAGAAGTAGTTGTGTCTTACCTAATCGATGAGAAAGGCTTCAAGCGTACTACAGCAGTACTCTCTGCAGCTGCAGTAATGGCGGTACTATGTATCTTTGCTTCTCTATCTCTAGGTGGCGTTGGTCCAACATTGTTTGACACTGGTGCATTCGACATCTTCGACCTAATGACAGATAAGATCTTCCTAGCTGTTGGCGGTATGTTGGTGTGTATCTTCGCAGGTTGGAGACTAAGCCGCGAAGAACTTGAGAAAGAAATCACTAACGACGGTGAAGTGAAATTCCCACTATTCGGTCTTTGGTACAACCTAGTTAAGTTCGTAATTCCTGTAGCAGTAGCAATCGTTGCGTTTGCGGGAATCTCAAGCGGCTTCGACAGTGGTAAAGGTCCAATCATGTTGATGGGTATCGGTATCATTGCTCTAACAGGTATTCTTTCGAAGAAACTGTAAGACTTAAACATTATTGAAAAAGAGGAATCCTAGGATTCCTCTTTTTTTGTTTAACTCTCCTTGTTTAATGTTCCCCTTCCTGCCACTTCACGTTAGACTTTGCGCCCTACCCAAATAACGAGATTATAATGATGCTTTCATCTGCCAAATCTGTCGTAGTACTCGACTTTGAGACCACTGGTCTTTCACCAAATCAAGGCGACAGAGCTATTGAAATTGGTGCAGTTAAGCTAGAAAACGGCACCGTAATCGATAGGTTTCAATCCCTCATGAATCCGAGATTTCGTGTCAGTGGGTTTATCGAAAATTACACTGGCATCAGTAATGCCATGCTGGCTAACGCGCCAAGCTGTAAAGACGTGATGGGTGAGTTTTCAACTTTCATAAAAAACAGTAATCTCGTTGCTCACAATGCTTCGTTCGATAAGCGATTTCTGGATGCAGAGCTAGAGCTCATCAACGAAAGTTACACGGGGGAATTTGCCTGTTCTCTTCTAGTCTCAAGACGTTTAAATCAGGAAGCTCAGTCCCACAAACTCGGCGACTTAGTGGCTTATCATAATATTGCTAATGATGGCGTCTTTCACCGTGCTTTAGCCGATGCAGAAGTGACAGCATCACTATGGTTGCTCCTCGTTGATTCATTGACTGAGAGGTTCAAGATCAATGATCCTAGTTTTGCTTTAATGCAAAGACTGTCCAAACAACCGAAAGCATCGATAGCTCAGTTCTTAACAAAACAAGCTGTGTAATTGTTTAGACATAGGTCATTTTCTATATAAAAATCAAATCGTAGTGTGAAATGCTCCTCACTATGTTATGTATAACGTTAGTGTCATTTTTCTTAGCCAGAGTCTCAAATGAATTCAAGTTTTGACCAATTAGTACCCGTTGGTGTTCGTTATATGGTGCTCTCCGCACTTGGCTTCGCCTTGATGTCGGCGTCAGTAAAGTACGTCAGTACTTATGGAATACCTGTCTTTGAGATTGTGGCAGCTCGTGCCCTTGTCTCATTGATACTCAGCTATGTTGATGTCAAAAGGAAAGGTATCTCGATCTGGGGGAACAATAAAAAGCTGTTGTTTGCTCGTGGTGTCATGGGGTCGCTTGCCTTAATTTGTGTCTACTATGCCGTGACGACCCTTCCATTAGCTGAAGCAACAATATTACAATACATTCACCCTGTTTTTACCGCGCTACTTGCCTTCTTATTCTTGAAAGAGCGTGTGCAATTTTCGACCTTTATATGTATTTTGCTGAGTTTGTTAGGTCTATACACCATGGTCAGTCCTACATTGGGTGCTAACAGTACCGAGCATTTACCCTTATTCAGTGTTGGTGTGGCCTTACTTGGCGCATTAGGGAGCTCTATCGCTTATGTTATTGTGAGAAAACTAAGCCAAACTGAAGATAGTTCAGTTATTATTTTCTACTTCCCTCTCGTTGCACTCCCTTTATCGCTATTACTGATCGGTGACAACTTTGTGATACCCGATATGCATCTTACGGTTATGCTCATACTCGTAGGGATCTTCACCCAAATAGGACAACTTGGGTTGACTAAGGCAATGCAAACACAAGCAGCAGGTAAAGCATCCGCTTATTCCTACATTCAAATAGTGTTCTCGATATTGCTAGGTCTTGTTCTGTTTAACGAGCTGCCATCGATATGGACTTACTTAGGCGGTGCACTCATTGTTTTAGGTGCGCTAATCAATGTCTTTGGGAAAAATCTGCGATTACCTTTCTTACGCTCTCGCTAGAACTAAGGTTGCTTGGCTTGGCTTCGGTTATCCCGAAACGACTGGTTTAGCAACCAAACCGAAGACCATAGAATGGCGACTGCGATAATTGAACGTAACCAATAGATCAACATACGTTTTATCAAGGTATGATAAGCCGAATAAACGGTTATTGAATATGGATAACGTGAAGAACTAACCTCAAACTCCATCTCATGGACATCTGGCTCAACCGGGTTTCTAGAGTAAGTGGAGTTAAGGTCGCCATCCAACTTAAAGGCGTAGTTAGCGTAAGGCAGTGTTGGTTCCAACCAATACCCCACTAGGCGTCGTGGATTCACGTAAGCGAAGAACCGTTTATCACCATCATCAATATCAACAACCAACGATGTTTCCGGAAAATAACTGGTTAACAACGACCAACCAATAAATACATCGGTATTTGACTCGCCACGCCAATACTTTTGATGCAACGAAGTCTTGCCAAACATGCTGCATACAAAAGCACCATCGTCAGACTCACGGATATACCCTACTGCTCGAATTCGTTCATTTTCGTAAGCTAGGTTGGCATAGTCGTGCATCAGTGAGTCTGGACATGATTCATCGTAGGGTACTTGTCTGATGACCGAGACGACTTCATCGATGCGTTTATCGACACTGAGTACCGAGGTCTGAGCGCTTGCTTTTATCTCATTTGAGATATGTAAATAAGCTAAACCACCACTTAGAAATAAGGCAAGAACCAACACGGAAACTGTCTTTGCCCATGGGAAGTTATAGGTGTTCATAGGCATCTTGATCACTACGTAGTCTTGAATAGATATCAACGGCAAAAACAGCACCAAAGACGATAAACCCGAGTACTGATAAACGTATAAAGAAAGTTTTAATTCTGTTAGTCAACAACCCCATCGTCTTAGTCACTTTGATTGTAAACGGGTAACGTTCAGAAGCTAGTGAGGTAGACAACTCTTTTCCGGAAAAAGCACTTTGGTTGCGGTCTAACAAGACATTGGATGACTCAGGGAAAGACATAGTAATGCGTGCGTCATTATTGTACGGTTCAATCCACCATCCTAGGATAACCCTGGGGTTAATGGTGCCAATCACAATTTGCTCACCACGATAAACGGCCAGAGCGAACGAAAGATCACGGCGAAACTCTGTCACATGAAGACGAGCAAAGATCACGTCCCCTTCTTGTCTTGCATCCCAAAATGCTTCATCAATAAGCCGTTCGTGGGCACCAAAATTACTGCAGTAATTAGGATCATCGTTTACTGTATTAGCAATCACAACTCCCCGTATCCCGGTACTATTAAATACGTGGTGAGCCAACGCAGTTTGAACGTCAGAAGTACAAGTTTCAGCAATGGGGATAGCACGTAACTCAGACTCTATCTTCGATAGATGTTCGTCGATTCGACCAACAACTTGTTCAGCATCACAACTCAGCTCCTCTCGAAAGGTCATCATTTGATAGACGCAACCGATGAGCAAGGTGTAAAGAAAAATCAAAGAAAGGTTTTGCCAAGTCCGTCTGGTTACCATAAGTATCAACAGGGAGTATATTAAGACAAGAAATCATAACACCCGCTAAATGTCAGTTTCTTTATCTCAACTCAATATTGTGTCTTCAGGTTTCTCAGCTACCGAGAATTTATGCGAATTTCTGCTATCTCATCACAACTAATATTCAAAGATTCGAGAAATTCTTGGTGCGCATCTGGCTGCATTCTTTCAAACTGTCGATGCCAATTCGCCATATCTTCTTCGTTAAAACCGGAGTGTTTCATAATCTCAACCCACTGTGCTTTATTCATGGAATTGGTCTCCAACAAATTAGGCTCTTCTAGCGCAGTGAGAATCGCTTTCTGTTGGCTTCGCAATGCCTCTATTTCTCTTTCTAGTGCATTGAACTGGTCTCTCAAGGTCTGCTCTTGTATTTGATCTCCTTGCCTATCGAGCAAAGAACTTATTTCTTGAATTGGTAACCCGAAAGAGCGATATGCGAGGATACTCTTAAGCCTTGAGACCTGTTTCTCTCCATACCAGCGGTACCCATTGCCTGAACGATAAGCAGGAAATAAAAGACCTGCGCGTTCGTAGTAGAGGATAGTAGTTCTAGATATGTTACATTCTCGCGCTAGCTGAGTAACGGTTAACATTTTTACTTATTCCTATTCGTGAACAATTTTGGAACACATATGCTCAGAAAGAGCAGAACCACACCGATCATTGCTAGTTGGTTTGGTGTTTCTGCAAATAGTAGATAACCAATACCCATAGCGTAAATAATTTTCACGTATTCGACATTGGAAACCACATTCGCCGCGCCATATTTATAAGCGCTCACGCCAAACCATTGAGCGATTGATGAAATAACACCGACACTAACCAAAAGCAGTAACTCATTCCAACTTGGCCATACCCAATCTAACGTGGACGGAACCAACGCCAAAAGAGCGAGTTTAGATTCAAGTTGCGCAATCCGTCGGACACATATCGCAGCAATCGCCGCTCCCATCGACGCCACTATACCTAAAACTATATAACCCAGCGACGTATCATCAAAACTAGGTTGTACGATCAACATGACTCCGGCAAATCCTAATATCAGCGTCAATATGCGGCTCATAGAAAGCGTTTCACGTAGAAATAGCCTCGCGAGTAAGGCAACAAACAATACTTGTGTGAAACCAAGTGCGGTCGCATTCGCTAGCGGGATTGCGCTCACCACGACAAAGCCAATAGAGAGAGCAGTAAATGCTCCTAGAATTCGAAACGTATGCAGTTTCAAATGGGTTGGTTGCCTTAAACTGGCAAAGTTAATAACAATAGCTGGCATGAGCAATACCAAAAACACTAACTGGCGAAACAATAGAATTTGAAACACACCTATCGAGTCACTGAGTAGACGAACGATAACGCCAACAGCGGTAAAAAGTGCCGTAGACACCAACGCTAATGTGATGCCCTTCGTCGTCGGAGACCATTGAGTTGTAACCTTGTGCCAGCATGATTGAGTGGGAAGATTTATAGACATGAGCGCCCTCTTACTAATAAGAGCACGAAGCCTAAACCCTATACCAGTAGACGGGTCAATCTAGTCGCTGAAAGAACTTAGCATTAGAACTATTGTACTTCTCTGCGGCGCTGCATTCTTTCAGCGCGCTCCGCTTCTTGCTCTACCAAGATTTTTTCATGTGCCTTGAAAAATGGTAGATAGATAAAATACGAGTTAAGCATAGCGAAGCCGACCATAAGAGCATTCACCACGCTACCATTTGCTGCCCACGCTGCTCCTATTGGCGCTGGTACTGACCAAGGAATCATCAACACCACTCGGTCCAATATCTCTGCTGAGGTGAGAAACCACGCCAAGGTGGCATTGATCATAGGCACCATTACAAACGGCACTAGGAACAAGGGATTCATAATGATTGGGAAGCCAAAAAGAATCGGTTCGTTGATATTAAATATCGCTGGAATAGCGCCCACCTTACCAACCGACTTCAATTGATTTGACCGACTCTTAATCGCCAAATAAACCAATGGCAACGTTGAACCAACGCCGCCCACCAACAAGAAAAAGTCCCAAAAAGCAGGCAAATAGATATGCGGTAGCACCGCCTCACCAGCTTCTAATGCCGTTTGGTTTTCGAGGAGGTTCGACATCCAAAATGGATTCATAATCCCGGTTATGATTAATGCTCCATGGATGCCCATAAACCACAGCAACTGACAAATTAAAATTGATACCAGTACAGCCACTAAACTGTCTGACGCAAGCACTAAGGGCCTAAAAAGCTCTTCAATCAACTGAGGGAAATGCACACCAAACTGAGCTTCCAACGCAACGTTAAAGGTTGAAATGGTGCTTAGCACCACGAATATTGGGATCATCAGTTTGAAGCTTTGAATCGTAAGGATGGGCACATCTTCAGGCATCTTGATATACCACCCTTTTCGAATAAACAACCTGACCACTTCAATAGAGTAAATACTCGCGATTAGCGCAGTAAATAACCCAGACCCGCCGAGATATCTGACGTCCTCCTGTCCATTCAGATAGAAACCAGCCAACATCAGAAAGGCCATACAACCCGTCAATCCCGAGAGTCGTTCAGGTAGTTGATAACTTTTTGCCAAACTTGCTGAGACACCAAACGACACAATGAGGCCTACAACTCCAAGAGTTAATTGATAGGTAGGCAATAGAATAGGTCTTAAGGTGTAAGACATGTTCAGCCAAGCGACTGACATCCATGACTCTGGGTTGGCAAACGGAGGGAAAATAATCGGGACAAACATGCATCCGACAAAAATAAACGGCATCGCCAACTGGAAACCATCACGCATTGCCATCAAATGCTGACTACGCATAAGCAATTTAGCAATGGGGTTCATGAACTGCTCTACCTGATTGGCAAACAGTCTCATTACAGAGTGGTTCATCTTAGTTACCGAGTGTCGAGATCCGGGCAAGAATAACCTAATACTCAATAGTGCGGAAACTTCGCATCCAAATCTGATGACTTCAGCACACTTTTCGACTCATGGTCGCCGTAAATACATTCAAAAACAGCTCTACCCTCCCCGCTATTTCAGATGTTCATAACGTTTTAAGGTCAGCATAGTTTTGTTTCACATGTTGTTTCCAGACCACCGACAGTTCGTTAACTGAGTCACGAAAAATCCACCTTACAGAGATTTTCTAGTGATCGTTTTCACACTTAACCGGAAATCACTTGGAAACCGGTTTCCAAATGATTTCCAGAACGGCATAGTAAAAAGGAATTCAAGATTCTGGAGAACGAAAAATGAAAAAAATTATGCTTTGCTGCTCTGCCGGTATGTCTACTTCTCTTCTAGTTAAAAAGATGGAAGCCTCAGCTCAAGAACGTGGTATCGCTGCTGAAATTAAGGCGTTCGGCGCAAGCGAATTTGATGTGCAAGTTGGCAACTACGAAGTAGTTCTACTTGGCCCTCAAGTTAAATACATGCAAGCAGATTTCCAAAAGAAAGCGGATGCGCACGGCATCAAAGTTGAGCCAATCAACATGATGGATTACGGCATGCAGAAGGGCGACAAAGTTCTTGATTTTGCTCTAGAACTAATCGGCTAGTTTTCTGGCTCGGTGTCCCCCCTGTAGTCACATTTCGACACCGAGCTTTCTTATTCTTTAATATCCAAACGAGATCTACGACATGGGCGCTATGTACGACAAAATGGTCAACGTTATCGAGCAAAAGGTGACTCCTATTGCTGGTAAAATTGGCCAACAAAAATACATCACTTCTATCCGCGACGGTTTTATCGCGGCACTACCTTTTATGATTGTTGGTTCATTCATGTTGGTGTTTATATTCCCTCCGTTTTCAGCGGAAACAACTTGGGGATTCGCACGAGCATGGCTAGATTTTTCTGATACTTACCGTGAACAACTCATGCTGCCATTCAACCTAAGTATGGGCATCATGACGATATTCATATCTGTGGGCATCGCATCAAGCTTGGCACGTCATCACGATCTAGATCCTGTTACAACGGGCCTACTTTCATTGATGAGCTTCCTTTTAGTGGCTGCGCCAGTGCAAGACGGCATGCTTTCTATGCAGTACTTCTCAGGCCAAGGTATCTTTACCGCGATTATCACAGCACTGTACTCAACGGAAGTATATGCTTACCTAAAACGCAACAACATCACTATTAAACTTCCACCAGAAGTACCTACAGGTGTTGCTCGTTCATTCGAAATCCTAATCCCAGTGTTAGCCATCATCATGACCCTGCACCCATTGAATCTTTTCATTGAAGCACAAACCGGCATGATCATTCCTGAAGCAATCATGGCATTAGTACAGCCTCTAGTATCAGCTTCAGATACGCTACCAGCCGTACTTCTTGCAGTACTAGTGTGTCAAATCCTTTGGTTTGCAGGCATCCACGGCGCGCTAATCGTTACTGGTATTATGAACCCATTCTGGATGGCTAACCTTTCAGTAAACCAAGCAGCAATGGCAGTTGGTGAAGCTATCCCACATATCTTTGTTCAAGGTTTCTGGGATCACTACCTACTAATTGGCGGTGTAGGCTCTACCCTTCCACTTGCTTTCCTACTACTACGTAGTAAAGCCGTTCACCTTCGTACTATCGGTAAAATGGGTGCAGTTCCAGGTATGTTCAACATTAACGAACCTATCCTATTCGGTGCACCGATCATCATGAATCCAGTGTTCTTCCTACCATTCATTTTGGTTCCTATGGTTAACGCAACATTAGGTTGGTTCGCTCTTGATTGGGGATTAGTTGAGCGCGTTGTTTCTCTAACACCTTGGACAACTCCAGGTCCTATCGGTGCTTCATGGGCAGCTAACTGGGCATTCAGTCCTGTCATCATGTGCTTCATCTGTATGGCTATGTCAGCAATGATGTACCTGCCATTCCTGAAAGCATACGAAAAGCAACTTCTTGAGCAAGAAGCTGCGGAAGAGAAGAAACAACAAGAAGCTGCAGGTCAACCTGTAACGGCTTAAACCCCAAATTACATAAATTAAATGTCGCCCCTCAGTCTTAGTTGGGGATAAGCATGGGGCGACACCTATCTTTGAGATAGAACCATTAAGAATTAAGAGGTACAAAATGGAACCAATGGATTTAGAAGAACAAGTAATGGGCATCATCATCAACGCTGGTCAATCGCGCAGCCTATGTTACGAAGCACTTCGTCATGCTAAAAACGGCGAGTTTGAAGAAGCAGAAGGCCTGATGAAAGAAGCACAAGAATTTGCAAACCAAGCACACCTTGTTCAAACACAGCTTATCGAAGCGGATGAAGGTACGGGAAAAATGAAGATGACTTTGGTGATGGTTCATGCACAAGACCACTTAATGACATCTATGCTAGCAAAAGAACTCGTCGCTGAAATGATCGAACTACACAAGCGCACCGCGAAATAAGCAAGTAAACTCATTTTACTTTTTTCATAGTTGTCGACCATGCAGGGAACGAGTCAGAGGGAAGGTGTTGTATAGGAGCATCTTTTAAAATTGGTCGAAGCAGCTCTCATGTGCTCCTACCCTTTTGGGAGCTGCTTTTTTCAACAACTTACTGCTTTTACTTGTTTTCCTCGGTTTTATAATACACTTCTACCTTCATCAAGCTTGAGCTACGTACCAGTAAAAGAGTACAATATTGGAAATTTTGGGAAACGGTTTCCCAACTTCAGAAACCCTGCAAATGAAATAAGGTTGTTTTCATGGCTACTATCACAGACGTATCTTTGCTAGCAAACGTGTCGAAAGCCACGGTTTCGCGCGTGATGAGTGGTAGTCGCGGTGTTAAGCCCGAGAGTCGTGAAGCCGTTCTGCGTGCCGCAGAAGAGCTGAACTACCGCCCAAATGCTGCAGCGCAAACACTGGCCAATCAGCGCTCTGATTACATCGGTGTTATTCTTTCTTCAACGGATGCTGGCCAAGTGTCTACCTACCTCCCGTTATTGGCGAAATCGCTGAAAGCCAAAGGTAAACACATGCTTGTACAGTTTGCCGAAACGCCTGCTGAACAAGTGCGTATCGTCGAAGATCTAAACCAAAGGCATTGTGATGCAATTATCTCTCTGGGGGGAACGGTCGAAGAGTTAAAGAACGACAACATTATTGCCATAGACAGTTTGGCTGATCCGTCTCACTCTATTGGCTATGATTATAAATTTGCTTCAGAAAGCGCTTGTCGTTTCCTATCTAGTAAAGGCCATTCAAGCATCGCCATTGTCGTAGACGATGAAAGTTACGCCTCAAATCAGGTCATAGAGGGTTATAAGACGTCATTGCAAAACTCTGCAATGCCAGTTAATCGTCAACTGATTGTGACCGCTAATGGCAACAGCGAGCAAGCTATCATGTCATTACTTAATAGCTATCATCCATTTACTGCATTGGTTGTAATGCGCGATAGCCAAGCTGCAGTAGCAATGAACCTATTTAGAGATTTTAACTTGGCAACGCCACAAGAGGTATCCATCGTCTCGTTAGAAGACTCTCAACTGGCGAGTCAACTAAATCCGCCTCTGACCTGCATTAGCTACCCATCACAGCAAATCGTTGATTTTGCCATGGAGCAATTGGACGCCATTTTAGATGATAAACCAATGACTCCAAAACCGCTTATCACTGGTCGCCTTGTCACGCGAGATTCCGTCACTAATCGCAGCTAGTACAAGTAATTTAGAAAAAGGAGTGTGTTACATACTCCTTTTTTAGTTCTACTTCACCACAATCTTCAATCAACTTTGCAATAACTTGTTTTTGTATTGTTCTGGTGTTTGACCTGAGTATTTCTTGAACATCGCAATAAAAGGGCTTGCTTGGTTGTAACCGAGTGTGAAAGCCACTTCCTTAACAGAGTGCCCTCCTCGTAGTAAATCCATTGAATACAAATAACGAACTCGCAAACGCCATTCTGTAAAACTCATTCCGAGTTCGCTTTGACAATAACGAGCGAGCGTTCTCTCAGTTGTATGTACCCTACTCGCCCATTCATTCAAGCTAATATCGTTAGTAGGCTCTTCCTCAATCGCCGCCAATATCGGTGCTAAATATTTGTTATTACTAGAGGGCAAAAAGTGATGTTGTTCTTGTTGGTCACTTAGCTGATCTAAAAGCACCTGTACTAATCGTTTGTCTTTTTCGGACTCGGCCACATTTATACTTCGATGGCGAAAATCCTCAATAATCGACGAAACAATCGGCGTCACTTTAATTAGGCTGGTCTTTTCCGGGAAGGTCGACGTCAGCTCATGAGCAATATTGAGAGAGCAGTACTCCAATGGTTTGCGGTTGTAACTGCAATGCATCACTCCGGCTGGTACCCAAATGGCAAGATGGGGCGGCGCGAGAAAGCGCGTATCTTGCGCTTCCATTTCCAATATGCCACCGCTAATCAACTGAATCTGCCCCCAAGGGTGGCAATGTACTCTCGTCTCAGTATTGGAAAGAAACGCGTCGAAGTTCATGAAAACGTCCGACGGCATTTTATCAATAGAAAGAGAGGGATGGAGGTTACGTGACTTTTTTTTCAACTTGTCTTCCTATCGCGCCTAATGTCTGAATGGAGATATTTATAATTATAACGACCTGTCACACTATACATCAATTCACAAAACGCGACGAGGCTCACAATGGCTTACTTACTACCTTTCCTAACCGTACTCATCTGGGGTGGGAATGCCATTGTTAATAAGATCGCCGCATCGACTATCGAACCAAGCGCAATGAGTTTTTATCGCTGGGCTCTCGCTATGTTAGTCATGACACCGTTTTGCTTACCAAAGTTAAAACGCTATTGGCCTGAAATTCGTCGCAACAGTGGCAAGCTTGCTTTTCTTGCGCTACTTGGAATGGTACTTAACCAATCGTTAGGCTACTACGCAGCATTGACAACCTCTGCTTCCAACATGGCGCTTATCACCTCTTTAGTGCCGCTTATCAGTGTGTTCATGTCAGTCCCTTTACTTGGTAAAAAAATCTCCATGCTCAGTATTGCTGGCGGCGTGATTTCTTTAGCAGGGCTTGCCTTCATGCTAGGTCAAGGCGACGTTGCTTTCTTCATGCATCAAACCGTAGCTCAGGGCGACTTGTTGATGGTTCTTGCCGCTTTTGTTTACGCTACATACTGCGTACTGTTGAAACGATGGAAAATGCAGTTGTCTAGCTGGATGTTAATTTATACACAAGGTGTGTTTGCCGTCATAATGCTATTTCCTCTCTTGCTTACTAGCGAGACAATTATGCCAACGTCAGCATCTCTGCCACTAATCGCCTACGCAGGTTTATTGGCCTCGCTGATTGCACCACTATGCTGGGTAAAAGCGATTGACTTAATTGGAGCAGACAACAGCGCAATGTTTATGAATTTGCTACCTGTCATTGCGGTTGCACTCGCTGCGGCCCTATTAGGCGAAACTATCACTCAATTCCACGTCATTGGTGGGTTAATGGTGATATCTGGGGTAATTCTATCTCAAGTGAAAGTGAGACGTCGTAAATTGGCAACTGATACCGTGGAGCAAAACCTGACCATAGATAAGCAATAAACTCCAGCGGGTGCACAATCTCTGTAGCCTACTGTTAACAATTTTGTCATACTCAGCGAAGCCCAAATAACGATAAGGACATGTTCAAATGAGTCGTGGCAAAAGAGATATCACCCTTCGTTTTCTTGCTGAACCTGGTGACGTAAACTTTGGCGGGAAAGTGCACGGTGGTGCGGTAATGAAATGGATCGACTTGGCCGCTTATGCCTGTTCGGCAGCTTGGAGTGGTAAATACTGTATTACCGCTTATGCTGGCGGAATTCGATTTGTTCAACCGATTCACGTCGGTAACCTTGTGGAAGTCAGCGCTAAAGTCATTTACACAGGACGCTCTTCAATGCACATCGCCATTGATGTGCAAGCAAGCGATCCCAAAGAACTTAAAAATCGTCTCACCACACACTGCATCGTCATCATGGTCGCCGTCGATGAAGATGGAAAACCAACTTCAGTTCCTGAATGGATTCCTGAAACCGACGAAGACATCAAACTACGTGAGTCAGCAATCAGACTGATGAATATGCGCAAAGAGATTGGCGAGGAGATGGAAGCGCACGTTAAGTACCTTAAATAGCGTTTATAAAAGCCGACAGCCCAACACATCGCCCCAACGAATGCAGATAATGTGTTAACCATTATCTGCTTTTGTCACACAACTCACATCTACGCCCCTATTTTAAACCTAAAAGGATGAGTTTTTTGTCTCAGCCTTACTCTACACTCTCATCATACAATAGATTTTTTCTATATCCAGACCTCTACCTTGACTGTGAGATGAGTATGAACCACAAAACTAAAATCCATCTTTATCAAATTTTCACAAGACTCTATGGCAATAAAAACTCAAACAACAAACCTTGGGGTACTATCGAAGAAAACGGCGTGGGTAAATTCAGCGATATCACCCCAACCGCGCTAAACTCAATTCGAGATCTCGGCATGACCCATGTTTGGTATACAGGCATACCTCATCATGCATTGGTCGCAGACTACACTGAGTTTGGCATCTCAAACGATCACCCTGCCATTGTAAAAGGTAGAGCTGGCTCTCCCTACGCAGTAAAGGACTATTACTCGGTTAATCCTGATCTAGCCGATGACCCAAGCAAGCGTAATCAAGAGTTTCAGTCTTTGATCCAAAGGACACATGAAGCAGGCTTGAAGGTTATTATCGATATTGTGCCCAATCACGTGGCGAGACACTACCAAGGTTTAAATAACCCAGTTGGAATCCGTGATTTTGGTGCTGATGATGACGTGAGCGTAGAATACGCGGTAAATAACAACTTCTACTATATTCCAGGTAAAGCCTTCCAACTTCCCGATATTCCACAGCACCTTCAACCACTTGGTGGTGAAGAGCATCGTTTGCTAAGAGAACCATATCAAGAGCTTCCTGCTAAGTGGACCGGAAATGGCTCTCGACTCGCCAAACCAAATGCAGACGATTGGTACGAAACCATAAAAGTAAACTATGGTGTTCGTCCTGATGGCAGCAAAGACTTTCCGGAACTACCACAAACTTATCGCCACAAGTCATGCCAAGCACATTTTGAGTTTTGGCAAGATAAGCGCGTACCAAACTCATGGATAAAGTTCCGTGACATCGCACTTTACTGGCTATCACAAGGTATCGATGGATTTAGATATGATATGGCCGAAATGGTGCCCGTAGAATTCTGGAGCTATATGAATTCATCAATCAAAAAGGTCAATCCAGATGCCTTTTTAGTTGCAGAAGTATATCAACCGCATTTATATCGAGATTATATTCAGCTGGGCAAGATGGACGCCCTCTACGACAAAGTGGACCTTTACGACGCTTTGAAAGATATCATTCAGGGGCGTGGCGATACTCAAAACATCACTCGAATTCAAGAAGAACTGAACGATATAGAAGCCCACATGCTTCACTTCTTAGACAATCACGACGAGCAGCGTATACCTTGTAGCGAGTTTGCTTCCAATGCCCAGGCTGCTCTGCCTGCCATGGTGCTCTCTGCGACGATTAGCAATGCTCCAACAATGATCTATTTTGGTCAAGAAGTTGGAGAAGCCGGTGCAGAGCAGGCCGGTTTTGGGCAGCCAACTCGAACTTCTATCTTTGACTATATTGGTGTTCCAAGCCACCAGCGATGGATGAATGGCGGCGAATTTGATGGAGGACAATCGTCTTCGGATGAATTGGCACTGCGTCACTTTTATCAAAAACTAATGAACATTGCGCTGACCTGCCCCGCCTTAACGGGGGCTATGCAACCATTAAAAATAGATGAGGATAAAACGCATGGCAGTCTAGCTAGCAAACTTTACGGTTATACTCGATACACTCAAAAAGAACATGCTCTTATCCTAATAAACTTCGATTCAACGCACAGCACTACACAGCCAATCATGCTACCTACTGAGGTCGTTACTACATTGACGCTGGCTGATGGACATTATGTCTATCAGGATTTATTAAACTCCAATGTTCAGTTTGAGGTTGAAGTTAAAAATGGTAAAGGACATATCTCACAACCACTAAAACCACTCACATCACATATTTTGCAGCTCGTAGGCATAAGGTAACTTTGCAACCCAAACACAAAAGTGCATAAGCTCCAACCTTCGCGTTGGAGCTTTTTTATTGGCAACCACTCAAATCACATTTAACAGCTATGAAATAGATTAAAACTATACCATCTATTAAAAAGCCTATTTTTGTGCTACCAAGATTAGGTTTATTCTAGTGCCATTACAAATAGTCAGGATCGTAACAATGAAAAATCTAAAAACATCCTTGTCCGCTATCGCACTAGCGACGTTAATGGCAACACCAGCATTCGCAGTAACTGAGGGTGAATTACTAATTTGGATCAACAGTGACAAAGGCTATGAAGGCTTAGCAGAAGTTGGTCGTCAGTTCGAAGAAGACACTGGCGTTAAAGTTAGCGTTCAATTTCCAGAGTCTTTAGAGTCTCGCTTTCAACAAGTTGCAGCAACTGGCGATGGTCCTGACATTATTTTCTGGGCTCACGACCGCTTTGGCGGCTATGCAGAAGCAGGCTTACTACGTGAAGTAAAACCAAGCAAAGAATTTCAAGAAAAACTGGTCGATTTCAGTTGGGATGCCGTTAATTACAACGGTAAGTTAATTGGCTACCCTCTTGCCATCGAAGCGATATCTCTTATTTATAACAAAGACTTGTTACCAGAACCGCCAAAAACATGGGAAGAGCTCCCTGCTATCCAAGCGAACATGAAGGCGCAAGGAAAACAAACCATCATGTGGGATGTAAAAAATGCGTATTTCACTTGGCCTATCGTCTCAGCAGGAAGCTACTCATTTAAGAAAACTGAAAATGGTCACGACGCAGCAGACGTTGGTATTAACAGCGAACAAGCTCGCAAAAACCTAGCCTTCCTGCTTGATATGAAAAAGAAAGGCATTGTCGACCCTGGTATGGACTATGCGAATGCCGAATCTGCATTCGCGAAAGGCGATGTGGCAATGACCATCAATGGACCGTGGTCATGGGGCAACTTAGATAAAGCAGGCTTAAATTACGGTGTGGCGACATTCCCTACCCTAGATGGTAATAAATCCAATCCATTTGTTGGCATTTTGAGTGCCGGTATCAGCTCAGCTAGTCCAAATGAGGATTTAGCGGTTGAGTTTATCGAAAATTACCTGTTTACCGACGAGGCTCTTAAAACGATAAACAACGACAAACCGCTTGGTGCTGTGACACTTAAGACATTCCAGAATTCTCTAGAATCCGATGCTCGCATTAAGTCCACAATGCTCAATGCCGAAAACGGTGAGATTATGCCAGCCATCCCACAAATGATGACATATTGGATTTCAGAGGGTGCTGCTATCGAGAATGCACTTAACGGACGCCAAACGGTTGAAGATGCGCTCACAACCGCAGAGAAGCAAATTTTAAGATAGTTATAGCTGTTTTGATCGTAGGTCAAGCCCGTCGTAAAAAAGCGGGCTTTTTTGATCGCTTTGCCTTTCCCACTGAGATATTTCAGTGCTCGCCAACTCAGTAGGTTGTACCATAATCGCTTTTATATCTGACTGTTACCGTTTATAGAACTACGCGAGTTTACCGCATCTATGCTAAGGTAGAGGTTAACCAGTTATTATCGAAGAAATTTCATGCCTTCCCATTTACCAAAATCATTCAGTAAACCTTTCTTAAAGGTCTTCCATATTCTTGAAGCTGTCTTGTTGGTTGCAATCACGCTCGCTACGCTGTTTGCGATGATTGAAGAGTTCATGCACGTCTTCACCGAACGTCGCGTTCTGCTGACTGATATTCTGCTGATGTTCATCTATTTGGAAGTATTAGCGATGGTCCAACAATTTGTGATGAACGGTAAAATCCCAGTACGTTACCCCATCTACATTGCTATGATGGCCATCGCTCGTTATATCACGCTGGGAATGAAAGAGTTGGACGCTGTCCCTATCGTTTGGCTGTCTCTTGCTGCGTTTGTTTTGGCAGCGGCGACAATACTTATCAGGGTCGGTCATCATTATTGGCCTTACGTGGACGACAAAACCAATCAACCAGATGAGTAACTCCGCTCTGCCAGTAGATTACTGTTAGCAAATATTTCAACTGATTTTCGACTGATTCGGGCTTTTTCATCGCAATTTGGGAAAAAGCCTCTTAAATTCAAACTAATATCGATGTAACAGAGCTCTGTACGTTTTTGTAATTGTTAACGCAGGATCACACTCTCCAGGTCATTCATAAAAGTGCCATTGAATTCATCTATATAGCTGTCTATATCATTAGAGGTCGAGGAAAGATCTTTCCAGATCACTCGACGTAAAAATGGAAGCCGTTTGTCTTTTTTGGGCAACGGTATAGGCTTCACAACCTCACGTCAGGTGAATATAGGAGATAGAAAATGGATCGTACTTGCCCTATGTGTAACACCCCAATGGTAGAGAGAAACACAGAACATGTGTGTCCTAGGAATGATATCGGCGATTGCGCCTATGACCCATACTCTTACGAATTAGACGTGGATAGAGAGCGCGACAGCGAAAACAATCAGCCTTACTAAATGGATTAGCCAATTGAAAACCAAAAAAGGCGAGAACTTGAGTTCTCGCCTTTTTGGTTCCATTTTAAACCCCGGCTCTATAGACGCAGTACTGCTGCATCATAAGGTTCTAAATTAAGGCAACTAAAATCTGAGAAATCAATGCTTGCGTTTGACAATAACTCTGTACATTGAGCTGGAGCCTCAATGCCTAAATCGACATCAACACTCTCATCACTAAAGTTTGCAACCACAAGTAAGGTTTGTTCTCCATGTTGACGTAGGTAAGCGAATACCTTGTCATGTTCTTCGAGTAAAGGAATAAAGTCGCCGTAAATCACCGCCTCAAACTCACGACGAAGACCAATAAGTGCTTTGTAATACTCATAGATTGATTCGTTCGAGGCTCTATCAAGCTTAGCATTCACGGCTGTGTAGTTCGGATTGACCTCGATCCAAGGTTCGGCAGTAGAGAATCCTGCATTGGCTTCATTTGACCATTGCATTGGTGTACGAGCATTGTCACGACTGTTTTCAGCCAACGCCGCCATCATCTCTTCATGACTCACACCTGCTTCGGTTCTTACCTTGTAAAAGTTGAGCGTTTCAATATCTTTATATTGCTCAAGATTGTCGAACTTCACATTCGTCATACCAATCTCTTCGCCTTGATAGATGTAAGGCGTGCCTTTTAAACAATGTAATACTGTCGCTAACATTTTGGCCGATTTCACTCGATACTGGCCGTCGTTTCCATACTTAGACACCGCTCGTGGTAAATCATGATTATTCCAAAACAGCGAATTCCAGCCGGTCTCTTTAAGCTCCAATTGCCACTTAGTCAGAACCTGTTTGAATGCCTTTAGATCTAACGGCGCAGGCTTCCACTTGTCACCATTCGTCCAGGTCAAGGTAATATGTTCAAACTGGAACACCATCGATAGCTCTTCGCGGTCTTCCGCGCTGTAAAGCTTGGCGATTTCAGGCGTTGCGTCCCAAGTTTCTCCTACTGTTAGCAGATCTTTGTCGCCAAATGTGGCATTGTTCATCTGCTTAAGTAGAGGGTGTAGGCGTGGTCCATTACCCGTAATACCGTTATCAATTTCTTTACCAATCAAATCAATGACATCTAATCGGAAACCACCAATCCCCCTATCGATCCACCAGTTCATCATTTTATGAACTTCATCATGTACTTTAGGGTTTTCCCAGTTTAAATCCGGCTGTTTTTTTGAAAACAAATGTAAGTAATACTGCTGTGTGGGCTCATGCCACTCCCAAGCACTCCCACCAAAGATTGAGCCCATATCACTCGGTGCACTGCCATCCGGCTTTGCATCTCGCCAAACATAATAGTCTCGATAAGGCGAGGTTTTCGACTCGCAAGCGCGTTTAAACCATTCGTGCTCGTCAGAGGTATGATTGACGACCAAATCCATGACGATTTTGATGCCCCTTTCTTTGGCTTCCGCTAGTAAGGCATCCATATCTTCCATTGTGCCGAACTCGGGTGCGATTGCTTGATAGTCTGAAATATCATAACCATTATCGTCCATTGGAGATTGATAGACAGGCGATAACCAAATCACATCCACACCTAGTTCAGTTAAATAGTCTAGTTTGGAACGAATACCGTTTAGATCTCCAATTCCGTCACCGTTGGAGTCACAGAAGCTGCGCGGGTAAATCTGATAGACAACGGAGTTATGCCACCATCTTTTTTCCATGTTCAATTCCTTTAATAGGCGTAATTTATTCCATCACTCTACGCATTGCTCAGTAGGAAAGAAAATAGAATATACGTATAATCATATAGAATTTTTATATAACACCTTGGTGCGCAACATGGCTATCAACAAATCGCTAAAGTACTTCTTAGCAGTCGCAAAGCATGGCAACATCAAACGAGCCTCTGATGAACTGTTTATCAGCCAACCGTCTTTGACATCCGCGATAAAAAAATTGGAATCCGAAATGGGCGCACCTCTATTTAATCGATTATCGAAAGGTGTTGAACTCACACCATATGGCCAGAAATTTCGGGCATTTGCGCAGGAACAGCAGGAACAATACTTCTCTCTCAAACATCAGTTTAATGACATGCAACAACGCCAGTTCGGCAAGATTAAAATCGGTACTGGAGAAGTATGGTGGGAACGATTTGTACGTCAATCGGTAAAGGATTATCAGTCATTAAACCCAGCAAATTCGTTTCATCTCGAGTTTGGTAATAACCTCTCCCTACTGAGCCACCTCACAAGAGGTGATATAGATTTATTTATAGGTCATGAGGTATTGGAACTCTCTGACGACTGCCGTGTAGCCTTCCAACCTCTTTTCCAAGATTACGAAGCAACCTACGTATCACAACAACACCCGTTAGCGAAATCGAATGCAGAGCCAAACGAGATAGATCAGTTTCCATTGCTTCGAGTGACACCGAACCACCCCCGACACCAATCCGTGCTGTCTAATGGCCTACCTCATGATGGCTCTCTAGAAGAACGTGTTGTCTACGATGTAGACTCTGTATTAGCCAGTATAGACATGCTTCATATGACTCAAGCAGTTATGCCATACAGTCACAGAGCGGAACAGTGGTTAGCGAGCTTAGGTTTGAAAGTCTGCCATATTGATAGGCAAAAAGTAGGTAATATCGGGATTTATACCAAGCTTGGTGAACATAAAAATAGCGTGAACGAGCTAATTTACCTTTTGAAACAGAATGTTGAATCAATAGTCTAGTTTGTCAATTCACTGTCAAGTCACGCAACTGTCATTTTTCTTTCATTAAAGTTTGATGTAATCGCCAAACTTTAATGCCAAAAGAGATAGGAGCTCGGCTTGACCCTCAACGACATCACGTTAAGTGAAACAACACTTACTAACTTAAAATCTGTCGAGTACCAATGGATCAGAACGATGTATGTAGAAGGTTATCAAAGAGACGAGATCAATCACTATATCAAAGCGTGCTTTGGTGGCGACGATGTCTTTGCTGATTTGTTACAGCGAGTCGCACTGGAGCAAGAAAGTCTTTACGTTCTGCTCCAGTACGTGGGATGTGCACCCTCTAGTCGTGAACTAAGTTAGCCTCACTTGCTGATGTTGGCGAGCGCTTAAGGATGACGTCTACCTCGGTCATGGTGTAAGGCTTATCTACTTTAGCCCTCAAATCATCGACAAATCGTTCATAGCTCTTGAATGTCATCGATTCACGTTTAGGATCTACATACACAGACACCCAAGTTTTTCGACCAAGCTTAGCAATAAAGATATCGACAATCTCAATTTCATACTCCTGAGCTAAACCTTTCAGACCGCGATAAATCGGCTTAGTGTGCTCTATCGGAGGCATGGCTAAGGTGAGTTCACGCATACCATTTTTGATAAGTTTGATTGGGTCACTAATGAAGGCCAAACTAAATAGCACAACAAGAATTTGGTCGATATAGCGTGCTACCCATCCGAACGATGTTCCTTGAATCAACATCACCAAGATCAGTGCTACCCCAATAGCTCCCGAAATGATTCCATTGATAAACCAAGCGTTCTTTTCTGCCTTAAGAATGTCGGAGTTTGACTGTTTGTGTCCTAGGTGACAAATCCAATAGAGAAAAGCACACAACGCCACGGCAGGAAAGACGTAAATTGCCATTAAACTCAGTGCCGGCTCACGGCCTCCTGCAAGAATAACCGGAATATTACTACCGACTGCGAACGCAATAAGTATTAATATAGTAATGCCTTTGATGACAACAATAAGTGGCTCAAAGGCAAAGAAACCCATCGGGTAGTTTCGTGATGTACCAGATTCAGTTAACTTTGCAATGCGCAGAGAGGCGAAAGACACTACCGCTGATAATAGGTTAAACGAGGCGTCAAGCAAGATGGCACTTGAGCCAGAAATCATTGCCATTAAACCGCCCCACAGCGCTAACAGGCCTGCCCCAACGGCTGAATAAATTAAGGCTTTCGATTCCGTGATTCTTGTCATCTGATTCTCCCTTTTTCAGACAAACTGGCTACCTATTTCAGGTCTGTTAAAACTTATAACACACCGAGCACAGACTGCCTACGACAGCACAAGCCAACTGCTGCTTTTAACAGCATTAATTGTCAATAATAACAATAGGTAATGAACGGACGTACGGCTATTCTTATTAGGTCACAATTTAATGGACGAAAAGAATTGATGGCTAGAAAAGAAAACGCCCGAGACTAAGCTCAGGCATCGGTTACAAGAAACTGTTATTCGTGATAGTAAGGAATCCTGGTAACAGCCAGCTATACGTAACACCAGTGATCTTATCCAACTTGTCGGCGGCCAAACCAATTGAGTGTCAAACAAGACAAAAAAACGGGTGACCTTGCGATCACCCTTATCGTTATTATCCTTTAACACCACCAGCTGTGAGGCCACCCACTAACCAGCGCTGCGCAAGTAAGAATACGATTGTGATAGGTAATGCTGACAATACCGCCGCTGCCGCGAAGTCGCCCCATAAATAGTTCTGAGGGTACAGATATTGCTGCATACCAACCGCTAATGTGTATGAGTTTACATCAGAAAGCAGTAATGATGCTACTGGTACTTCACCCACAACCCCAATAAACGACAGGATAAAGACTACCGCTAGAATTGGCACAGACAGTGGCAATAGTACTAAGCGGAACGCCTGCCAAGGAGTCGCACCATCTAGTGCTGCAGCTTCCTCTAGCGAGTTATCAATCGTTTCAAAGTAGCCTTTAATCGTCCATACGTGCAGTGCAATACCGCCTAAGTAGGAGAAGATAAGACCACCATGCGTGTTCAATCCTAAGAAAGGAATGTACTGACCAAGCTTGTCGAATAGTGCATATAACGCAACCAACGCCAGTACTGCCGGGAACATTTGGAAGATCATCATCGCTTTAAGAATGGTGCTCTTTCCAGGGAAACGCATGCGTGCAAAAGCGTAAGCTGACGTTGTTGACAGAGCCACAATCAAAATCGATGAGATGCCTGCTACTTTCACCGAGTTCCACAGCCAAGTTAGTACTGGGAATGGCGGCGGTGTCACCGAACCATCTGCATTGGTCACAGAGAACCCTAGCGCCAGTTTCCAGTGCTCTAGCGATGGGTTATCCGGAATCAGACTACCTGTCGCAAAGTTACCTTCGCGGAAAGAGATTGCGATTACCATCAACAGTGGGAAGATGATAAGTGATAGGAACACCCAAAGTGCAATATGGGTTGCCCACACTCGGTATTTTAATGATTTACCTTGTACCATTGGCATCGTGATATTCCTTAATCTTGCTCAAGTTTAGTGAAACGTAAGTTGAGTAGAGCTAACGCGCCAACCAACAGGAAGATAAGCGTTGCAATCGCACTTGCTAGACCGAAGTCTTGACCACCCGAACCTTCAAACGCGATACGGTAGGTATAGCTTACTAGTAGGTCGGTATAACCCGCTGGCTCAGAGGTACCAATCATGTTTGGACCACCTTGAGTCAATAGCTGAATCATTACGAAGTTGTTGAAGTTGAAAGCAAAACTTGCAATCAAAAGCGGCGTTAGTGGTTTGATCATCAATGGCAACGTAACGCGTGTAAAGTTATGGATGAAGTTTGCTCCATCAATCGCCGATGCTTCATACAAATCGTCTGGAATCGCTTTTAGTAGACCCATACATAGGATCATCATGTAAGGGAAACCAAGCCAAGTGTTAACAATTAACACCATGGTTTTCGCTAAAATTGGGTCAGAGAACCAGCTTGGACTGATACCAAATAGGCTCTGTAACACCATATTAATTTCACCAAAGCTTTGGTTGAATAGACCTTTAAAGATAAGGATTGAGATAAACGCTGGGACCGCATATGGAAGAATAAGCAGTACGCGATACACCGCACGTCCTTTCAGTTCCTCCCATTGAACCACACTAGCCAACACCATACCGATGACCAGAGTAAAGATCACTGTCAGTACTGAGAACACAACCGTCCAAATAAAGATGCTAATAAACGGCTCTTTAATACCATCGTCTTTCCAAACACGCTCAAAGTTGTGCGTACCAATATCAACGATGAAACCCGGAGAAACCGTATTGCCAGTAAACTCTCCATTCGTATCAATAGGCTGATAGAAACCAACTTCCATATTCGGACGGAATGTCTCACCCGTCTTGTTGTTCAGAAGATCGTCAGTACCCTCAATTTTGCTAAACAATGGTTGTACCGACGCGAACTTACGTAGGCCACTCATTCTAATATCAGCGCCATCTGGCATGTGAAGATCGATAGTATTTAGCGCTGAACGGTTTTGAATGATCGCCTTAATTTTCTCTTTTTCACCCGACTGAGACTGAGCTTCAGAAAGGTCATACTCTGCTTTAGGGCTTGAGATATCAAACTCAGGCGTGACGAGCAGCTGGTCACCGTCTTTAACGTAAATACGATGGCCATTATCCGTTTTATACAAATCAAAAGAGAAGCTTTCACCGCTTTGGAATGTGCGCTGCATTAAGACGCTTTGTGCCCTATCCAAAGAGAGTTGGTTTTTCGCACTGTAGTTAGTGAAAGCGAGTCCGACGGTATACGCTAATGGGAAAAGAATAAAGAGAATCATGCCCGCAATACCTGGATAGATATAGCGGTGAGCGTAAGTTTTCTTACTGCCGAAAATATAGAGTGCCAGAGCGGTTAAGATCACAGTAAGCATTGCAAAGGCAAGCTCACCGCGTGAATACATAAGAATGGTCGCGTAACCGTTCACTAGACCAACTGAGCCAAGAAGTCCCCACTTAATGAATACTTTCTTGCTGCTCGGAACTGTAGCGGTTGTTGCTGACATGGCATCTGTACCTTGAACTGACTGCATAAAAGGACCTGCTAGCGATAATACAAAAAATAGAAAAGAAGGAGGGGTTGCCCCCTCCTTAAAAGGGTAGATCTAATATCAATAGTTACTTAGTCATTTGCTTTTC
This sequence comes from Vibrio sp. McD22-P3, assembly GCF_021568915.1. Lineage (NCBI taxonomy): Bacteria > Pseudomonadati > Pseudomonadota > Gammaproteobacteria > Vibrionales > Vibrionaceae > Vibrio > Vibrio sp. McD22-P3. The sequence goes on from NZ_JAKGTN010000004.1 coordinate 213,120, forward strand.
TGCATCTGCTACAGCAGCATCAACAGTCTGACGTCCATCAACCACGTTCACGATAGCGTTTTTAGCCGATGCCCAGAACGCGCTCATTTGTGGAACGTTTGGCATGATTTCACCGTTCATCGCATTATCCATTGTCGCCGCGATACGCTCATCAGCACCTAGCTCTTCTTGGAATGACGTTAGCGCAACTGCGCCTAGTGGCTTGTCGTTGTTAACTAAACGTAGACCGTCATTAGTCAGTAAGTAGTTCTCTAAGAACTCAACCGCTAAGTCACGGTTAGGTGATGCAGTACTGATACCCGCAGTTAGTACGCCAACGAAAGGCTTAGATGCTTGACCGTTGAACTTAGGAAGAGTAGCAACACCGTAGTTGATGCCAGACTTCTCGATATTCGCCCAAGACCATGGACCGTTGATCGTCATCGCAGTCTTACCTTGGTTAAACGCAGACTCAGACACTGAGTAATCCATATCTGCCGAGATAACACCTTTGTCGACAAGGCCCTTCACGAATGAAAGTGCGTCTTTCACGCCATTTTTAGCAATACCTGCGTCTTTAACGTCATAAGTACCACCGTTGTATTTGAATGCATAACCGCCATCAGCCGCCATTAGTGGCCATGTGAAGTACGGTTCTTTTAGGTTCCACATGATTGCGGACTTGCCGTCTTTTGCAAGTTTCGCATTCAATGCTTCCACTTCTTCCCAAGTCTTCGGTGGGTTAGGAACCAAGTCTTTGTTGTAAATTAGGGATAGGGATTCAACCGCTACTGGGTAACCGATAATCTTGCCATCGTACTTAACTGCATCCCATGCAAAATCAATGATGCCTTCTTTAACTTCTTTAGAAGGTTTGATTTCAGCTAGCAAACCTGCTTGAGCATACTCACCGAAACGGTCATGAGCCCAAAACACGATATCAGGACCGTCACCAGTCGCTGCAACTTGAGGGAAGCGGCTCTCTAGACCATCAGGGTGAGCAACTGTCACTTTAATACCTGTGTCTTCTTCGAACTTCTTACCTACTTCTGCAAGACCGTTATAACCTTTATCACCATTGATCCAAATAGTGAGTTGTCCTTCTTCGATAGCAGCATTTGCACCAAAAGAACCAAGAGCAACTAGTGTACCTAGAGCTACAGTGCTTAGGGCTTTTTTCATGTTCATATCCTTTTTATAGTTTTGATCGCAGGGTCATCCAGAGGATTTTCCTAAATTTCGATGAGTATCATCTAAAAAATACAGCAAGGTCTCATCCTCCTACTCTCTACGCCCTTTGGAGTAGCAATGATTTCCGTGATCTCTGTCGGCAAGAACTATAGATCAACATCACAAAACAATCTTCTGTTGTGACATGTTTCACCATTATGAGGAGTAATTATTTGAACTGGATCTCATATGGCTTTTCTACTCCCCTAACCCCTCCTCCTTTCCTACTCCCCCCACAATTATTTTTATCAGGAGGATGTACGACTTACACGAATCAAGGAAACTGCAGTCATCCAAGAGTGGATGGTAAGAACCCTTTACCAGTAAGAGCCATGTGCTCCTTGAGTTTCATACGAAACACATGCTGGGTTTGCATCGCCGGACTCGCCAAGTAGTCATAAATTGAAGTACTAGTGGTAATTTATTTTACGGGGGAGAACTTCAATTTATGTCGGGGGATACTTGCGAAGTCTTGGCTTTGAGGGTGGCGCCATATCGTACAGCGCCGCCCTTTTTTCTTTCCATCAGGGGCTAGATAGACAATCAAAGGACAAGGCCTTTTAACAAAATCGAGCAATACCCTAATCACTTACCAATTTCCTACTATTATTACCTGTCGACTTATCTCTATAATGACCGACAGAAAGATATAAAAATGAATCGAGGACGAGCTACATGGCGAGTGTCACGTTAAAAAATGTTAGTAAAGCGTACGGCGACGTACTGATCTCCAAGAATGTCGACCTAGAAATCAACGAAGGCGAGTTTGTTGTCTTTGTCGGTCCATCAGGTTGTGGTAAATCAACTCTACTACGTTGTATCGCAGGTTTAGAAGACATCACGTCCGGTGATTTGTATATTGGTGATGAGCGCATGAATGATGTAGAACCATCAAAGCGCGGCGTAGGTATGGTATTCCAGTCTTATGCACTCTACCCTCACCTTAATCTATACGACAATATGTCGTTTGGCCTTAAACTCGCTAAAGCAGATAAAGCAGAAATCGACCGCCGTGTTGAACACGCTGCTGAAATTCTTCAATTAGGTCATCTATTAGAGCGTCAGCCTAAAGCACTTTCTGGTGGTCAACGCCAGCGTGTAGCGATTGGTCGTACTTTGGTATCTCAACCTAATGTATTTTTGTTAGATGAACCCCTGTCTAACCTTGATGCAGCGCTGCGTGTCAACATGCGTTCGCAAATCACTAAGCTGCAACGTCAACTTGGCTGCACCATGATCTATGTAACGCATGATCAGGTAGAAGCGATGACTATGGCTGACAAAATTGTTGTCCTAGATGCTGGCTATGTGGCACAGGTCGGTAAACCACTTGAGCTTTATCATTATCCTGACAACCGTTTTGTAGCTGGTTTTATTGGTTCTCCAAAGATGAATTTCATGAGTGTATTCATCGACGAAGTCGAAGCAGAGCGCGTAAAAGTTCAGCTTTCTGACGGCGACTCATTCTGGATTCCAGTGGACGGGACAACCGTAAACAAAGGTGACCGTATGTCTCTGGGTGTGCGTCCAGAACACCTTGTCTCTGAAGAGGAAGGCGATGCTAAAGTTGAAGGCGAAGTTATGATCGTAGAGAAACTTGGCAACGAGACTCAAGTCTATCTAAATCTAGAAAGTGCTGATGCTGACGTTATCTACCGTCAACCAGACACTCTTGAGGTAGAAGTTGGTGACCGTATTAAGATTGGTATCCCTGCACATCGTTGCCACTTGTTCCATAGTGATGGTAAGGCGTGTCGTCGTTTGTATAAAGAGGCAGGTGTATAATCTTTTCTAGTTAATCGCTTCACGCATTGATACTTACTGAAAGTCCTCCTTCTCTTTATGAGAGTGTGAGGGCTTTTTTATGACTTCAATCAAGCAACGCTTATTGATAATTAATTTACTCGTGCTTTTGCTATCTTCGACTACTACAGGGAAAGCGTCTTTATTTAAGCTAAAAAGAGCTGTACCACCAGAGGCCTGCCAACGGAAGCGGTCGTCCATAGATGTCGTTACATCGATGATTGGATTACCTTTATCAACCTCTAATATTATCTCTATCTGCTGATGCCTGAGTTCACACTTAACTTGCTCTTTCAATAACGAAGAAGACCCATCAAAAGCTATGACCCAAAAAAAGACGGTGTTTAACACCGTCTTTTCTATACCAAATAAACGCATTTTAGTTTTGATGTACGTAGACTGTACTATTCAAAGAGTTCATTTGTGAAACATATGAACTGTCTGCTGCACTTTGGATAACATCAATATCACCGCCACTAGAGGCCACTAGATACGCTTCTGAGAGGTTATTATTACCTTTCTGGTTAATCATCAAGTCATTGTTTGAACTAGATGCACTCAGATCAACAATGGACACATTGTTTTTCTTATTCGTATTTTTACCTTGCATAACAGTAATCATGTTGTTGGAAGAGCTATCAGACAAACGAATTTCCGAGTCTTGGTTTTCCCCATTCTGAGTTACTGCTATTGTGTTCGATTTACTCGCACCTCTAGAGCGAACTCGCGACCAGTTATCGACACCAGTTTGTGCAACCGTTGCTGAAGAGTTATCTTCATCATGTCTGAAATTGACGACAGAGTCATTCGCATGGCCATCTTGAGTAACGTCGATATCTGCTCCGCCTGTGGTTCCACTGATTTTAACTTTGGAGTCATTGAAACTGTACCCACCAGATTGGTCGATCATCACATCATTATTGTTACCTGGACTATTCAATCTGATATCCACAACCGAACGGTTACCATCAAACACACCCAACTCGCCTTGCATCACTGTCACGCTAGTGCCTACATCGTTTGATTGCAAGACCACACTTTTGTTGTCCTTATCACCCTGGACATCCATGCTCTGATAAGCTGCATAATTGTTGAATGAGATTTCCTTCCCTGTACCAGGACCTGCTGCCATCACTGTAGAAGAAGCAACTGCAACACCTAAAGCTAATGCTAACATTTTCATAATAAAACCCTTATTTCCTTTTAAGTTTCCATGTCGACTATAACTTCTATAAAAAGAAGTCATTTACTAAACCAATGTAACGTTAATACCGCGCGCTAGTTAGATTGGTCTATGTAAATTCTCATTGCACTTGATGCATTAATTAATATGTTATCCCCGCCATTCTGGGAAACACCTAAATTAGCACCACCTGAACCAGCGACAAACGCAATATTGTTATCGTTCTCTTGATTAATACTGAGTTTGCTCGAAGGATGAAATATATTTGCTTGACCGATTACCGCTAAGTTATTGTCTCCTTTTTGGGCGACAAGAGCTTGCCCATTTCTTCCAAGTTGACCTATCGCCGCTGCATTGTTATCACCCTCTTGAATGATATAGGCGGTATTTGCTGCCCCTTTCTGACCAATTAGGGCAGTATTGCTACTACCGCTTTGTACTATTTTCGCCTTGTTACCTGCTGAGTTCCCCGGACTTTCCTGAACTACAACCGCAAGCGAATCAGTGGCGTTAGTGATGTGCACCTCTGAATAATTATCGATGTCATCTACAGTGTTGAGTAAATCATTGAAATCACTTTGGATATCCTCGTTTACTCCATGTAAGAAAACACCGTGAGACTCAACCCCTCCGTTGGGAGCAAAAACCAGAGCTGAACTCGCAGCACTAGTGCTAGCGACAAAGCACGCTACGCCTAATACCGATTGAAGTTTCGTTTTTATCGAAGCATTCATTGCGACTTTCCCTGAATTGCCAAATGTATCGATTTTCATCCTGCTTCTGAGTTAACTGAACGCAGACTTCGGATTTAACACTTCATGATTCTTAAAATGGTTGTGTTGCGCTTCAAACAATAATTGTAATTTCAAATAATGATTGAGTTTGCGCCTGATAAAAAATAAGAACCGATGACATTTAGAATTCTAATTACAACTAGTTTTAGTCACACTAAACTTAAATTGATTTGTAAGAAATAAACCTTGGATATTTGAAGTAATTATTAGGCAATCAAAAGAACCGAAGTATGAAAAAAAAGTCATAATAACTAGTGCTAAAGTTTATGCAGTGAAAAAAGGCTTTGGGTTACTATTTATCTAAGTTCAGTTGAACTCACTCTTCTCATTTTTTAAACGGATTTTTGAATGGGAGCCAACATGAAGTTATTGCTGCTTATGATTACCATGTGTTTGTTTGCCTCTTCTGTATTCGGGGCAGGAAACAGTAATGGCATTGAAAACGGGGCTCCCTTAGAAAACGGTAAAAAGATAGAAGGGCAAGGAGACAAACTTAAGGTTCCGTTTAACGACTTTAGCGAAGTTAGTGGTGTTATTGTCGATAGAACTATCACTCGTTTAGGGGAAGACTTTTACTTTTTCTTCTCTCAACAACTTAATGATAGATACCCTGACCTTAAAGAAAATCTCACTATCAAAGAAATCCCGACAGCGCTTTCCGGCAGTATTATTGAGGTATACCATTCTCGAAAAGCTATCTACAGAACAGCGTTGTCACCAGGTCGAAGACAGGCTAAAGACCGGGCAAACGATGCCTTACAAGTCGTGGGTAATTACATTATCCGATGGCAGGCTGAGCGTCTTTACATGGACACCTTTGATTTGGAACACGATGAATTTTAAGGCGGCAAGGATGGCAAATTTATCAACTAAACTCGCGTTAATTGGAATATTGGGGTCTCCATTAACACTGGCGAGCGAACTCGTCTACACCCCAGTTAATCCTACCTTTGGGGGGAACCCATTAAACAGTACGATCTTGATCAATCATGCGAACGCAATTAACGACTATCAAGACCCGAACGCGAGTTCGTTTGACTTTGAAGAAGAATCAGCACTAGATAGGCTTGCTTCAAGCTTAGAGTCCCGACTAATTAGCCAATTATTGGCAGATATTGGTAATGGCAATACTGGCCAATTGGAAACTGACGACTTCTTCCTTAATGTCGTTGATGATTCAGGCACTTTATTGGTTCAGATCGTCGACAAGGCAACTGGAGAATCCACTGAAATCAGTGTTTCTGGACTTAATCCCGACCTCTAATTTACAAGGAACGTATTATGAAAGGTCTAATTTACTTGAGCCTAGCATTAATGCTTGGTGGCTGCGCACATTCTTTGGATATACCTGATACCTCTGCAGAGCCAAAATTAATGCCACGAGGCGCTACTTACACCGACTTGATCGCGCTGCCTAAACCAGCAGGTAAAATCTTAGTTTCTGTCTATGATTTTCGCGACCAGACAGGCCAATATAAGCCTCAGCCTAATAGTAACTTCTCTACTGCAGTACCTCAGGGTGGTACGTCATTGCTGACAACATCACTACTAGACTCTCAATGGTTTGTTCCACTTGAGCGAGAAGGCCTTCAAAACCTACTAACTGAGCGTAAGATTATTCGAGCAGCTCAGAAAAAAGACAAAGTGATCTCAAATCATGGTTCGGATCTATCGTCACTTAACTCCGCTAATGTGGTGATTGAAGGGGGTATTGTCGCGTATGACTCCAATATACGAACTGGCGGCGCAGGTGCAAAATACTTAGGCATAGGTGCTTCTGGTCAATATCGAACTGACCAAGTAACCGTCAACCTTAGAGCAGTCGACGTGCGTAGTGGACAAGTCTTGCTAAGTATAACTACTTCAAAAACCATCTCTTCTCATGAAATTGGTTTGGGCGCATTCCGATTCATTGACTATAAAGAGCTACTCGAAATTGAGTTGGGTTACAGCAACAATGAGCCCGTCAATATCGCGATTATGTCGGCTATTGACGCCGCTGTTATACATCTAATTGTCAAAGGGATGGAAAGAGGAATGTGGTCATCTGGTGACCCAGATGCAATGTCTAACCCGATTATCGCCAAATACTCTCAAGCTAAAACGGAAATTTTATAGCTAACCGAGTAAGCAGCAAACAGGGCTATGCGGAAAATGGAACTTACCCGTAGCCCTGTTTTTTTATCGATTATTAACCGCAAATCCGACTGCAAACATCCAACAAGTGAGCCCTGACATAAAGAATGGAAGGTACGCTAAGGGGTGATAACAATAGTGGTATGCCGCAGCAATACAGATAACACCCAACATATTGAAGCCAATGACCATCATTCGGTTTGAACGGTTCCAACTAAGCAGCATGGGCGCTATCAATATAACTACACTTAACAAAGTGATATGCACGTCTTGTTGAACCACTAGGTTGTTAACTCCACAATAAGGCGTTCTAATTCTTCTAAGCTACTCAATTGGTGCAATATGACTTGCTGATTACCATTTACAATTATCGTCGGTGTCGCTCGAACCCTATACTCCTTTATTAAACTGTTAAAGTCATCGACTTCATCTTGTATTTGTTCACAGCGCTCCTCAAAAGGTTGAGAATTAACACCGCACATTTCTAAGACATCGGCAATATCACTACGAAACCTTGGAGTTTGATCCCTTCGAAAGTGAATTCTATGAATCAACTCTTCAATAAATGCTTGCTCTGTGCCCTGCCCTTTGGCAACCACAAAGGCTTCTTGAACGTCGCGACCGACAGGCCCCATACCTACAACAACTTCGTTAAAGGTTAAGTCATGTTTTTGAACAATATCCACCAATGGCCCGTGAACCATGGCGCAAGGACCACAATAAGGTGAATGGAATAACATAACCTGAGATTCAATAGTCTGAGGTCGAGGCAAGGTTACATAGTGCTTACCCTTTTCAAACTGACCAGCAAATACAGCGGTCGACAACAAGCTAAATGCCCAAAATAGGAGAGATTTTTTCATCACGTGCCACACTCAAAATATGGAAATGTGCACACGATAAAACAGCATCTATTTCTAGTGAAATCAGACACTGTTAGAAAATGGTTACAACGTGCGGTAAAAAGAGGCTCTGTTTCGGCTCAGCGGATAGTCACACTATTGAACGAATTCACTAGATGCTATGTTGTTCTTCACCCACAACAATGCTTGCAAACGGTTTTTGACCTTAATTTTCTTGAATGCATTATGAAGGTGGGCTTTCACTGTATTCTCACTAACAAATAGAGTATCGGCGATCTCTGTATTAGACGCTCCATCGCCAAGCAGCTTAATGATTTGCTGTTCTCGTTTCGTTAGCTTGGTATAATACGGGCTGGTTTTTGAGCATTGACGACGACGATAGAAATTCACGTACTCGTAGACCAACTTTCTGCTCATCCACAACTCCCCAGCTAAAATGCGCTCAAAGCCCGAAACCAACGTTTCAATAGTGTCCGAGGCATAAAAGACACCAACCAGGTTTTGCCATTTAAGCATTTCCGCGTGTTCTAGGTCACTGGGCGCATTTAATAAAATTTCTTTGATGCTGTTGTCCATACTCTCTATAATCTCGTGATAGTGAGTGGCAGTGCCATGACCAATGGCAGCGTAATCAATGATAATAAAGCGCACATCCCTCTCAACCACATCATCTCGTGAGCGGTAAAGCTTCTCAGCAGACATTAACCTAATGGTGATCGGAACCTTTTGCTCTATTGAATCTTTGAGCAAACCGGATTGCAGACTATTCTCTGCTAACAATAATGCGTGCACGTTGTTGCTATCCTTTTCAACAGACATAACCAACTCCCTGTAACTATGCTTAGTACGCCGTATTCTGTGAAGTATAACAGAGCATTTATTGAACGGATCTGGCGCTAAGCCCGAAGAATAAGTCTTATTTGTGGAATTACAGTAAGTTAGAGTTAGAGTCTCAGTAGTGAGAAAGTTTAGATATATGCCTGACTGAGTATCTTTAGCAAGCCTGTTACTCTGTGAAATCTTGAGATGCACCTACTTCAGTTACCATGCAGTCGCTACGAATTTCCCAGCGTACGTTGGATACGCTTTCTAAAAGCAGAGGAAATTGAGAAGTCGGTAATTCATATACTGAAATACCTCCATTCTGAGAAATAAATATAGATGAGCCCGACTGAGTTCTCAACGTGACACCTTCACTTTCAGCGTGCTGTGTAATGGTAACTTGGTTACTATTAAGGTTACGTTGACATTGGATGTCTGTGCTTACTAAAGTAGACAAACCATTAAAAGAATACAGACCCACAATTGTACAAAATACAATTGTGGGTCCTTTAGTTAACAAATCAACCATCAAAGTTACTGTTGATTGACGTAAATAGCACTATTAGTGGAATTGTTCATAACAATAGTTGAAACATCAACCCCTGTTTGGTTAACTCTAATTCCCTTTATTCCAGAGTTTATATGGTTGCCCGAATTATTTCCTGAAGAAGCATAAAGTGTGATCTCTGATTTGTTCCCAAGGTAAGAACCCGATTGAGTCACATTTATTATATTGCTATCACTTTCACCATAAAGGTTGATATCCGAATGGCTTGCTTTCCCACTTTGTTTAACATCAATATCATTTAGATTGCCATTAATACCCACATATGAATAATGACCATCATCGTCCTGATTTATATTTACGTTATTATCAACACTATTATCATATAATTTCACAAATGACTCATTATTGTCGCCATTTTGATCAACCTTAACTAGTTGTTTATTTGCTGAAGAACCACTACTACCTCCCGAAATGACTACTTCTGAGAAATTACCACTTCCTTTTTGATCTATATCGACCTTGTTGAAATCACTAGCCCCAGAAATAGCTACATCAGACCAGTTACCTTTTGCACGTTCACTATTATCCTGCTTTACGTCAACCAAGTTATTATCTGCGTCAACTGATAATTTGACTTCAGAATCATTATAATATCCACGTTGATCAACAGCGATATCAGCCCCACCACTAGTTCCACCAATCTTCACTAGAGAATCGTGGGCACTTGCAAAACCTCCATCCTGTTTTACATGTACTTTGTTTAGTCTTCCCCAATCTTGTAACCTCATATCTACGACCGAAACATTCATGTCGTAGCTACCAAGCTTACCTTGTTCGATAACCACTGAACTAGTAGTGTTATTTGATTGAAGTATAACCGATTGGTTATCTGCGCTCAATTTACTACCTAGCTTGTCGCTATAATTACTGAAATTCACGTCTTCAGCAACCACAGTACTAGAAGCTAGTGCAATACTCACCACTAATGCTAATTTATTCATAATAACAACCTTAATCCTTTATAATTCCTTGTCGACATATACTTCTTAAGAAGCACGTATTTATATCAACCCACCAACATACCACGCCGCTAATTAGTTTGATTGACGTAAATTCCCATTGAACCGGAAGCATTAATTATTAACTCACTTCCATTTCCTACTTGAGATATTCCAAGGTCTGCACCTGAACCGGCGACTACCGCTGCAATATTCCCATTACCAATTTGATTAACACTGACATTGCTAGATGCACTTCTGTATCGCTTTTGACCAATGTAGGCTTCGTTATCATCACCCTCTTGGATAACAACGGCGACACTTTCTGAACTTAAATCCCAGCCAACTTGACCTACAATAGCTGTATTATTATTGCCCTCTTGCGCTATGTAGGCTTCATTCCTGCCTCCTAGTTGTGCTGCCAATACACGATTCCCAGCCCCCGAAACACTGACTTTTGCTTTATTTTTCCCATCAGACCCATAGCTTTTTTGCAAGATGACTACTTGTGCCGATGTAGCATTCGCTATATTTATATCTGAATAATTATCAAGATCTGACTCAGTACTCAAATCTGAATTGTTGGCTTCTTCAAACCCATACTTCGACAGAGTAGCGTCAGTAACACCGGTTAAAAACTCTCCAGACTCAAATGGGACAGTATGTACAATTACTTTAGAGGTGTTCACTTCGCCAGCAATAACGACGCTTTCAGATAGAAAAAGAGAAACAACTATCCAACTAAATAAAGCGCTGCATTTAAACAAACCTGGAGTTTTAAATAGAACGGTAAGCCATTGTTCCATTTTCATGGGAATACCCTTTCCTAGCCTCAGCAATCTGACGTTGCATATAAACCTAAACCTTGAATCAAGCTTAAAGTTTATCCATCAGAACACCAATAAACTAACTAGGGTTATTAATTTGGTAGCAAGTAGATGAGAATAGTTAACAGGAAAGAGTAGGAATGACGCAGATTAGCTAATCGAAACATTTACGAAACTTAAACTATCGTATGATAAAAATAAATAACATCATAACAAACAGTATTTTAGAAAAATTATCACATTAGATCTCTATAATGGACCTCGGAATTGGTTTTGTGATCATGATCAAAAATAATATTAGAACATCATCCACAACAAGCAAGCTAAATATTCACTTTCATTTAACTCATATAGAAAACCCGCCAAAAAAGACGGGTTAGCCATTTAATATGAATAGCGAAGACTACGCAAGTTCATGGGGAGCTATGTTATCTTTGGCCCAAATGAGGGCTTGCAGACGATTGTTCACCTTTATTTTTTTAAAAGTATTATGCAAGTGTGCTTTTACTGTATTTTCACTCACAAAAAGAGTCTCTGCTATTTGCGTGTTAGAAGCCCCATTACCCAAAAGTTTAATAATTTCTTGTTCTCTTCTAGTCAATTTAGTGTAGTAAGGGTTTGTCGTATGGCAATGTTTTCCTCGGTAAAGTTTAATGTATTCGTAAACCAACTTTCGGCTCATCCACATCTCACCGTTTAGTATGCACTTAAAACCTGTAATAAGCCGCTCTAGGTTATCGGTCGCATAGAATACACCTACTAAACGTTGCCAACGTAACATCTCCGAATGACGGATACCTGGAGAGGTATTTATCAAAACTTCTTGAGCTTCTAGCGAGAAAACATCCCTAACTTCATGGTATTGTCTTACCGCCGCATGGTCCATCGTCGGGTAGTCAATAATAATTAGATCGACATTGTAATCTTTGGTGCTGCGCCTGAGTTGACCAATACGTTCAGGTGAAATTAGCCGAATTTCCATATTAAGTTGCTGTTCAATCGACTCTTTTAACAGACTCGATTGCAAATTATTCTCTGCCAACAGAACCGCACGTTGGTTTCCCTCTACCAAGGTAGCCATAGTTCACTCCATGTGATTATTTTTGTTTTGAAAAGTAGTTCCAAAGTTAATATTGAATTCGATGCATTCTCATCCGTCAATAGCCTAGAAGTGCAATGAAATCGATTGCATTTGACTAACTTTTATTCAAAACAACGGCTTGCATATGCAGTCTCATTTTTGAGAAAAATATCAGTTGCAACTAAGCATCGAGTGTTAAATTGAGATATGAGATATAGCTCTCAAATACTAAATCAAAAGTTCAGTGTGAAATATTGAGGGGGTTTAGCTAGCAGTGGTACTTTTATTTAAAAGCCCCTAGTTAAAATTGCACTTAACAGGGGCTTAGATAGGTGGTTTAGTGAATTGGTGTCTGGCTCTTTTGATTAAACTTGCCAAAGTACTTTTCTAGCACTTCTGGAGTCAATTTACCTTCAGCCTCAAGCTTCTTTAACTCTGCAGCAATTTCACGCTGCTCTTCAATTGAAGGAAGAGCTACCTCTGGCTCAGACTCTGCTTGAGAAGACATCAACTCTAATTCTTTCTCAAAATCACTCATAACAAATTACCTTACTTAATCACTTAAACTGGTTCTAGTTTACTTGTTTTGGCGTGCTCATGCCATATTCCAGCTACAATTAGCCTACTTATGAGCATGTTTACTTCCTTCAACAATGAACACATATTGCCAAATTATGAAACGTGAAGTGGTAACATCCTTGATTGTAATTACAAAACAATGACATAACTTAGGGAACTTTCGCGGTAGTTTTCCATCTACCTATTTATCTCAATCGCTCGCCATAAGGAAACATCATCATGCCAGCGCAGTCTTTCCAACAACTTCAACGCTATCTCGAATCTCAGGTTATTGGCCAGGACAACTTAGTGAAACAGTTGCTCGTAGCGTTGCTCGCTGATGGACATATACTGGTAGAAGGCCCTCCTGGTCTTGCAAAAACACGTGCGGTAAAGTCCTTAGCCGATTGCATTGAAGGTAGCTTCCATCGTGTTCAGTTTACACCGGACCTTCTACCATCAGATTTAACAGGTACTGATATCTATCGTCCTGAGACTGGTGAGTTTCAATTTAAGTCTGGTCCGATATTTCATTCCCTTATTTTGGCGGATGAAGTAAACCGCGCACCAGCTAAAGTACAAGCGGCGATGCTAGAAGCAATGGCGGAGAAGCAGATTAGTGTTGGTCAAACGACCTACCCTCTTCCCGATCTTTTCCTCGTCATGGCAACACAAAACCCCATAGAACAAGAAGGAACCTATCCATTACCAGAAGCTCAGTTAGACCGCTTTTTGCTTCACTTAGAGGTCAATTACCCAGATGCGGATAGTGAGCTAGCGATCTTGAGGCTCAATCGCGGTGAAGCTTTAGGAGAAAGTCACCACTTTGAGAATCGTATTTCCCAACAAGAAGTTTTCGAAGCGCGACGCCAAGTTTTATCCATTCATATGGCAGAGTCTATTGAAAAATATATCGTTCGATTGGTTATGGCAACACGAACTCCAGATGCTTATAGCAACGACCTAGTCAGCTGGATTGAGATGGGAGTGAGTCCACGTGCAACTATCGCATTAGATAGAGCAGCTCGAGCTCACGCTTGGCTATCTGGTCGCGACTTTGTAAGCCCAGAAGATATTCACGAAATCATTTACCCAGTTCTGCGACATCGACTGTTACTGACTTATCAAGCGCAGGCCGAAGGAATTGATGGCAATAGAATCATTGACGAGTTACTAAAAACCGTTGCATCGGCGTAGGTAAACTGGCTTATGTTCGGAAAATTTAACCTTGCTAAAGGTTTTCGAAAAGATACCAATAACAGTCACGTGCTCGAGACAGCTATCGTGCGCGGAGACTTGCCTATACAGTGTAATGGAGCCTCGATTTCTCTGCAGGAGCTCTGCTTCTATCAAACACACGGTAAACGTTGGCAGCCACCAGCTAAAAGCCTCTGGTCGCAACTTAACGGACAGCATGCCAGCCCTCGTAAGGGACGTGGAATGACGTTTTCTGAAGTTCGCCAGTATCAAGCTGGTGATGACGTTAGACAAATAGATTGGCGCGTTACCGCTCGCACTGGCAAGGTGCACACTAAACTTTTTACTGAAGAGCGAGAACGCCCTGTCGTTCTATTCTTAGACCTGACACCAAGCATGTATACGGGAACGCAACTGCTGTTAAAGTCAGTGCAGCTTTGTCACTTAGCCAGTTTGTTAAGTTGGATTGCTATTGGCAATAAAGATCGCGTCGGCGCGGTTATTCGAACCAATAGACGTTTGTTTGAGCTTCGTCCTTCGAGCTCAAAAGCCTCGCTATACCAATTACTGCAGCAACTCGTCGACGCTCATAATGAGGGTTTTCATAACGTAGTAACGGAATCGAAGAGTGTTCCTAGTTCTAACGATATGGAAAGTGACAAAGACCCTTATCAAGTACTAGCCAATCTCTGCAATAAAGGAAGTGAGGTCATTGTGATCAGTGATTTCTCGGCGACTTCTGATAGGGATATAAGCGCCATTTCGAAGCTATCTAAACACAACCGTGTACGAGCTATTCAGGTGTTTGACCCTATCGAGCTTGGTATCACCAAAGCTAAGGGTATACAAAACGTAATGGGTAAAAATGAACGGTTATCAATAGACTTTTCTAATGATCGTACAAGGAAAACCGTTGAATCCATATATACGCAGCAACAGCGCGAGCTAACTTCCAAGTTAAATCGATATGGTATTGCCTTATCTCAAGTATCAAGCGGAACACCGCTTTTACAACAGCTATTAATGTCCAATTTTAAGTAGTGAATTATGAGCCAGCTAAGTCAGCCTCAAACTTTACCTTTAAAGCCATTACACCTACCAACCGAGCCTAGCGTTTGGCCCGTGCCTTGGGGATACTGGGCTTTACTGGGTTTCATTGTGCTTTCCATCATTTTAACTGTTCTATTGATACGTAGAAAACGTAAGCAAGAGCGCGCAAAAAAAGCCGCTTTAAAAATGCTTACAAGCGATGTGTCCACATTGTCACCCGCTGAAGCCAATGAAATATTACGCCAAGCGGCGCTTAGCTACTTCCCTAGAAAAGAGGTGGCCAATTTGACTGGACAATCATGGTTGAGTTTTTTGGATTCACAACTTGCCTCGCCGAAGTTTATACCCAATGAATCTTCGTGGCACTCCGCACTATACACCAGCGCCAATCCTCCAAAAGATGAGGAGGCAAACTTAATCTCCGATTGTAAATACTGGGTACAGAATGCGCTGCCTCCAAAAAGAAAATATAGAAACTGGAATGCTGCATCATGAGTGAATTTACATTTGAATGGTGGTGGCTATTCGCTTTGCTACCCCTGCCATACCTCAGCTATAAGTTCTTTCAACCTAAACAACCAAGCGCATCTATAGTTTTACCTCACATTTCAGGCATGCCAGCTGCGAGCCGAAAGAAAATACTACTCGTCCGGACCATCGCAATAATGGCATGGGTAAGCCTAGTATGTGCTGCTGCTCGACCAATTTGGTATGGCGAGCCTATTGAGATTCAGCCAAAGCACCGTGACATGATGCTTGTCATCGACCTCTCCTATTCAATGAGCCAACAAGATATGGCATATCAAGATGGTTACATTGATAGACTCACTGCCGTCAAACATGTGGTGTCAGATTTTGTTGACCGTCGCAAGGGAGATCGAGTCGGATTAGTATATTTTGCTGACCACGCTTATTTGCAGACCCCACTGACCTTCGACAGAGAGACCGTTAAAACTCAGCTTAATCAAACCGTATTAAAACTGATTGGCACCCAGACTGCCATAGGAGACGGTATTGGACTTGCGACAAAAACCTTTGTCGATAGTAACGCTCCGCAACGAGTCATGATATTACTCAGTGATGGCAGCAATAACGCCGGTGTTCTTGACCCTGTTCAAGCAGCAGAAATCGCCAAAAAGTACGGCACCACGATTTACACCATAGGTGTCGGCGCAGGTGAGATGCAGGTTAAAGATTTCTTTATGACCCGCACGGTAAACACCGCAGAAGATTTAGACGAAAAGACATTGATAAAAATCGCTAACATAACTGGCGGACAATATTTCAGAGCTCGTAATGCCGATGAACTAGCGACCATTTACGATACCATCAATGCACTACAACCTGTTCAGCAAGCCACCCAATCCTGGAGACCTCAAACCGAGTGGTTTGCACTACCCGCGACGGTCAGCCTGTTGCTGATTATGCTTTTAGTGATACTAAGGAGAGAAAAAGATGAATTTTGAATTTCTCTATCCGCAAGCGTTTTGGCTACTTTTGCCCGTTGCTTTAGTTGTTGCGGTGAAGAACTACCGTCAATCTAGCTCATCACTTATCGTCTCTCACTTAGAAAAAGCGTTGAAGTTGTAATCTGATTCCAAAAAGTCAGCTCAGTTTTGGTTAACGTTACTTTGTCTTGTTCTGATAACCGCGATTGCAGGACCGAGCTTTGAAACCCAAACTCGGCCTGCATTTCAATCATCCAGTGCCAGAGTGTTAGTGTTAGACATGTCTCGTTCGGTCTATGCCAATGACGTCAAACCTAGCCGCCTCGCTCAAATAAAGTACAAGGCACAGGATCTACTTCCATTGATTACCGATGGGCAGACCGGATTAGTAGCCTACGCAGGCGATGCTTACACTTTAAGCCCCCTAACGACAGATTCCGCCACGCTGGGCAACCTAATCACAAACCTTTCGCCGGAGATTATGCCATTCCAAGGTGCGAGAGCAGACTTAGCCGTAAAGCAAGCTATCGATATGATGAAACAAGCAGGCTTGTCTAACGGTGAAATCATTCTGTTTTCTGATGATCTAGGCCAAAGTGAACTTAAAGCAATTGAAGCGATGCTCAGCGGTCATAGCTGGAAACTTTCAGTCTTAGCGTTCGGAACCACTGGAGGCGCACCTATTGCACTACCCGACGGTTCTCTGCTGACTGACAAGTCGGGAAACACCGTCGTTGCCAAAACTCACTTCACAAACTTAGAGCAAGCAGCAAAAGTGGGACGAGGGCACTATACAACGTATCGAAGTGACAATCAGGACATTTCGAGTCTGATCCAAACCTCAGATGTAACCGCAAACCTTAAGAAAGAAGGAGAGCAAAGCGTCGATACAAGGGTAAATAACGGCTACTGGCTACTTCCTCTTGTATTAGTACTCTTGCTGCCATTATTTAGAAAAGGCATAGTGTTTTGCTCTCCTTTACTCGCTATTCTTTTTGGTTTTAATAGTAACAGCGCAGAGGCGTCCATCATTGATAGCGCATTCAATAATCAGAACCAACTTGGTTACCACGCCTTTCAAGATAAAGATTACGAGTCCGCCAAGAACTTGTTCAGCAACAAGCAATGGTTAGCAGCGGCGCAATATGAAAATGGCGATTACCAACAAGCTATCGACAACTTACAGGGCGAGAGCGATATCAGCGCTTTATATAACCTTGGTAATGCCTATGCCCAGCATGGTGAATTGGAAAAAGCAGCTGATATGTATCAACAAGTGCTCAATCAACAGCCTAACCATGCTGATGCGAAGTTTAATCTTAATCTAGTTAAAGACGCAATGAAGCAACAGCAACAGCAACAGCAACAGCAACAGCAACAGCAACAAAATGGTGGCAACGGGGCAAAGACAAGTCAACAACAATCGCAATCTAACGCTAATTCAAGCAGTAAAGAGAACTCATCTGGTGAAACCGCAAAACCAGACTCAGAGCGCACAAAGAATAATTCGCAACCAGAGCATTCCGATAATAATAAAGAATCTCGGAATCAGCAGGCAAAGCAGCCTCAAGAGAAAGACAATACAACTAAAGCATCAACCGAAAAATCCGCTAGTGCGAGTTCCGGTGAGCAACAGTCACAAGCTTCTGAAGAGCAAAAGCAAGCTCAACTAGCTAAAGAGACAACACAACAAAACGTCGACCCCGATCTTAGAAAACTTGAACAAATTGAAAGCGTGCGCGACCCAAGTTATTTGCTGCGTGCACAAATGTTGTTGCAATCGAAGAATAAAGAAGTCCCTACCTCAACAGGGAAAGATTGGTAATTACAATGAAGAACATAAAATCTCTCACCTTAGTGCTACTCGCTATTATTAGTTCTGCTGTCAGCTTTTCATCATGGGCATTGAACGTAACAGCAAGCGTAAACAAGACCAAAGTCAGCAAAGATGAGGTCATTCAGTTAAAAATCGTCGCAGACCAAAAACTAGACGGAAATAAGGTGGACTTTAGTTCACTTTCAAAAGACTTCTATCTTGGTCGACCCAATTTTAGCTCTTCCGTCAATATCTTGAATGGCACGCGTACAGACAGCAGTATTTGGACGGTGGCGATCGCCCCACAAAGAATTGGCAAACTGACCATCCCTAGTTTTGATGTCAATGGTGTTGCCACCTCCCCTATTACATTGAACGTTACCATCGATGAGCAAACACCTACGACCAAAGACATGATTGAAGTTCGTACTCAATTAAGTAAGTCAGAACTTTATCCCAAGGAAAGTGCGTTACTAGATACAAGAATCATTGTTAAGGTCGATCCCCGTTTACTGCAAAACCCCAACTTAACCTCACCAGAAGCGCCAGGGTTAGATATTGAGGCAGTTGGCGAACCTAAACAGTATCAAGCTGTGCTTGATGGTATGGAGGTTATGATCATTGATCAGTCATACAGAGTCACCGCTATCGATAGTGGTAATTTCGCCATTAAAGCGCCAACACTCACTGGGGGGGTTCTTTATGGGAACAATAGAAGTGGAACTACGAAGATCCTCACTCTGGATACCAACTCACCTACGGTTGACTTAAAAGTTGACCCAGTACCGGAAGGCTATACCGATAGTTGGTTACCGACTTCGAAACTTTCTCTGTCTCAAACCTGGAAATTAGATAGTGGGAAAAACGTAGAGACGAAGTCAGTTTCAATTGCCAGCGGCGACTCCTTAACACGAACCATTACTCTAACGGCAACAGGGCTAACGTCAGCTCAGTTACCTAATATATCGGTCAGTAACCCCGATGCGTTTCGGGTCTATTCAGAAAAGCCATCGTTCAAAAGTAACGATGATGGCAGCGTCACTATGATCACTAAACAAGTTCTCATAGCTCAACATGGTGGCGACTTTACTCTTCCTGCTGTAAAGATTAATTGGTGGGATTCAGTGAATAAAAAGCCAGCCCAAACTGAACTGGAAGGGTTGAACGTTTCGGTAACAGCGAACGAAGTGATTAACGCCGTATCGCCAGTCTCAAGTCCAACATCAAGCTTGCCTGGTACAACAACAATTGTTAAAGACTCAGGTAGTTGGCCATATATCGCCGGATTATTCGCTGCACTCTGGGTTTTCTCTAGTGCAATGTGGTACCGCACTAGTAAAGCCAATCAGAACCAACTTAATGACAATTCACCAATGAGTTCAATAAACAATGCATCGATTAAAGAAAACTTAATTGCTGCGATTAAAAACCGAGATCCAATTGCAACACAAACAGCATATCGGTCATGGAAAAGAACAATCTCATTGTCAGAAGAAGATGATGCACTTTTGAGGAACGAAATAGCCAAGATGAACAGTGCGATAATTGGCAGCGACAAAGACGTCATATGGGATGATAAGACCGCATTGAAATTGATTGGGAAAGCGAAGGTTCAGCAACCCCAAGCAGGATCAGCACTCGCTCAACTGTAATGTGCAATACCTAATAGATCCAATAAAGCGCCTCTTTAATAGGGGCGCTTTCGTCGTTTTAGGTTATCAAGACATTATAAGTAGAAACGCGTACCGATAATGAATTGGTTGTCTTGCGCTTTGCGGTAATCTACATTCGCACCAGTCTCGCCTTGGTTGTCGAAGTTATAACCTGTATATGCTCGAACGCGTGGGTTAATTGTATATTCTGCCTGAACAGAAGTTCCAGATTTAACACGTACATTGTTTTCTGTATCTTGCATTTCTTCATGCTTTAGGATTAAGTTCAAACCCATGTCAAAACCGTATGCAAGAATCGAGTCTACAGCTTGAGTTTTCGCAATTAGTTTGCTGTCGAATGAGTTCATATTTTTGTTGTCAGCGAATGTAGCTGCAACATATAAACCCGCGCCGAAATTACCATACTTAGCTGAAACCAAGTTAGACTCAGCAAGCTTAGCTACATTGCGCTCAACAACATTGCCGCTGTTGAATGCATAGTTGACGTTGAAACCTGAGATCGTATACCCGAGAGCAACTTGACCACGGTTTTGCGAACTTAGCCAAGTTTGAGTTTTTGTTGAATAAACTTGGTCGCCAGCACCCGCTACCGTTTTGCCATCTTGCTTATAACCAATTGTTTCATCAACAGAGTTAGCACCTTGCCAGCCAGCACCGATTGTCAAAGCACCCGCTTCATCAAAGTCAATAGTATTGTAGTACGCCGCTAACTTATCAGCACGCGCAGTACCAAATAAGCCTTGATTGTCGTAAAGGAAATCATTAGACCAACCGATTGGCGTATCGACAACGCCGGCTGCCATGTAATAAGGAGACCATTGAGTACCTGCTGCAATACGGCCATATGTTTCATGCCCTATACCAATGTAACCCAGACGAGTCGTAAAGGTGTTTTTGCCACCTTCTAACATGTTCATTGCCCACTCTCCTTTGAAGTCTGCCTTAAAGCCATTACCAAGGTCATGGATCACTTCAAGATTAATACGAGGAGACTTTTCTTCAACGCGAGCGTCTTTTCCTGCATGAGCACCAGTTAGACCGATAGTCGCATGACCACCGATAGACATTTGTGTGCCTTCTTTGTTGTAGATTTCTAGCGCGTTAGCTTGAGTGCCAATCGTTGCTGCAGTCACTGCAAGAGCAAGTAGAGTTTTGTTCATTATGATTTCCATATATGACAGTTAGGTACTTTTATTCGCGTTACAGAACGTAAGTACTTGGGTGTTAATGCCGTATTGCTCATAGGTGCTGTGCGTAACACTGATGAACAATTCGTTAAAAACTTGAAACTTGTAATATGGAGATACTTTAAAGAGAGAGTTCCCAGAAGTGATGTGAAATGAAATGAAGTTTTAGAGTATAAAGTAACTGCTATTTTTATTATTTAAAAACAAATAGTTATAACTAAATTGATTAGTAATTTAGACAACTTACTAGAATTTGTAAGATATTTTTACCACAAACACATTTATGCACTAAATAACACACAGCACTTACATTCACTGCGGCATTTGTCTAACAAAAAAACCCGCTCATAGAGCGGGTTTTTAGAATTAGGTAGTTAGCTTTCCATTATAGGAAGAAACGAACACCAGCCATCCACATGTTGTCGCGGTCTTCTTTGAATGCGCCAGTACCTTGTAGGTCGAATTCATAACCTGCATATGCACGCATGCGAGTAGTTACGTCGTACTCAGCTTGGATTGCTGAAGTTGCGTAGATAGTTTCGCCATTGTAACCAGTACCTAGCGTATCACCGTCGTTCTTAACTGCTTCGTAGTTCACAGATAGGTTTAGGCTGTTTGATAGACCGTAAGCTAGGATTGCTTCATAAGCCTTAGTATCTTTAAGCTGTTGACCATCGTAACTGTTCATGTAATCGTTCAT
Organism: Vibrio sp. McD22-P3; assembly: GCF_021568915.1. Taxonomy (NCBI): domain Bacteria; kingdom Pseudomonadati; phylum Pseudomonadota; class Gammaproteobacteria; order Vibrionales; family Vibrionaceae; genus Vibrio; species Vibrio sp. McD22-P3. The sequence continues at coordinate 234,973 of NZ_JAKGTN010000004.1, forward strand.
TGCATAAACACCTGCTACGTATAGACCTTTACCGTAAGTACCATATTTAGCAGAAACTAGGTGAGATTGCGCTTTATCATCTAGAGCAGGAGTAGCAACACCAGCTGAAGTGATATCACCACCAGTGTACGCATAGTTGATACCAAAGCCAGCTACATCGTAACCAAGTTGAACTTGTCCACGTTGACCTAGGTCGTATTTACCTGCAACAACACCGCTAGGAATATCTGTGTTATCGATGTCGTTAGCACCTTGCCAACCTAGACCGAAGTTAAATGCACCAGCGTTACCAAAATCAAATGCGTTTGTGTAAGCAAGCATAGCGTCTGCACGACCAGTACCTAGGGCACCGTGGTTGTCGTATAGGAAGTCATTCGCAAAAGCGATTGGAAGGTCAGCTACGCCGCCAGCTGTGTAGTATGGAGCCCACTGAGTACCAACCGCTACGCGACCTAGTTCAGCGTGGCTAACACCAATGTAGCCTAGACGAGTAGTGAAAGAGTTATCACCGCCGTCAAGCATGTTTAGAGCCCACTCACCTTTAGCATCAGCAGTAAAGCCGTTACCTAGATCTTGAGTAGCTTCAAAGTTAATACGTGGAGATACAGAGTTTACACCAGCATCGCCTTTCTCAGAATCTTGAACGCCAACAGAAACGTGACCACCTACAGAGAAAGTAGAACCGTCTTGGTTGTATAGCTCAACTGCTTGAGCAGTAGTACCGAAAGCTGCAGCAGAAACTGCTAATGCAATAATTTTTTTGTTCATTGGGATTTCCATATTTCAAGTTTTATGTGTCATTTCAACGAATGACATAACGCACATAAAGCTGTTACGTACACAGACATAACACCCATGCATGTAACCCGACTTGATGTAACGCTGGATTAACATGACGGAAATCACTCTAACCCTAAAGTTCCCAAAGGCTTCATAAAAAGACGTAAAAGATTAAAAACAGTGTTTTCTATTTTATATAATCATTAAAATACAACAAGTTAAGATAATCAGAAAAAACGTAAAACGATCTAAAACAGCCATTTAGATGAGGATGATTTATGTTTTTTGTTGTTTTAGAGTGATTAAATTCACATTTTTAAACACTTTCCGGTTATTTATCAGACAGAGAAGCACGTGAAATTCAACAAGTTACGTTTTATTATTTCAGTTTAATTCGTAGATTTAAGTCTTCAAAACACATCATTTTTGTCAACAATCTCCCATTTTTTGAGTAACACCCGCCGAGTGACTTTGTTGTGAGTTATAAAACTGCCAATGAAGCACGTCATTTATGAGCGATAGATCACAAAAGAGTAATTAGAAGGGAACTATTTGGAATTTAGAAAGGAAAGCTAGAAAAGGCGTTCTATCCTTCCATTAGGCCACTTATGTCATAAGGCATTAAATGGTCTAGCAGTGGAAACATTGCAGTGGTTAATAATAATCAAAGGATAGAATTATGAAAATGGCAGCCATCGCTACGGCGATTACAACAGCACTCGTCTCTGGTTCAGCACTTGCTGCAGAGGTTTACAACTCAGATGGTACTTCATTAAATATTGGTGGACGTGCGGAATTCCGTGGTGATTTTATTGGTAAATCATCGGGTGCTGAGTTGGACGGTTCAATGGATAACAACTCCCGTTTCCGTTTGAACGTAGGCGGAAACACACAGATAACCAATGACCTTTCTGGTTTCGCATTTTACGAAGCGGAACAGGGCGTGAATTCGGATGGCTCTGGTGCAGGAAATAGTCAAACAGACAATTTCAAACAACGTTACATGTATGCAGGCCTTCAAACTAACTTTGGTGCAATCTCTTTTGGTCGCCAAGATACAGCTTTAGTACAGCTATCTCAAATGTCTGATATTGCAACATACACTGGTGCTCAAAAAGAGTTTATTGATGCCGGTAACGAGCAAGCTAACAACAACATCCTTTATACTGGGATGTTCGCTGATGATGCTTTGTCTTTGAAAGCAAATGCTATTCTGAGTGATGAAAAAGATCAAAATAGCTACGGTATATCTGGTATCTACACGTTACCTATGGGTCTTGGTATTGGTTTAGGTTATGCAGGGGGAGATGAATGGATAACTAGTGCTACCGATACTGCGGAGACAAGTCAGTTTATGGGTGGTCTAAGTTACGCTGTTGGTCAACTATATGTAGCTGGTACATATACCCAAGGTAAGGTCAAGGAATCTTCTGGTGATGTAGATTTCACCGGTTACGAGTTCGCTGGACAATATAAGTTTGATAACGGTTTCGTCGCACAAGCGGTTTACGCTAAACAAGACGTCGATGATAACGTATCTAAATACGATAAAAACAACTATGTTGAGTTAACAGGTAAATATTACTTCAATAACTCAATTCATAGTTACTTGAGTTATAAATTCAACATGCTGGAAAAAGACAAATACTACATTAACGGTAATCTTCAAAATAGAGACGCGGATGACTCGCTCCGCCTAGGCCTTCGTTACGATTTCTAAAAAAAAGCTCATATACTACAAAAGGGTGCGTAGGCGCCCTTTTTTATTCCATAGAAATCTCTTCCAACAGACTCTTTAGAAAAATACTCATAAAATCAGACCGTAACACAACTCACATTTTTCTGTCATACCCGTCCAATAACTTACTCGCATCCCAAGAAGACGACGTCCTCACCGAAAGAAGGACGCATTTTATTGATACTTAAAAGGTAAGAAAAATGAGAAAGGCAATTCTAGCGAGTGCTGTTTTAGCAGCGATGGTTTCAGGTTCAGTTTTGGCCGCAGAAGTATATAGCAAGGATGGAACAACCTTAAATATTGGTGGTCGTGCTGAGTTCCGTGGTGATTTTATTGGCGACAAAGGGGAGGAGATCGAAGGTTCAATGGCGAACAAGTCTCGCTTTCGTCTAAATGTTGGTGGTGAGACTCAAATTGCTGATGGCCTTACTGGATTTGGGTTCTACGAAGCTGAACAAAGTGTTCATTCATCTGGCGATAACACTGCAACTAATACTCTAAAACAGCGTTACATGTTTGCTGGTATTGGAACACAGTTTGGTGATATCTCATTTGGTAGGCAAGATACAGCCGGTGTACAAATCTCACAAATGTCAGATGACGGACAAATTTGGACTGGCGGCCAGAAAACGTTCATTAATGCGGGTAATGAACAAATCAACAACACCATCGCCTACTCTAACGTATTCTCAGATGTTCTTTCTATCAAAGCGAGTGCTATTGCAGCTGAAGAGAAAAACGAAAACGGCTACGGTCTTTCTGGTATTTATGCCACTCCATTTGGTTTGGATATTGGCCTAGGCTACGCGATGAACGATGTTTCTGAGGATGAGTTCCGTGGCAATAACGACAACGGTTCAGCCAATCAGTTTATCGGCGGCCTGAGTTACTCTGTCGCAAGCCTGACTCTTGGCGGTACTTATACCCAGGGCACTTACGATTTCGATAACGCTGCTGATGTCGACTACAATGGTGTCGAGTTATCTGGTACTTATAAGTTTGATAATGGTTTCCGTATTATGGCAGCTTATGCAAAAGCTCAATATGAAGGAAAAGGCGCTGGTGAAAGCAAATACGACAAAGATGACTTTTTTGAACTAACAGGGCAGTACCACTTCAATAAGTCATTACGCACTTATTTGTCTTACAAGATCGACAATCGTAGCAAAGGTGACTATTCAGACATCGCAAACAATAAAATCGCCTATGATGTTGAAAACACACTACGTCTAGGTCTACGTTACGACTTCTAGATTATACGTAGCATATAGATTAATATGGCTAGGTCATTTTGGCCTAGTCTTCCCTACTTTCGTGCAGCTGCACCAAATCCTGTTTTAGTATTCACACCGTTCTTCCACCGATAAATAGAATATCCAAATAAAACAAATGGTTATAATTTCAAAGAAGTTGGCACAACTACTGCTTTAGTAGTAGAGACAAATGTTAGCAGCATTTGCACTTGTCAGTCTCAGCATGGCGGAGTTGTTTTTCTAAGAGGGAGAAGGTAATTCTTAGCTATGCTATCTAGGCAGAAGAGACTGAACAAGTGGTCACTATTTTTGCCTCCCTAATAGAGGGAGGCTTTTTTTTTACTTTATCGGATTAAGCGAACAACAAGCGCCCCCGCCTCTCTCAAACTATCAACGTTGTAGCTAATGACGGTACCATCATTAGGTGCGTAGTAACTGTCTGTCATACGACCAAAACTATCATATTGCACTGCCAGAAGTTGTCCCTTCTCCACTCTTTCCAAAAGGGTCACTTGTGGTAAAACAAACCCACCTTTATTAGCACGAACGCTGATGATTTCTTTCCCTTCGATGTCACACGGAGTAACGTTTGGTGATTCCCCTTCAATCACTCCTTGGTTAACAAGTATTTGCTTGATGCCGCACACCGCTCTCTCGATAAGTTCAGGTTGAGTCACTTTACCCATTCCAACCTCTACCGTTATGCAAGGGACACCCGAATTATTCCAGACGGTTTCCAACACACCGTGATCACCTGGGTCGTTGAGAATAACATCTGGCTCCATGAGTCGAGCCATCTCCAATGCTTGCTCTAACCTAAAATCTGCAAACACATACAGTGGATACGTAGCACCACGCGTTTGCGTATGCAAATCGATAGCGATTTCACCATTTGGTTTTAATAACTGTGTCCAAATTGTATCAAGATAGCGATTGGCTGTATCACCATTCGGATTACCGGGGAAAAATCGATTAAGATTGGCTGGAGATGAATCAGGGTCAGATGAGTGAAAATCTCGACTGTGGTTTAAAATGCCTGATACATTGATCGATGGGGCGATCGTTACCGAGCCAGCGCTTAATACTTCTGGCAGACGTCTAATCAGTTCATGGGCAGTCAAAACACCGTTTAACTCATCACCATGCACACCAGCAGTGATAAAAACTTTGGGCCCAGGTTTCTCTGCTTTAGCGACAACCACAGGTAGTCGAACCTCAATCCCCATAGCATTGGTTGAGGCTTTAAACCAAAAGTGATGAATCCCGGCTGATAAGGTTTCAACATCTAATGAGCTGATGGTAGGAAAATTTTCTGACTCAATCACGTGTTTCGTTTCTCTTTCTGATAATAAAAAGCGGGCTAATGCCCGCTTAATCACTACACTAAATCAATGCTTAAGCCTAAGCAAACCCCATTAAGTGTGCTCCAACGACCACAAAGCTTGCTAAAACAAATAGCAGCAAAATAAAGCGCCAGCAGAACCTTGCCCAATCACCCCAATCAATACGGCAGACCCCTAAGGTTGCCATCAAAGATGCAGAGGTAGGAACAATAACATTGGTAAAACCATCACCCAATTGGAAAGCAAGTACGGCAACTTGACGAGTGACACCTGCAATATCAGCCAGCGGCGCTAACAGTGGCATAGTCAACGCTGCCTGACCCGAACCAGAGGTCACAAAGAAGTTAAAGATGGATTGGAACACATACATTAACCAAGCAGCAGCCACATCAGGCAGGCCGCTAATCATTCCACCAGCGCCATTAAGGATCGAATTCAATACACTAGATTCGTCCGTGGTACCGCCGCCAAGAATTAGTAGAACGCCCTTGGCACAGCCTACTAGCAAAGCAGGCGCTAACATAATACCAGCACCTTCTTTAAAAGCGTCCGCCATATCGTTAAGAGTCATACCATTCAAGCGGAATACCACACCAATCAGTCCCGCAACAAAACCCATGGTGAAGAACTGAGAAGCAATTTCTGGGATATACCATGCATGTGCTACCACCCCCCAGACAACCCAGATGGTCGTTGCTACAACAGTGGTCAGAACGAGAGTATCACCAAGATTCCAGCGTGATTCTTGCACTGTGTCTGTCTGTTTTCTAAAGAAGATGTCGGTACGGTGACTATATGATAATTCTGGGTTTGCTTTGATTCGAGATGCGTACACCATAGTGAACACAATACCTATGATGGTAAATGCAACCCACATAGCAATTCTCATCGACATACCAGAGAGAACTGGGATTCCAGCGATACCTTGAGCAACAGCCACTGAAAACGGGTTCATCCATGAGGTAGCAAAACCAATCTGCGTAGCTACGTACGTCACCATTACAGTAGTAATACCATCATAGCCAAGACGTACCATAAGCGGAGCAATAATAATGGCAAAGGCAACGGCTTCTTCTCCCATTCCGAATACCGCGCCACCTAAAGAGAACAAAGCAAAAAGAACAGGGATAAAGAGTGCTTCACTTCCTTTGGTTTTATCAATCAAACGTAGAATACCGTTATCGATCGTACCAGTACGCATCACAATACCAAATGCGCCACCAATCACGAGCATAAACATGATTACACCGATCGCAGAACCCCACTTAGAACCAGAAACTAGTCCTTCAAAAGCAAAGTTCATTAAACCAATGCCGCCACCCGATGCGAATAACCCGACTGACTGATAGACCAAATCACCATTTTCATCAGTCGCATATTGGAATGAGTGAGGGTCGATGACAGTACGTGACTTCTCAGCACCATCTACCAAATAAGTAACTTGCTGACTGTCAAAGTGTCCTGCAGGGATAAAGTAAGTCAAAATTGTCGCAAGAATACCGACAATGAAAATTAAGATAAGAGTATCTGGCATCTGCCATGTTTTTGTGCCATCAGCAACATGCGCATGCTCTTTAGTATGAGTGTTCATAATTATGTATTAGCCAAGCATAAAATTTGGCATAAATATCTATTAATCGGCATAAAAAATCAATATAGCATCGAATAACATTTGAACATTTGAACAGATAATTGATCTGTAGCAGAAATAAATCAGCCGTTAACCTATTTGGTGCTTGATAAGATCCGTAGTAACATTGAAAAAAAATAAAGAAGTCAATTATGAGCTTACAACACCACCCTATTCAGGGCGCAGCATGGATGCTAGCAGCTGGCGCTTCCTTTGCTCTCGTCAACAACATTGCCCAAATCGTCAGTATTAACCACGGTATGTCTTCTACTATGGTGGCTTTGATTCAATATGCCATCGCCTTTGTAGTTATCATCCCTTATCTGCGAACACTGGGTTTTCGACAGTCGCTGCAAACCTCTCATTTTCCAGCACACCTATTTCGTGTTTTTCTCTCTGTTATAGGTATACAACTATGGATGTGGGCACTGGCTTATCCTGTCCCAATATGGCAAGGCATTGCTCTGTTGATGACGTCGCCTCTTTTTGCAACTTTAGGTTCAGGTTTAATATTAAAGGAAAATGTCGGTCCAGCGCGTTGGTTTGCGACGTTGTGTGGTTTTGTTGGTGCCATGATAATCCTAGAACCCTGGTCCGATAACTTCAGTTGGGCATCCTTGCTTCCTGTTGGCGCAGCGTTTTTTTGGGCATGTTATTCACTTATGGTGAAAAAGCTCTCTTCCGATGACTCGCCATCAACTATGGTCGTATACCTGCTGCTACTGATAACACCATTTAACCTTTTCCTCGCTTTACCAGATTGGTCATTCCCTTCTTCCGGTGTCGTATGGGGCTTCCTTATCGTAGCAGGATCGCTAACCGCGCTTGCACAGTGGGCTATTGTGAAAGCGTATTCGGTGGCAGATGCGTCATTTGTCCAACCTTTTGACCACGCTAAGCTACCGATGAATGTGCTTGCAGGTTGGATTGTTTTTGGTTGGGCTCCCCCAGGCCGGCTATGGTTAGGAGCGGCTATAATTATAGCGTCGGTGGCATTTATTACTCAGTGGGAAACGAGAAAGCGAAAAAGTGCAGCGACTGTGAAATAAAACCCTGAGTTAGCAGTTCTAATTATTAAACGGATTATTCAAGAGGCTAACACTATGGCGGAACCAATCAAAATCACTCTTTATCGTTGGGCAGGTAGTTGGGGACCATTTAAAGTCAACATTCCGTGCGGTGAATGCACATTGACTAAAGATATTCTCAATGACACTTTCAATAACGAATTGGACGGTATCCCAATTGAGTTAGAAGTGAAAGATTGGTTATCTCACTGGTGGGAGCCTTTAAAAGTTGGAGCTTGGCACGCCCCTATTTTAATGGTTGAGGGTAAGGTCATCAGTCAAGGTGAAGCCCTAAACAGAGGTGTATTGGTTCAATCTGTTATTCAAGAGTGGACAAAGCGCGATACGCTTTCTGGTAACATTGTCTATGGTAAAGCAACCTGCCCTTATTGCGTCAAAGCTAAGCAAATGCTTGATGATGCTGGCATTCCTTACACATATTCTGATGTCGTTAAAGATAGTGCCGCCCTTTATAGAATGATCCCCGAAGTAAAGGCACACATAGGATTAAAAACACCAGTTACTGTGCCACAAATCTGGCTAGAAGGTGAATATATTGGCGGTGCAGACAATCTGGAAAGTTGGCTTAGCAAGCGTAATCTCGATAGCAAACCTGATAACGTTCTAGAGTTTGGTGAGAAAAACGTATCTTGACCAAAAATTAGAGCTGTGAAATAACAAAAAGCCCGCGATTAAATCGCGGGCTTTTTGCAAGAATTCCGTTACTTAGCTAGCTTTTTCATCATTCGCTTGATGAAAGATACTTTTTTAGGTTGTGGCTTGCCATATAGCATCTCGTCAATCATTTTCTTTGCAGCGATTTGACCGATGTAAGCAGCACCTAGTTCATAACCCATGCTCGTTCTCCAATAGGCATTTTGTAATTTAATTACTTTTACCCGTAATTATATACCTAAAAAAGCAAAAACAAGATACAAATCACACTTTTTAGTAATTAACTTACCAGAAGTCGTATCACATAATGATAGATAGCTAACATCATGATAAAACGACATAAAACATAGCATCCTTCGTAATCACTATACTTCTCTCATCATTTATCTCTTCGATATAAACAGTCAAGGTCAACTCAAATTATACGACTTAACGATAAATACAATTTATCTATCTTTCATAACCTACTGTTTTAAGTGAACAATTCCAACATTCTGACATTATTCCTATTTGGAATTTCCATCATTCCACACTTTCAGTGCATTGTTTCCTATACTTCCGAGCATCGTTAATTCGACACTAAAAATAATTCTTAAGATTTTAGACGTAACCGACAAGTGATCGCGCTCTTTTCCCAATCCTGTTTCGCCAATCATTTGTATAGCAAGGTAAAGTGAATGCTCTATCCAAACACGAAAGACTGCCTCATCATTGATAACTACCCGCTAGTTAGGGAAGCACTAGCTCAGATCGTGTCTAGCATCGATGATTTAGATCTAGTCCACCAAACCGGTAATATTCAGACGGCTTTAAACCTAGTAAAAAACAGTAATATCGAACTTATCATCCTAGATGTAAATCTCGCAGAAGCTGACGGTTTTGAGTTCATGCGCAGAGCCTACGCTTGTGGCTACAATGGTAAAGCAATCTTCGTATCCAGTTACGGTTACCCGGTATACTCAGAAACTGCTTATAAACTGGGCGTCAACGGTTACATTAGTAAATCAGAAGACAGTCCGCTTATCCGTGATGCGATTAGTGGTGTAATGCGTGGTTACAACCTATTTAAGACTGACTATAAAGAGCGAAGCCGTAATATTGTGCTCTCTCAAAGAGAAACTGTAGTATTTAACTACCTTAAGAAAGGCTATACCAACAAACAAATCTCAGAATTTTTGTCATTGAGTGCGAAAACAATCAGCACGTACAAGTCTCGTATTCTAGATAAGTATGAAGCAAACTCAATCGTGGAATTGATCAACTCACACGATGTTCTTGAGAGTAAGAAACCCGCCCTAGCAAGTTAGCCAATTTTGAGCAGGAGAGGTCTACTCCTCTCCTTTTTTATTTACGATACTTTTAATAATGTCATGCAGTTTTCGGTGCAATGGATTTTGTCGATTACTTTGCTTCATACACGTCACAACTGGCGTAAATGTCTGCATGTAATCCGGAAATGGCACAAATCTAAAACCGTTACTCGGCATCAAATGCTTGGATAACACCACCGAATAATTGTCTCTCTGAATCATGGCTAGGGCGACACTCAGATTATCCAATTTAACCTGATAATCAAACGATAAGTCGTATTTTGCCATCTGTTTGATCAACCTGTGGTTGGTTTCGTTCCATCCGCGAATTTCAAAGAAAACACACGGATTTTCGAATACTTGCTCCCAACTATCTATATGACTATTACTCGCGACAACCGCCCCTATTTCGACATTAATTAGACTGGCTTGATAGACCGCTTTGGAGCAATCTTCATTAAAGAACTGAATACCTATGTCTGTTTTCCCATCGACAATAGATTGGTAAGTATCTGAACGCCAAGTTCTAAGTTCGACTCTCGAACGACAAAATACAGACTTAAGCGCGACCAACAGCTCTGTACCAAAGCATTCGATCGATAAATTGTCTAACGCAACAACTATTGGTTTTTCATAGTTTTTCTCGTCAAACGCTTCCCCTCGCTTCAAAGCCTGTTCGACAGAACGTAAACCTGTTTCGATACCAGGGATTATTCTTTCTAAATAATGTGTAGGTTCTAGCCCATTAGACGACCTTACAAACAGCGGGTCACCCAATTGTTCTCTTAATTTAGACAGATGCTTACTGATCGCACTTTCCGTTTTACCTAACACAGCAGCAACAGTGGTCAAACTGCGATATTGATATATTAAAACTAATACTTTCAATAAGTTATAGTCATGCTCTTTATGCATTATTCTGCCTAATTCATTTGTAATGTAGGGTTAAGCTTTGTTTCGCTTGACCTGATACAGTAAAGCATCTGCTCGCTTAATGGCTGACGAGAGAGACTCTTTTTCTTGCAACACCGTGACACCCAAGCTGATATCAAGCGTCAACTTATTTGCACCAAACGTTTTCGAGCGTATAGTTCGACTCAATGTATTGGCCAAACGCTCTGCAGTTTGCAGTCCACACCCCGGTAATAAGACTAGAAACTCATCACCGCCACTACGTATAAGATAGTCACTCTCACGAAAACACTGACGCATGCATTGTGCAATATACACAATAGCCTCATCCCCAACATGGTGCCCGTAGTTATCGTTAATTAGCTTTAACTTATCGCCATCAATGACAATGACAGCCAAACCCTTCTTTTCAATAGCATACTTAATGCCACTGTCTCTAAGAATTGCACGGTTATAAAGCCCTGTCAGTTCATCTAACTTTATTGCCAGTTCTGCCAGTTTTAACTTTTCTCTTTTGACCTTGAGCTCATCTAGCCGAATGACGACATAGAAAAACAGTGCCACCATAGAAAAGTAGATCCAAAGAGAGTCTACGACAATTTTGCTGTAGGGTATTTTATAGACAATGCTAAGCCTATCGTCGACTTGAGTTCGTTCCGCGTGCGCTGATTGATGGAAAGGGTAACGAGTGTCTTCAATAATGATTTCCCGACCTATTTCACTTCTCGTACTAAAATACTGTTTGTTATAGAGAAATGGAAACTTATCGAGATAAACATCAGCGTTAACATCTCCAACCATTCCAAATTCGTCATAAACAGGGCTTGAGATGGTGATAACGGTTTTGTTTGTTACGTTATCTCTATAGATATCGGAAACTACAATTCGGTTATCCAAATCTTCTTGAGACGCATACTTTGAACACTTAAACGACTCCAAACATATTTTTTTAGAAAAGACTTCGTTCACATTCGTGTTGGTAAGACCAAAAGCATGACTAGATAGTATTTTCATTCCTTCATAGGAGCGATAATACAAAAGGTATTCTTGCCCTAATGCTAATTCAGGCATGCTATTAAACATACGTTGTGCCGTCATACTAACAACCCGTTCATTATGAGTTAGTGGCTCACCTGGATTGAGCAAGTAGACTCGCCCTTTGTCGAAAAGTGGGTAGCCAACTTCTTCATCTTTATTGGCCGCAATTTGTGCTTCAAAGAGAACACCCAGTATATACAAGGTGGATTTGTAATCTTGAATGGATTTAGTGACTAGATGAAACTGCGCTACTTCGTTTTTTACCAACTTATCAAGGGATTGGAACACAGCGAAGCCGTAAATCAAAGAAGATACAAGCGCTGATTTAAACAAGAGTAAAGTGTATTTCTTCGTCAGCTTTTGCATCTAGGTTTCGCAACACATCGTTAGAATATGAATGGCATGCAATTATCAGTGATGCAGTAAGTATTATCAATACAAATAGATCACGTCGTGGAAAGCAAAGACAAATTGAGAGATAGACGTGGGGAAATACTGACGAAAAAGAAAGACCCTGTAAAACCGAAAGTCACCTAGCCATGGTGTAATTCTATATTCTATTCTGAATCTATCGTTCGGACGTTGTTAGTCAGGTTCACAGGGTCTTAAGACTGTTATACGCGTGTATCGAAAATAAGATACTGCAGAAACTGACAGGTTGACTTTTTGATGAATGATGATTTTCAAGCTGAGAGTTTTGTCAGTTATCTCGAACCGTTAATAAATCTAGAGTGAGGTGGAAACCAAACAAGAGGATCCACCAATGAGCCCTGTAGTAAAAATCCAAACTTATAGCGAACTGCCTGAAAATCAGAAACAAGAGATGTATAAACTACGACACAAAGTCTTTGTTGATAGGCTAAAGTGGGACTTAGATTCAACCGATCAGCTTGAGAAAGATCAATATGATACGATTGAAGCTTCTTATGCTTTAGTCTACGTATTTGGTGAGTTAGCAGCATGCTGGCGATTAATACCCACCAATAAAACCTATATGTTTGTTGATACATTTCCAAATTTACTTGAAGGTGAGAAGTACCATAGTCCTAAGATCATAGAGTTATCGAGATTTGCTGTGGATAAAGATCTAGCGAGAAAAGTTCCGCACGTAAACTTAATGGCACTACTTTTTTATCACGTTACAGAATATGCTATTCGCAACCAGATAAAAGAGTATATTACGTTGACTACTGTACAGGTCGAACGAATAGTAAAAAGCTTAGGTATCCCCTTAGCTAGAATAGGTAATGGCGAAGTTCACAGAATTGACAACACTCGTAGTGTCGCCTTAAAAATCCCCGTCGGGGTAGAACTTAAAAAGTGGTTCGTTAACGCTCCCATATACAAGCATGGGCTCGATAGAGCCAGTTAATAAGGCTTTGGAGACCGCTTGAGTACGAGAAAAAGCGTTGAGCTTTTCGCTCGCATTTTGAATGTGGAAGTTCACCGTTCGTTCAGAACATCCAAGGATTTGTGCAATCTCCCAAGAGCTTTTTCCTTCAGCGACCCAACCTAGACAAACACGCTCACGATTGGTCAGGGGCGTGTTTTCTTGCCCAATTTGTTGTTGAGTCACCATATTTCGTAAGTCATTGATATAACTTGAAAGATAACTCCCAGCATAATTTGCTAGTATAACTTGCTCTTGCGTTACTTTAGGTTTGTTCGGTGCATTAGAAAAACTAATTAGCCCTAAACACCCAAAGTTTGCTCTTAAAGGAATGGTGACTCCTTCAGGTACACCATGGTCACTTGCTAGTTTAATCGTGTTCTTGTGGTCAGGAAGCTTGTCTTCAATATACTCAGACCAAATAAGTGGTGCCATGCTCTCTCTACAATGGCCAACTACCTGATCAATCCCAAACAACTTGTTGTCGTCGTAAAAATGACGCCATTGCATTGGTTGATTATGAAATACTAAATTCTCAGCACGCATTAGGCTAATTGGTACTGATACAGCAAACAGATAGTGATCAAATCTAAGCGCGTTCGTAACCTTTGTAAGACGACTCTTGAAGGCATCAATGTCAAAGCTGTCATCCACATTTGGCTTATTCAATAATTGGGATAGTAATTTGAATTGATTGGTATTCATATTGTGCAACTAACTGAGTGTCTATCAAGGCTGAGACTCCAACAATAACTTGATAGCATCCAAATGACAAACATGTTGCATAGTTTATTACGTGCTACACATCACTCTTTGCTTCAGTCAAAACCATCCACACGCTTATTTCGAGAACTCACTTAGCAGAAACTGTACACACTCCTTAATCTTACGAGGTTGATATCTATCCCTATGATAAATTAGCGAAAGTGGTACCAACTCAATACCCCAATCATCAAATACAGGTTTTAGAACCCCTGCCGCCAATTCGTCTTCGCAATAAAGGGTCGGGACTCGAATTAGCCCTAACCCAGACTTTGCCGCATTAATTAGCACACGCCCGTTCTTGCATTTCAGGTCGCCGTTAATGGAAGTTTCGAAGACTTCTTGATTGATGTTATTTACAAAGCGCCACTTGGTTACTGAGCCTGTAATGCATTTATGCTGCTTTAGCTCTTTGGGGTGGGTTAGTTTAGGGTATCTAGCAAGGTAGTCAGGGCTGGCTAGCGTTTGCATTTCAATGTTTGTGAGATGTCTAGCGATATAATTAGAATCGAGTAATACCCCCATACGTATGGCTAAATCAAACTCTTCTTCGAGTAAGTCAACTCGATGGCTCGAGAAATCAAGCTCTATATTGACCTCTGGATATTTCAATAAAAACTGAGATAAGTAGTTTGCAACAAGCTCCTCACCTATATAACCACCTACACAATTGATCTTAATACTTCCACGGACTTCTTCCACATCGTCAATTGCAGCATGTACCGCTTGATCAATCGACTGCAATGCACCATCACAAGAGCTTAAAAATGCTTTTCCTGCTTCCGTTAACTTCATTGTTCGAGTGGTTCGAATAAGTAGACTCACTCCCATTTGCTTTTCTAGCGATTGAATCTGCCTCGAAACATGGGACCTCGACACCTTGAGTGCTTCAGCCGCCTTTGTAAAGTTACCTAAGTTAGCGACCAGCACAAAAGCGCGAACATCAAGAAGATTAATAGATGAATGATACATGATGAAGTTCTCAAGCAGGTGATAACATTATTCTGTCGTGCATGGCTAGAATTGCAATAGAAACCAAGAATTAATCTCTCATTGTTAGTTAGTGGCAATAGCAAAACTTAGTCACATCAATTTGGCTATAAACTATGAGAAACACCAGCAACACCTAGTGTATTTAGCAAAATCATTCACACAGCAAATTTCTTTCCCGATTGGATAACTATTCTTCACTGTGAGCCAAGTAATACTTTTGTGGTAGTGATTTAATCTGAAATTAACAGCTAGTGAACAAATAAAAAACAGATAAATTACCCACTATTTTCAATTTAATTAATTGTTTGTCTTAGATCATTACATCGGCATGTAGTTGTCGTGCCACAGTGTAATATTTTGTACAGTTTCTGACATATTTTGAAATAGATACTTTAGATATTTAACAGTTTCAAGGGAGAATTATGTTAGAACTATTAATTGGTCTAGTCGTGACGATCGCCGTCGGCTACTTCATTGTAAAAGGCTACCGACCGGCTGGCGTACTACTAACTGCAGGTATTGCACTACTGCTATTAACAGGGATTTTGGGCCATACCGTACTACCGGCAAAAATCACCTCTACGGGTAACATCGTTACTGATTCACTCGAATACGTGAAGTACATGCTGCAATATCGAGGCGGCGGTCTGGGTATGCAAATCATGCTACTTTGTGGTTTTGCCTCTTACATGACTCACATTGGCGCAAACAACGTAGTAGTAAAACAGTTTTCAAAACCCCTCTCTTTCATTAAATCTCCTTACATTCTACTTGTTGCCGCTTATATTGTGGCTTGTTTGATGTCTCTCGCGGTAAGTTCAGCAACGGGCCTAGGTGTCCTACTAATGGCAACCTTGTTTCCTATGATGACCGCTATGGGTATCTCTCGACCAGCAGCGGTAGCTGTATGTGCTTCACCAGCTGCCATCATTCTATCTCCAACTTCCGGTGACGTCGTGATTGCCGCTGAAAAGTCTGGACTTGCGCTTGACGTTTTCGCGGTACAAACCGTCTTACCTGTTTCAATCTGTGCCATTATTGTTATGGCTGCTGCCGCATTTTTTTGGAACAAATATCTAGATAAAAAAGAAAATACGCCAATGGAGCGGGTTGATGTGTCAGAAATGAAGGTAGACGCTCCGGCATTCTATTGCATTCTGCCTTTCTTACCGATCATCGGTGTTTTCCTTTTCAATGGCCGTACGATTCCAGGTCTTACACTTGATATCTACACTATCGTGGTAGGCTCTATCTTCCTAGGTGCCCTCATCGACTTTATTACTAAGCGCTTCAACGGCCAAAAAACATTAGAAGACTTAGAATCTTGTTATCAAGGTATGGCCGATGCCTTTAAAGGCGTTGTTATGCTCTTAGTTGCAGCTGGTGTATTCGCACAAGGCTTAATGTCGATTGGCGCTATCGACAATCTTCTTCACCTTGCAGATAAGGCGGGTGCTGGCGGTGTCGCACTAATGTTAATTCTCACCGGTCTGACTGTAGCCGCGGCGATTGCGACAGGTTCAGGTAATGCGCCATTCTATGCATTCGTTGAGCTTGCGCCTTCCCTAGCAGCAAAAATGGGATTAAATCCAGCATTCCTAATCATCCCAATGCTACAAGCCTCAAACCTAGGTCGTACAATTTCGCCAGTTTCCGGTGTTATCGTCGCCACATCGGGTATGGGTAATATTTCTCCATTTGAGGTTGTAAAGCGTACCTCGGTTCCTGTACTTGCTGGTCTGATTACCGTAATCATAGGCACCATGGTATTAGTACCGATGAGTGTATAGTCCAATAATCGAATATCCAAGGGAAGCGACTGCTTCCCTTTTTTACGTTCAAATCAAAACCTCGCCTTTCACGCAATAAAAAATTCAATTGGTTACACCTCTATCTGGAATGTACGTACTAAGCTTTGTAGTGCGAGGACAATAAAGCCAGTAAAGAGGAAACAATAATGAATAAGAGACTCATTGGAATGCTTCTTGGTACAGCGTTAGTCAGTAGTTACTCTGTAGCGGGTGAACATGTTATCTATGAGGTAGATGGGCAGCCTTATGAAGGCTACTGGGCCAAAGTGAATAATACAGCGCCACTAGTGTTGTTAGTTCATGACTGGGACGGTCTCACTGAATACGAAGAAGACCGAGCAGAAATGCTCAATGAAATGGGCTATAACGTATTCGCAGTGGATTTATTCGGGCAAGACGTTCGTCCAACAAAAGTTGAAGACAAGAAGCAGCACACAGGTGAGCTCTATAAAGACAGAGCCAAGCTTCAAGCTCTGATGAATGCTGGATTACAAGAAGCCGGCAAACTTGGTGGAAACTTAGATGATACAGTGGTCATGGGATACTGCTTCGGTGGTGCTGCTGTATTAGAATCCGCGCGAGCAGGTATGAATGCGCGAGGCTTCGTAAGCTTCCATGGTGGCCTAACAACGCCCGATGGACAAAACTACGCACAAACTAAAGCACCGATCCTAGTGCTTCACGGCACTGCTGATACTGCAATCCCCATGTCTCAATTTGCGCAACTTGCGGTGGAATTAGAAAAGAACGGTGTAGAGCACGAGATGATCACCTACAGTGGTGCACCACATGCCTTTACTGTGTTTGGTTCTAAAAACTACCGTGAAGACGCCGACAAAAAGTCTTGGAAAGCCTTCTCTGAGTTTTTAGTCGCTAAGACAGGTAAGTAAACCATCTGTTTGACTTAGATTAGATAAACGGAAAACAAAAAAGGTCAGACGATGTGTCTGACCTTTTTGATCATTTCAATGTGATTTAAGCTGGATTCTTAGCTTTGAACAAAATCGCGTACATTACTGGGATGAAGACCAAGGTTAAAATGGTCGCAAATCCTAATCCGAACATGACCGTAATAGACATGTTAACGAAGAATACGTCTCCCAGTAGTGGGATCATACCTAATATCGTTGTACATGCCGCAAGCATTACTGGTCGCATACGAGAGATCGAAGAATCAATAATCGCATCATAAAGCGGTTTTTCTTCCGCTTGCATATCGATTTCTTCCAATAACACTATCGCATTCTTAATCAATAGGCCGATTAAACTCAATGCACCCAGCAACGCCATAAAGTCAAAGGCACCATCAAGCAGCAGAAGACCAGCTGTAATACCAATGATTGCCAGTGGTACAGTAATCCAGATAATCAGTGGCTGACGTACTTTACCAAACAGCAACACAACCACAATAATCATCATGATGAATGAAACTGGAATAGCACTGAACAAGGCTCCTTGCGCTTCTGCTGAGTCTTCGTACTCACCACCCCAGTCCATCGAATAACCTGGTGGTAGTTCGATAGCTTCTATTTGTGGTTTTAGGCGTTCAAACAGTGGTGCTGCCAGTTCACCCGTAGGGTTCGCAGAAGCAATAATGGTCGTCAAACGATCGCGTCCACGAATCATCGCATCTTCCCATACTGTTTCAAAGCCAACGACAACTTGTGCAATTGGAACCGTTCTTTGCAGAACAGGGCTGTATACTTGCGCATCCATCAATTGAGCAACGTTTTGTCGCTCGCTCGCATCGGAACGGAAATAAATCGGTAATAGTCTCACGCCATCTCGATAAATACCGACTTGAGAACCTTCACTCGCTGCTTTTAACGAAGCAGTAAGCTCAGTACGAGTGATCCCGAGTTGTCGAGCCACCTGTTCATTAAAGATTGGTTTAATCAACTTAACCGGTTGACGCCAGTCGTTACGAACTTCCTTAGTCTCTGGGTCAGCGTGCATGATCGCTTCAGCTTGAGAAGCTAAATCACGCAAAACTTCTGGATCCGGACCAGCAAATCGAGCCTCAATTTTCGAGTCACGTCCAGGACCGATACGTAGCCCTTTGATTTTAGGCTCAATATTGTCGATATTTTCTGTCATGAAAGTATCGATTTTCTTTTGTAAAGGTGCGATTTGTTCACGTGTTTCAGTACGAACAATGATCTGACCGTAAGCTTTGGTTGAGTCTTGTGGTGTATATACCAGCGAGAAACGTGATGCACCGCCACCAATGAAACTCGCGGTCCATTCAACACCATCTTGTTCACGAATAAAATCGGCAATTTTTAGCGTATCATCACGAGTTTGACGAATATCCGTGCCTTCAACTTCCCAAACATCCACGAAGAACATTGGCGTGTTTGCATTTGGGAAGAACGCGTTCTTAACGAATCCAAATCCCCAAACCGATGCAACAAACATCGCCAAAATCACACTAATGGTCAGTGCTCGTTGCTTAAGCGCAAACTGAAGAACGCTCTTATAAATTACAAAGCCAGCACCTGCGTATGGGTCTTTCTCTTCTTCCCCTTCTTTCTTGTCATCTTTTTTGAGCAATAATGCACAAAGCAGCGGTGTCGTCGATACTGCCGTAACCCAGCTTAAAGACAGAGAAATTAGGATTACGTAGAACAGAGAACGGGTAAATTCACCAGTGTTACTCTGAGACATACCAATTGCTGCAAACGCTAGAATACCTACAGCGGTACCACCGAGTAGCGCCCAACCATTCGCACCAACAACTTCTCCGGCTGCCTTCATCGCTGGAACACCGCGCTTGATACGTATCATCATTCCTTCGGCGACAACGATGGCATTATCTACCAACATCCCGAGTGCAATGATCAACGCACCTAGAGAGATACGTTGTAGCTCGATACCATACATGTGCATTAGTGCCAAGGTACCTGCCACTGTAATCATCAATACAGCGCCGATAATAAGTCCGACACGTAAACCCATAAAGGCAAGCAGAACAACAACTACGATAATCAACGCTTCGACAGTGTTGGTCACAAACCCAGCTACTGATTGATCAACCTCAGATGGCTGATCGTAGATGATATCTAGGTTCATACCAAGAGGGATTTGGTTCTCTAGACTTGCGATCTTATCTGCGATTAATCCGCCTACTTCCACAACGTTTTTACCAGGAAGCATTGAAATACCAACTGTTAACGAAGGTTTTCCATTGAAGTAGATGAGCTTCGACGGCTCTTCGACATATTCACGCGTTACTTCGGCAATATCGCCTAAACGAATTAGCTTCTTGGTGTCACTTGAGATAAGTAGATCTTCAATTTCACTTACATGTTTAAAGCTACCTGTAGGCTCAATTCGAATAAACTCAGGTCCGACACGGAAACGACCAGAATCGGAAACCAAGTTTTGAGAACTTAACAGGTTCTCTATCGTAGCCATATCAATGCCAAGCTCCGCCATTTTGGCTCTAGACATCTGAACATAAACAACTTCTTTTTGGTCACCATCAATTGCAACTTTACGTACGCCAGGGACAAGTACTAGTTGCTTCTTAAGGTTGTCGGCAACATCTTTTAACTCGCGATAGGTATAACCTTCGCCATTAAGCGCTAGGAACCCACCATAAACATCGGCAAAATCATCGATAATTTGTGGCTCGCCTGCGCCCGGAGGCAATTTATGCTTATTGTCAGCAATTTTACGGCGAAGTTCATCGTATATGCCTGGCATTTCAGCCGAGGTATATTCGTCTTTAAACTCAATCGTAATATCCGACAAACCTTCACGAGTTACTGAGCGCTTGATCCGTTTAACTTGCCCAAGAAGACGAACTGCATCTTCGATGTGATACGTAACCTCGTCGTAGACTTCCTGAGGAGAAGCTCCTGGATAAGCAGTAATAATTTTTGCTTCTTTAATTGTGAATGCTGGGTCCTCAAGTTTACCCATTTCAAAGTAAGCCAAAACACCGCCAATGGTCATTAGCAGGACTAAAAGCCAGCTATTCACCTTATTCTTTACTGAATACTCACCTAAATTCATAAAACATCTCTTCTTGCTGAGTTACAGTTATTGCGCCTGATCGATTTCAGGCATTAGGCTCACTTCCATACCTTTAATCAAAAATGGAACACCTACAGTGACAATGCGCTCACCCATTTCAAGTCCAGAGAGTACCGTGATTTTGTCACCAGACATCGTGGAGACTTCGATCTGCTTTGGAGAAACCGTGTTGTCGTCTCCAACAACCCACACTGTGGCATTGTGTGCATTGTCGCTAATTACCGCAGTTGCAGGCACTTGGATTGAGCCTTTCGTTTCTTGGAGTTTAGAAAAATCTGCAGTGACATAGCCCGTCATACCTGGAAGGATATTTTGATCCGATGGTGCCTCAAGTGTCACCGTCACCTCAAAGGTTTGTGTATCAGCATCAGCTTTAGAGGACACTTCCGTCACCGTCACTGGATATGGTTTCTCTCGAGCTGCATCAAAATAAGCGAAAACCGGTATCTCTACAGGATCTTCAGCTTGTTCATCGCGAATTTGCCTTACTAACTTTTCAGGAACATTAAATTTCAATTCAAGGGTGTTTAGGTTTTGGAAAGTAAACACCACCTGCTTAGCTTCAACGTTTTCGAAATTTTGAATATCTCGCTGTGCCACAAAACCGTCAAAAGGCGCTAAAAGTTTGGTATAGCCAAGTTCTGTGTTTGCTTTATCGTATGCTGCTTTTGCACGTGTCAAATTAGCACGTAGCTGTTCAAAATCTTTTTTGGAGATAAAGTTATCTTTAATCAGTTCTTGAGCGCGTTTGAAGTCAGCTTGAGTTCGCTGCAAAGTCGCACGTGTATCACGCACAGCAAGTTTGAAATTAGTGTCGTCTAATGTCGCAAGTACCGTGCCTTTCTCAACATTATCACCTTCTTTCACTGGAATGCTGTTGACCTTACCCGAGACACGGAAAGCCATATCAGCACGATTCGATGCGAGAACACGCGCAGGGAATTCACGAATCATACTTTGGTTTTCTAAACCAATGACCATAGTTTTAACAGGACGAACAACTGGCGCTTCTGCCTTTTGTTCCGGCTCAGGACTGCATCCTGATAGAGCAACACCGATTACCGTTGCTAAAGTTAGCGCACGTAAATGAGTTTTCATAACAACCACCCAACAAAAAAATTTATAAAAACCAAGACAATAATAGGTCTAAGAAATCAATTACACGTTATTGGTACAAGTTACATTAAGCGTAGCAAAAAGCAACAAACCACAAACAAAAACCCAACCTTTGAATAATCCAATTCGTAGACCAAACTAGCTCAGCCAAGACAGAGCAATATCTAAGACCTTAAATTAACTACGAGTTCATTCTTTTTTTGGTTTTTTTAGCTTTAATTGAAACGACAAATAAGTATCCCATACTGATACATATGATCAATATTATGTGTACATTGTATGAACAAAATTCTCATTAGGTGGCTATCCTCACTATTCGCTATTTTGATACTTGGTGCCTACCTGCTTCTGAATTTTGACTCGCCCCTGACACTCCAGCAACTTAAGCACGAAGAGCACCACTCCCTCGCCCACAAGCAGCAATATGGTGTTGTTCACCTTGTTGCTCCAATTGAACACACCAACCTAGAGGGCAACGACAAAAATAAGGCGCAGTTAGGACTACAACTTTTTCTTGACCCTAGGCTGTCATCCAATCAGCAAGTGAGCTGTGAATCTTGCCATCATATTTTCGATAATGGTGCGGAAAATGTCCGTGTCTCAAGAGGCGTAAATGGATCAGGTGTTAGGAATTCTCCTACAGTATTCAACATAGCCTATAACACTCGTTTCTTCTGGGATGGGCGTGCTTCAAGCCTAGAGAAACAAATGGACGGTCCCGTCCACAACCCTCTCGAAATGAATACTAATTGGAGAAACATTGTTGAATACGTGCAATCGGTGCAAGACTACCGCGTGCAATTCAACGAGTACTTTGGCGGAGTCATCACAGAAGAAACGGTCAAAAATGCCTTAGTCATGTTTATGACCGCCCTTAACACACCAGATTCGCCTTTCGACTTATTTCTTAAAGGGCAAACCGATGCAATGGAGCCAATTGCACAAATGGGGTGGGAGAAGTTTCAATCTTTGGGTTGCGTAGTATGTCATCAAGGAACCAACATTGGGGGCAACCTTTTTCAGAAATTTGGCAATGTTAGTACTACGACTAGTCAAGAAAGAGATCTAGGTCGTTACAACGTCACTGGAATTAATTCTGATAAAGGAGTGTTTCGTGTCCCTAGCCTAAGAAATGTCGCAAAGACTGCACCTTATTTTCATGATGGTCGTGCTGCGACATTGGAAGAGGCGATTGTCACCATGGCTAAAGTACAGCTAGGAAGGGAGTTAGATGCCACTACAACTCTTGAAATTAGCGCCTTTCTTAATGCACTGTCAGCACCGCCTCCCCCGCTCTTGACGGAGTTAGCGCAATGAAAAAGAGATTGTTTAACCGTTCACGGATAGAGTTGTTCTACATGCTTGGTACTCTAGTAGCCGCATGTTGGCTTGTGATAAGCGCCGTCAATAGCTATGTTAGTGAAGCTTATCAGAAAGCGTACCTATCGCTGTCTCAGAATGTCACTCACAATCTCGAAGAGATCTACGTTTTTGAATATAGTGACAACAGCACTTATGACCAGTTTTCAAATGAATTGGTATCTATAGAACTGTTATCTGACAAACTGTATGAGAATATTCGACAAAATCATAATGCCTACTTTCCAATTTTAAACCCTGTACCTGAGACAGCAGTAGCCTCCGCAAAAACCGTTCGAGACGCAATGTTGTCGTTTACGCAAAGATTAGAACGTCTGCTCAGCGCAAAAGTGTCTCTGGAGTATTCCAATAAAACTATCCAAGCGTTAAAAGACAAGCTCTGGAGTGATTATTCTCTGGATGAAACTGACAAGCTTTCCATTTATCGCTATCTTGACGCTAAAAACAACTTAAGCGATTTATCAAACACACTTCGCGACAATACTAGTGTCGTCACCCTAGACAACTACGTTCGGCTAAACAAGCGTGTAAATCAAGACATTAGTAATGAAAAGAAAGCCCTAATAGACAGTGAAGTTCATAGTTTACTAAATCAAACCAACGATTTCTGGTTGCAACGTTCTTCCGATACCAAGCTCCAAATCGCTTTGTCATCGGTAACGCTTTTCTTGTGTTTGGGCGCCTATCTATACTGGCGTCAATGGCTACAGCAACATGTAGAAGCCAAATTGAACAAGGAGTTGCTCGACAACGAAAAAGAGCGTTCTCAGCTAGCAATGGTAGTTGAACACGCTAGCGACGCCATTGTGATTACAAATAGAGATGGCCTAACTACATGGGTTAACAGTGCATTCGAAAAGCTCTCTGGATACCAACTCAAAGAGACCATTGGCAAGAAGCCAGGTGATCTTCTACAAGGAATTGACACTTCTAAGGAGGAAATAAAACGAATTTCAGATGAACTCAGCCAAGGGCATACTGTTCAATCAGAGCTTTTGAACTATCACAAAGATGGACGCCCATATTGGATCGACATTGTTATTACACCGATTAGGAATATTCATAATCAAATCGAACAGTTTATCGCAGTAGAACGAGACAGCAGTGATAGAAAGCAGTTGGAGCAGAATCTCCAACAAGCGGTCCAAGTAGCAGATGCCTCCAACCGAGCTAAATCAACATTTCTTGCTACCATGAGCCATGAACTGAGGACGCCACTAAATGGCATTTTGGGCATGGCTCAAATTCTCGAGTCCTCAGTAACACAGGCGCAACATAAAGAGCAACTCAGTGTTTTGCTTGAGTCTGGAAACCACTTGTTATCTTTGTTAAACGACATCCTCGATATATCAAAAATAGAAGAAGGAAAACTCGAACTTGAAGATATCGACTTTGCGATAGACGAACTTTGTTCTCCAATAATCAGTACGTATTCAGCCATTTGCAATGAAAAAGGTATTCAGTTCAAACTGAACAATCAATTACCATCCGGAAAATCGTTCCGAGGAGATAAATCGCGAATCAGACAATTAATCTTTAATTTGCTCGGAAATGCCGTCAAATTTACAGAGCGTGGATCTGTTGAGCTAGTTTTTTCGAATTCTCAGAGTTCAATGTCGAAAAGTAAAGAGCAATTGAATATTGATGTCATTGATACTGGTGTTGGCATCCCAAGTGACAGACTAGCTACAATCTTCGATCCTTTTACTCAAGCAGAAGCATCTACAACAAGACAATTTGGGGGAACTGGGCTTGGACTGGCAATTGTAAAAAAATTGTCCAACCTCATGGGAGGTGACGCTTATGTGTCCAGCGAACTAGGCAAAGGAAGTAAATTCACTGTCACCGCCAACCTAACACCAATTGAGAACAAAGAAATTCAGCTTAAAGACAAGGTCTCACTCGATGAACAGGCAATTGCTCAGTCTCTTGCTATCCTTCTCGTCGAAGATAACAAAGTTAATGCTCTCGTCGCAAAGACATTTTGTATGAAACAAGGTCACAATGTAGAAGTAGCGGAAAATGGGAAAATAGCGGTAGAGAAAGTCGGTAAAAAACAGTACGACCTTATCATTATGGACAATCATATGCCCGTAATGGATGGCATAGAAGCAACTCGTATTATTAGACAAGAGCTAGGATCAAAAACCGTCATATTTGGCTGTACCGCCGATGTTTTTAAAGAAGCTCATGATAATTTTGTTGACGCTGGTGCAAACCATATTCTGACTAAGCCCCTGCAAAAAGAGAGTTTTATCGATGCTCTCCAAAGGTACCAACACCTATTGGTGAACCCAACGCCACCTGAAAACAGTAATGTTATCCAGTTAGTGCGCCACGACATCATGCAACTCGACTGCACCAATACTGAAGCGGAACTCACGCTGTTGGATTCAACTAGCGAATCGAAACAAGTGCGGTTAGACAATATAGAGCAATTTAAATCCATCGGCGAAGAGACGCTCAATACTCTCGTCAAAGTCTATTCTTCACAAGACGTTATCGGGCTCAAAAACGTCATTATAACGCTGAGGAAGGTAGCACAAGAGTCCGAGTTGAATAGACTTATCAACAAAATAGACGTGTTACTAAGTGAGTTAGATAACGATACAGTCCCGAATATTGAAGCGATGCAATCACTGGTTAACCTAGTCGAAGTCAATATCCATGAAGCGATTCGCATACTTGATCATCAGCAAGGGATGCGGCCGCCAATATCAACAATTTCACCAAATTAACTATCGATACTAACACAAGTTCAGGATACATTATCATTACCGGATGTGTGAAAAAAGAGATGAAATTCAATGCTCAAAGCGGTAGTGTTTGATTTGGATAATACGTTGGTATCTTGCAACCTCGACTTTAAGCTTCTTCGTAAAGAACTAGCCTGTCCTGATGACAAAGATCTGCTAGAACATGTTGCTAGCTCGAGCGAGGACGCTAAACGCAGGGCACTAAACGACATTATTCTTCGCCATGAAATCGAAGATGCTCGATCAAGTACGCTTATGAAGGGAGCACATGAGTTGCTAAAGTGGATGGAAGAAAAGCACCTCTATTCAGGCGTCATTACTCGCAATTGTCGTCAGGCTGCAGAGACGAAGCTAAAATCCAATAACATTGAGGTTCATGAGCTCATTACTCGAGAAGATTTTCCTGCCAAACCCAACCCTGCTTCATTACTCTTTTTAATAGAAAAATGGCAACTAACATCGGAACAAGTTATTTATGTTGGTGACCACGAATACGACATAAAGACCGGAGAGAATGCAGGCTGCTTAAGCTGCTTTATTTCCAATGGTAACGTGACGTCACCTAACATGACTGAAGCGACGTATACTTTTACTTCCCTCGGAGAGTTACATCAGTATTTAGTGGAAACCTTATAAATAGAATATCCGTTAGTTAGCCTGTTTACTTGCGTACATCGCTAGATCGGCTTTAGACAATAAGTCATTGTGTGTGAGATCTTCTAAAGGTGAGAAGCAAACCACGCCGACGCTGTAAGACAACTCAAATTCGCATTCACTCGAACCGTTGAACACCGCTATTTGATCTTTGAAACGCATCAATGGAAATTTAGCATCCACTCTTGTGGTTCCAGACATGAGAACAACGAACTCATCACCCCCAATTCTCGCTATCACATCGGAATCTCTAAAGTTCTCAACGAGCAATCGAGCAAAGGTCGCTAACGCTGCATCTCCCTGACCATGCCCGTAAGTATCGTTGATCAGTTTAAAGTGATTGAGATCGAACGATGCCAGTGTGTATGGCTCCATAGCGAAACGACATCGATTGATAACCTTGTCAGCCAATTTATTGAAGCCTCGACGGTTTGAAATTTGAGTCAATTCATCAATCGTACTGTCCAGGCACGCTATTAACTCATCTTCTGCGAGTTTTGCCAAATCAATAAGATCTTGGACTTCTTGGTCACTAAAATGTCGAGGCTTGCTATCAATGATACAAAGCGTTCCCACTTTAACATTGTCAGCTAACTTAATTGGAACACCGGCATAAAATCGGATATTGGGTTTAGATACAACAAGTGGGTTGTCACTAAAACGTTCGTCAGACAGAGCATCCGAAATAATGAACGGCTCATCACCAAGAATGGCATGCCCACAGAATGAGATATCTCTCGCCGTTTCAGTAGTATCGAGGCCTACACAAGATTTGAACCATTGCCGATCTTGCTCAACGATGCTTACAATAGAAATGTCCACGCTAAACATACGTTTAGCTAGGCGAGTCACTCGATCGAACCTCTCTTCAGGTGTGGCCAATAGCCTCAGAGTTTGGAGAACACTAAGTCGGTAGTCATCATTTATAGGTATCGGTGCTGGTTGCATATGTCTCTGAACCGTTCTCAATCGATAGCTATAAAATTAGACAAAATACGCGAGTTCTGCCATATCTATGTAACTAAAGCAGCACAAAATGATATGAACTCAGAGGAATTAGTGACAAAGCAGTTAATTGCATATTGCAAAATCAACGCATATTGCAATTGCATAATGAAAAAAACGACATTGACTATGCATTAATATTGCCTTAAACCTTAGCATTAACCAAAAGAAATATTGGCACGCGAAATGCATTATGGAAAGTGACTTCAAAATTTGAGGTCACCTAGCCAACTGACGTTGTTAGTGAACCGATTTGTTCACACTGTTTTCGGCCGATTGAGTTCTCAATCGGCCTTTTCTTTATCTGATGCTTTAAAACTGGAGTAATACTCGGCTTTTAACTAGCTCGCATCGATTACTTGATCGTCTTGCTGAGCTTCCATCTCTGCCAATTTCTGCTCTAGCTCTTTAATGCGAATTTGAGCTTCAAGCTCATCAGCACGCATCTCCGCTTCACTACGATTATCTTGTTTTATCCCATCAGCTAAAATTTCGGTACGGTTGGTTTCGCGTGAATCCTCAAGATCTTTCATTGAACCAGCGACTCCACCAGCAACACCACCAGCGACTGCTCCTTTAACCGCGAGTTCAGGCTCACCGGTTAAAACCCCCATGGTAGCGCCTAACAACGCACCTCCAGCAGCTCCGCGGTTTCTCGCAGAGTTTTCGTTTTCTGCATCAAACGCGGGCGAAGAGCATCCTGCTAGCAGAGCGAGGGTAGAAATGGCGAAAAGTGATTTAAGTTGAGATTTTGAAAATGTCATAGGGTGCTCTCGACGTTATGTGTTTGCGTATGGTTAGACTAACGCCTTGAGTGCTATTACTGAATTCACTTGTTGTTATCAAGCTGATAAGCAGTGGTTATCAGCCCATGTAACATAAAACGCCCCAAGTTAAGTAGGGGCGTTTATTCTAATGCGGCACCTAGTAGGCCGATGGAATTACTTTGATAGTGACCAAAGTAACATTTCCGTCGGCTTCACTGTAGCGACAATACTTTCATCAATGATCTTCGCTGAGTCATTAATCATAGACTGATATTCTCTTGCATCGGCTGAAGACACTTTCTCGCCAGCTTCGGCTTTTGTTACCAGTGTCAAACCTAACTGAGCTATCTTCTGTGATGCCTTAGCTAACGGTACCGTATCTACTGACGCTACGTTGTTAGCAAAGACTGTAGCTGCCTCAGAAGAAGCATTGAGTAATTGCTCGTAGTGATTTTTAAGCGACGTTAAAGCAGACTTGTCTCCCTTAACGTATTGTGTCACCAAATCACGCATTTCGTACACAGTGTAACTCTCCACTGGGAGCGCATCAGCAAAACGATTCAGGCGTTCGTGTTGATTATATAAATCTCCTGGGTTCTCTGTCTGAATCCATTTTTCCCAGTTACGCGCATAGTATTGTGCAGGTTCAGTGTACTTCGCCAACACCAATAAAGGTGTTATATCGCTGCCATTAGCCAACCTTTGCATCATGACTCTTGCGTCAGCATGGTGGCGCATACCCAAAGAAATTTCAGACCAATTATCAACTGCACGCATACGCTTATACATGCTTGCTTCATCAGTCAGCTCTTCACTTGACCAGAATCGCTCTGCAATCGCATAACTGCGCGGCCAAATTCTGTTTTCCATCGTCATCGAATTGATATTTTCACCCCAAACGGTGATTTCTCCACCCAATATCAGCTTTTGTTCTTGTTCGTTCAGTTCAGCAGGATAGCCACCAGTTGGCTCAGGAATTGACGCTCCCTCTTGTGCTGAAGAAGCAACCAGTTTCCCCGTCGTTGGCCACCTAACATTACCAATAAGCTGATAGCTCCCTTCGGCAAACTGCTCTCCCGGTAGCTTAAGATTGAACTCTGTGTATGACATGAAGTTATCAAAGTGGCCGCGGAATATCTTGCCAGGTTCATATTCTAAGATCTCAACTTCAGCTCGAGATTTACCGTTATAATCCGTAAATGCACGAACTTTACCGTCTTTTGCTTGAATAATAGTGAGTAAGCCTTTGCGTGGGCCACCTTTAGTACGCGGTTTTTCCCACTGGTAGCTAACAAAGCGCTCCCCTTCGTGAAGCTTATCGTCAACGGTGATGCCACTCGGCATCGGATCATTTCTATAGTGATAACTTGTAGGCTGTGGTTGGTCTAAGTAATAGCCTGTTGATAGCAACCCTTGGTAACCCTCTTGTGCCGCACGGCCAATACTGTCATGGCCTCGCCAGCTCTGAATCACA
Organism: Vibrio sp. McD22-P3; assembly: GCF_021568915.1. Taxonomy (NCBI): domain Bacteria; kingdom Pseudomonadati; phylum Pseudomonadota; class Gammaproteobacteria; order Vibrionales; family Vibrionaceae; genus Vibrio; species Vibrio sp. McD22-P3. The sequence goes on from NZ_JAKGTN010000004.1 coordinate 264,868, forward strand.
ATCGATTTAGGAAGATCTTTGTGCCAGATTTCGTCCCAGCCGCTCATCTTCTTACCACGCTCCTCAAGCATTTTTTCCACTTTCGCGTTGAGGTACGACTGAAGACCTCGTTCACCATCAAGCTCTTTATCTTTGATAAAAGTTTGAATTTCTGGATTTTCTTGCCATTGTTTGTAGTTAGGCTCATCACCTCCGATATGGAAGTATTCATCCGGGAACAATTCAACCACTTCGTCGAATACACTTTCTAACATGACATACAATTCGGGGTTCGTCGGGTCCATCAGAGGCTCAAATACCCCCCACTCTCTCTGCTGCGGATAACTTTGTTCCCCTAACCCAGACATCAATTCTGGATAAGCATGAGCAACGGCTGACGCATGGCCCGGTAACGAAATTTCAGGAACCACACGAATACCTAGTTTACGTGCATACTCTACGACATAACGAATTTGGTCTTTGGTGTAGTAATTACCGTCCGTGGTTTTCTCCCACAGTTTAGTGTAGTTATCTAATTGAATTCGGATTCCTTGGTCATCCCAAATATGCCAATGGAACACGTTCATTTTCGCCGATGCCATCGCATCAAGTTGACGCAAAATCACTTCCATCTCAATGAAGTGACGAGATGTATCATAAGAAACACCACGCCATCTAAAACGCGGCTCATCGACAATACTGATTGCCGGAACAGAATAACCATTAGCATCGGTCTGGACCAGTTGGAGAATGGTTTCAATACCACGAATAGCGCCATATGGGCGGCTCGACTCTAAAACAATTTTGCCATCATTGCTCGTTAGCTTGTACGACTCATCGGCATCAATATCTTGCACCTCACTCTTAGCTGGGGATTGAATGTCGATAACAAACGTCGCTTCATCCTCTGAATCAGCTCGCCAGTTAAGCGTCGGTAGACCTGTTTGACGCTCTAAGCGTTCTACAAAGCGCTTTGCCGTATATTCGACTCGGTCAGAATTAAATCCTTTAATATAAATACTAAAATCTTTGTCTAACGTTACGCTTCCTTGACCTAATTCCACCGATTGTGGATAAGGCATTAAGTTTAAATCAGTATTTGGTGCCATAGCCCATGCTGCCGTTGTTGTTAGTGAACCGGCTACCAGTAAAGTTAAGATACTCTTTTTCATTATTATTTCCTTAGAATACAAAGTTCAGACCAATACGATAGCGTCACTCAGTTTCGCCTTTATTTGGTCCTGGGATATAAATGTTTTTGTCCGCATCGACAATTTCTGCGTATGGCCTCATAAAATCTGAGTACTTGTCGAGAAATTTAACGGTATGCTCACGCGCGGTAAATTCAGCATTAAACCAGCGCTAAAACACTTATTGATATGATTTTTTTCATTAATAATTATCTATTTTAGGGTTGTCAAAGGGCTACCCAAATTAATGGGCATTAAAACAAAATAACTGGACTAAAAAGCGGCCAGCTTAATTACTGGCCAAATAACAACATAAGACTAGTTATCGTGTCGTGGCTACCGCTGCTCGCACAAGCTCACCAATGTGGTCCCACTGCTCGTTTTCAATCAACGATGTTGCGACCATCCAAGTACCACCGCAGCAGTGAACTCTGTCGAGAGATAGGTAGTCATTGACATTCGCTTTGCTGATGCCTCCCGTCGGCATAAATGCAACATCACCGTAAGGCGCCAATAGCGACTTAACCATGTTTACACCGCCAGATGCTTCTGCAGGAAAAAACTTAAGGAAAGACAATCCTAACTCTAGGGCTTGCTCAACTTGGCTTGGGTTATTCACTCCAGGGATAATGGTTATATTGTTTTCTTGACAGTATTTAACCGTGTTGGGATTAAGGCCAGGAGCAACAATAAACTCAGCCCCTGCTTCAATAGCAAGATCTACTTGTTGTGAGTTCAAAATTGTACCCGCACCAATACACAACTCAGGGTAGGCATCTCTCATAGCCTTGATAGAAGCAGCTGCCGCCTCTGTTCTGAATGTGACTTCAGCGACTGGAAGACCGTTTTCGACTAATGCCTTAGCTAAAGGAATCGCATGGTCTACATTATTAATTTGAATAACAGGAATAACTTTAAATTGTTTTAATTTATTAATTAACGACATGTTGATCTCTTCACAGTAAATGATCCATAGCACCGAGTGGAACAATAGCGCCAGGGTGTTGAATAACGATAGCAGCAACAGAATGAGCAAACTCGGCAGATAACTCGCATGACTGACCACTCAATCTCGCAGACAAATATCCCGCAGCAAAAGAGTCACCGGCAGCGCAGGTATCAATCACATTCGCAACTTTCGATGCTGCGACAATGTGGGTATTAATCTGATTGTTTTCTCGTGTTATCACCTTACATGGTTCACAACCGCGTTTAATCACCACTTCTGCAATTTCAAATCGCTCACAACGTGACTCAATAGACTCTTCAGTCCCCCATATTTCTCTATCATCATCTTCTGTGAGTAACGCTATATCCACATAAGGCAACAGCTTTTCATACCACTGTCGAGCGTCGGAGCTACTCCAAAGCTGAGGACGGAAGTTATTATCAAATATGACTTTTTTACCACTCTCATGATGGTGTTTAGCCATAGTTAGCATTCGTTTCCTAGCACTATTGTTCAATATGGCTAAGCTGATTCCGCTGAGATAAAGCGCATCATGTTGGTTAGCAGCTAAAGCAACTTCTAGTTTACTTACCACATTGTCAAAGTAGTATTTTGCGGCACTGTCATTACGCCAGTACAGAAAGGTTCGCTCTCCATTTACATCAGTTTCGACTAAATACAAACCAGGCTGTTTGTCTGACACGGTTTCAATCAAACTCGTGTCGATATATTCATCGTTCCAAGCTCGTTTCATCTCAACCGACAATTTATCTTCACCCAGCCCCGTCGCGTAGGAAACATCAATACCTCGATTACGTCCAAGCCTTGCTAGATAAAGCGCAGTGTTAAGAGTATCGCCTCCGAATGTTCTTCGAAGTGGCTCCCCACTCAGTTCCACCATACATTCACCGAAGAAAGCTACTTTCATCAGAGCCTCTTAAAATATTAGGATTAGAAGAAGGAGTGCCGCATGCACTCCTAGATAAGACCAAAATTACTCAGTAACTGGTGTCGGTTTTGCTGAAGTTTCTTGAGGAGCTGAACCCAACTCCATTTGAGTGCGTTCAGCATCAAGAATCGCTTGAGCTTGCTCAGGAGAGACCTTATTTTCAGGCGTCACTAGGCTAACCACAACACCAGCAATTGTTGCTACCGTCACTGATGGGATAACTGGATTGCCCCAGAAAGCCGTTAGGTCTGTGCTGAACATTACCGCGAAGGACGCTGCCGATGCACCAACAAGTGTCGCAATCGCTCCCTGCCAAGTGTAACGTTTCCAAAAACGACCCAACATGCCGCATACAAACATGCCTGACATGACCGTTGAGATCATCTTCGTGATATAGCCAATGATGTCATTCGAAGTGAGTGCGAACAGCAGTGCAAAGCCGATAACAACAACCAATGCTAGACGGGAGTAGTTCAGCATTGACTCTTTATTTGGCACTCGGCCAGTGAACATTACATATACATCGCGAAGAAGGATTGAAACGCCTGCTATAGCATCTGAGCTTGCGCTAGACATTGTTGCCGACAAACCCGCAATCAGAACGATCATACCAACCCCTACCGGTAGCACAGTTGCTGCAATATAAGGGAATGCAAAGTTGGCATTGTCCAGACCTGGTTCAATCGCGTGAGCAGCCATACCGATGATTGCTGGGATAATCGAGAAGAACAGATACAAAACACCAGACAATACAAATGAACGGCGAATAGTTGAAACATTCTTACCGGAGTATATTCTTTGACGGAAAGATGGCGTTGCTAACACACCAACACCAATGACCACGGCTAGAGAGACAGCAGGAATAAGTCCAAGCTTTTCAATTGCAAGGAAACTTGTTGCCGCCGGGTCCATCGCTTCGTAAAGATTGTCCATGCCACCGATGTGTTGAACAGATAGAACCGCCATTAAAATAAAGCCAACAAATAGGATAATTGCTTGGATAGTGTCGGTCCAAACAACCGCTGTATATCCGCCAATGACAACATAAATTGTGAATGCTGCTGCGATGATGACTTTTGCTACGTTGAGATCAATATCGGCAATCCACGCCAAATACATACCGCCACCAAGAATATGAGCACCAAGCCAACCAATAGAGGCAATAAAGATAAGCACGCCAACAACATTTTTAACGACACGGTTGGCACCGACGTAATACGCAAGCTCTTCACTCATCGTCATGAAATTAAGCTTTCGAACTGGTGCAAACCAAAGGGCTAATAGTAGGATGCCTAGCGCACCGCCGATACCATAAAGCGCTCCAGCCCAACCATTAGCGTAACCAAAGCCAACCGCTCCCATACTTGATCCAGTACCAACCATGGTTGCGACTGTTGTACCTAGCACAAGAAACAGAGGTAAACCACGTCCACCTAACAAAAAGTCTTCACCAGACTTTTGGTTTCGTGACACAAACCATCCTAGCCAAATAAGAAAACACACATATATTCCGAAGCCGGATAAAAATAGTGTACTGTTCATTGAACACCTCCAGAGATATAAGTGACTCATTTAAGCCACTTACCGTTTTACGTTATTTTAAACTCAGAAGTAAGAGGCACTTCTGAATTAAGTCCATTTAGATTGTAAATATTTATATTTTTGTGAAGAGCATTCAGTAGAATGCCCTTAATATTAATTTAAGTAATATATAACAAGTATTTATTTAACGACGGTCTTCGCGGTAACACGTGACATCAACTTCAACTTTTACGTCGACAACAAGATCGCATACCATGCAGATACGAGCAGGTGGGTTTGCGCCAAAAAACTCTTTAAACACTTTATTAAATGATTGGAAGTAACGTGAGTCCGTCAGTACAACTTTGACATGTACCACATCTTCAAGGCCGTAACCTGCTTCTTCCATAATGTCTACGCAGTTCTGGATTGCTAGACGAGATTGATCAACAATCCCTCCTTCAACGACTTCGCCGTCAGTCATTGGCGTTTGACCTGAAACGTAAAGAAAGCCTCCCGCCTCAGTTGCGCGAGCGAACGGTAGATGTTGACCACCTGTACCTACACCACCTTCTACACCATAGCGCTTAATCGTCATTTTAATTCTCCAATTATCTATTTTTTAACTAAATTTATATTTCCAAGAGCAAATAATGCTCATTTAAATATTACTTCTCTTGACGATATATAAATCGCCCAAATCTATTTTTAGCAACGGTTTTATTTGAGTAACTAATATTTCCGTTAACCAATACACACTCAATCCCATCAGCGACTGAAATGGGGTTTTCAAATGTTGCGGTATCTTTTATTTTCTGTTTGTCGAATATCACGATATCAGCGAACGCACCTTCGCGAATGACACCTCGATTCGATAAGTTGTATCGTGTCGCAGACATACCCGTCATCTTGTGTACCGCTTCCTCCAAAGGAAATAATTCGCGACCTTGACAGTAATGGCTCAACACTTTGGGGAATGTTCCCCATAGACGTGGATGAGGATGAGGATCATTGGGTAAACCATCTGAACCCACCATCGTCAAACGGTATTTCAAGACTCTTTCAACGTCTGCTTCATCCATGCAGTGATAAACAGCGCCAGCAGGTTGCAAAGCTCTTGCCGCTTCAATAAGAGGCAATTCCATTTGCTTTGCGATGTCAGCGAGCATTTGTCCTGCGCATTCTGGCTTTGTTTCAGACCACGTAATGAAAATATCAAAATCTTCAGTGACTTGTTTTAAATCTAATGTTGACGAGCTAGCAGAATATGGGTAGCAGTCGCAAGAGACATCTTGATGAGCTGATGTCTTCTCCATCAAATCAAGAACTTCAACTGTACGCCCCCAATTACCAGCACCTGCACATTTTAGATGTGAGATGACAACAGGAACTTTTGCATGCTTTCCAGTCTCAAAAGCCTCTTCCATCGCATGCAAGATTTCTTCAAACTCAGTACGCATGTGTGTGGTATAAATACCATCATGCTCAGCAAGAACCTCAGCTAACCGCATAACTTCACTGGCTGTCGCCTGTTTGGCACTGGCATAGGCCAAGCCGGAACTTAAACCAAGTGCTCCTTGTTGCATTGCTAAATCAAGCGTTGTCCTCATCGAAGCTAACTCTTGCTCGCTGGCTTCTCTGAATAGGTCATTCATCACGTTATTACGTAACGTGGTGTGGCCGACTAGCGCGGCGACGTTCACGGCTGGTTCTGCTGAAGACACCGCCTCGGCATATTGAGCAAACGTCGGATACTTAAAATCTTCCTGTTTGCCTAACAAGTTCATTGGATCCGGCGGTGCGCACTCCAATACGGCAGGCGATGCACTGATACCACAGTTACCGACGATCACCGTAGTAACACCCTGACTGATTTTTGGTAAGCAATCGGGATAGCGAATAACATTAGTGTCGTCATGAGTATGTACATCAATAAAACCAGGGCTGACTATCAAACCTTCAGCATCAATAACAGACGTCGCTTTCTCGTTTGTTAATTCACCAATTTTGACTATTCGATCTTCTACTAACCCTACATCCGCTTTGTACGCTGGAGTATTGGTACCATCGACGATTTCTGCATTTCTAATAATTATGTCGAACAACATGACCTTCTCTCTCAGTTCGTGCATTTCACACAAACAATCATAGATAGTTACCCACACAAACACAGTGACTAATTACACAATTTAACCCATTGAGTTTGATAGTTTCTAACATATTAATTATCATTGTTACCATCAAACATTAAATATCAACAAGTTAAATCATGTTAGAAAGAGAATTATCAATGATAGATTTAAAAGAAAATGATAGAAACAAACAGAAAAATACAACGGTACCATTTGGCAGAGGAATGAAAGGAGTGCCAGTGACGGCTGAGCTTAAGACAAAATACAGCCTGATTAATGAAGAAATTAGCCTACCCGTAGCAGTTATTAACAAACAAGCATTGCTGAATAACATGGACTGGATGCAAGCTTTTGCTAACTATCATGGCGTTTTGCTTTGTCCACATGGAAAAACCACCATGACACCAGACTTTTTCGCCATGCAAAAGCAAAAAGGTGCATGGGGGATAACAGTAGCTACGGCACCACAAGCAGAAACAGCGGCTAGCGCTGGGTTAAAAAATATCATGATCGCTAACCAACTGGTTGGTAGAGCAAATATGGCAATGGTGGCTCGTATTAAGAAAGAGACTCAAGCTAGAGTCATCGTGTGCGTAGACTCAGCCGTTAACGCTGATCAATTGGAACAATTCTATTCAAGTATAGATGCGAACATTGAAGTGTTAATTGAATACGGTGTTGCTGGAGGTCGCTGCGGTTGCAGAACGAAACAAGAGGTAGCCGAACTTGCTAAACATATTAGTACTTTGCCTCATGTCTCATTGGTCGGAATCGAGGTCTACGAGGGAGTCATTCATGGTGGAGATGAAGAGTCTCTCGTTAGGGCTTTCTTAACAGAGACTATTGAAATTGGACGTGACCTCATCAGTCAGGAGTTGGTGCCTAACAAGCCTATTCTCACCGGAGCTGGATCCGCATGGTATGACGTCGTGGCAGAAACTTTTGCTCATTTGAATGACTTTCAGGCTGTTATTCGACCAGGTTGCTATGTTATTCATGACACAGGGATCTATCTTGACGCCCAAGAAAAAGTCATGGCCAGAGCAGTTAAAAATGGTGGTTATGCGTGTGAGTTGGGTGGTGACCTATCCTCTTCGCTCGAAGTGTGGGCGTATGTAATTTCTAGACCAGAGCCGACCAAAGCGATCGTAGGACTCGGTAAGAGGGATGTAGCCTTCGATGCGGGACTACCGATCCCAGAACGTATCTATCGAGCAGGTGCTGAAATCAAAGAAAACAAGATCATCGCTACTGATGTTATGGACCAACACACATTTTTGGCCATTCCACCAGAGTCGTCACTTCAGGTTGGTGATATGATTGCGTTCTCAACGTCACACCCATGCCTTACGTTTGATAAATGGCGTCTTCTCGCGATCAGCGACAATGAGCATAATGTTGAGCAATGGGTAGAAACGGCTTTTTAGAGGGAAAGTTTTGACCGTAGAAGTAGACATCATATCTCAGATCACGGAGCGCTACAGCGCGCTTCGTGATGCTGAAAAGAAAGTGGCAGACTTAATTACCGACGATATACATTCTGCCGCCAATGCGAGTATTACCGAACTAGCACAGCAAGCAAGCGTTAGTGAAGCGACTATTACTCGATTTGCTAAGGCTGTAGGTTGTCTTAATGTTAGAGATCTTAAGATCAAACTGGCGCAATCACTCGCCGTTGGGCAGCGCTTCATCATTGAGCCGCCTGACCAAACAAGCCACCAAGGCATTTACGAATCGATCAAACAGGCGTTGGATATCAACCGTGCCCTTATCAATGAAGCCGATATTAGCCAAGCCGTTACCATGCTTCACTCTGCTAGACAAATAATCGCAGTGGGTGTGGGCGGCGGTTCAACTATTACCTCGCAAGAGCTTCAACATCGTTTGTTTAGGCTAGGTTACCCTGTGGTCTCATACAACGATGGTCTTCTTACTAGAATGGTCGCTGCTACTGCAGACGCCAACGATGTCATGGTGGTCATTTCCGCGACGGGACATACCCCTGTTATCGTCGAAACCGCAGAAATTGCTCAGCAATACGGGATTAGAGTGATAGCCATAACTCCTGCCGACTCACCTTTAGCAAAGCTCAGTGATATTGTTCTTCCCATTATTCACAAAGAAACCGACTTCATCTACAAACCGTCGGCGTCTCGTTACGCTATGCTAGCTCTGGTTGATGTATTGTCGATGGAGCTTGCCGTCAATCACAAGCGTCGCTCTCGTGACCGCTTACGTCGCCTCAAACTCGCTCTAGATACTCACCGCACAGGCAGCGATCGCCAACCTTTAGGTGATTAAAAGTATTCAAACATGAACGCAATTGTGAACTAGCGTTCATGTTTGGTTCATATTGATTGCTCTATTATCTAACCATCAAGGAGCGATGCACATAAAGACTCATCCATTTTCCGACGCTGTTTATCAAGAGAGGTCATTATGAAAAAAGCACTCCTAACCGTTAGCGCCGTATTTATCGGCTTTGTTGCGATGATGTTCAGTTTAATCATGGCAATTCCACTTACCATTGCTGCATATGTCACGGGTAATCGTATTAAGAAAGAGCTCGACAAAGAGTTAGCTCAACAGCGCCAAAATATGCAAGGCAATACAATAGAAGGTGAATATGAAGAAGTCTCGTCCAAGTAGGTCTGCTATTCGCGAAATACGTTCGCGACATAAAAGAAAACTGGTCGCGCTCGTCTTCTATATTTCTGTATTCATCACTGCAGGTATATTTGGTTGTTCTGCCAAGAACACTGACCCTGCCTACCAAAAAGCAAAGGCACTCCCTGCCTATCAGCAAGCTTCATTTGAGCGATACATCCAAGATACTCAACGATGGCTTGCTGAAAACCGTGCATTCAAATCTGACGATCATCAACAAGAAATTGCGCTCAATAGTCCCTTTGAGCTAGTGCCTGACTCCCCTAATGGTCAAGCCATATTGTTAGTGCACGGACTTGGTGACTCACCCTACTCGTTTCACGACATTGCGGAACATTTGGTTGAGCAAGGCTATTTAGTTAGAGCAATTTTACTTCCTGGGCATGGCAGTAAGGCCGGTGATTTGCTGCTGCCTAGCTACTCTGACTGGGAAAATATCGTTTCACACCATACTCAGCTACTGCTTGAAGATTATCCTAATGTTTGGCTAGGCGGATACTCTACCGGCGCTAATCTTGTGACTGCCTATGCACTGAATGATGACCGTATTTCTGGGCTGTTGCTTTTCTCTCCAGCATTCCAACCCAAATCGGAAGCAGTCAAATACGCGCGCTTTGCAAGTTACTTCATGGACTGGGCTGACCAAGACCCAGAGAACAATGTACTACGTTACAATTCGTTGCCTATGAATGGTGCAGCCGTATACTACCAAACGGCAAAAGTCGTACAAGACAACCTCGCTACTCATCTTTTCGTCAAACCAACATTAATGGTGTTGAGTGAAACCGATAGCGTTGTCGATACCACCGCAGCCTCTCAAGCGTTCCAAAACCAGTTTATCCATGCTGAAAGCAGACTTATTTGGCAAGGAGAGCACCCCCCTGAAGGTCAGAGAATCATCAGTCAGACGATGGTTTTACCTGAATATCGTGTTTCCAACGGCTCTCATATGGGTATGCTATTCAGCCCTAACAACCCGTATTATGGGCAGACTGGCATGATCACCATTTGTGATAACGGTCAACGTGACATTGACTATGCAAACTGCCAATCGGGCCATCAGGTTTGGTATGCCGCTTACGGTTATCAAGAACCAAACAAAATCCATGCACGGTTAACCTTCAACCCGTATTTTCAAGAGCTTATGCAATCTATTGATTTAGTAATGAAACCTAACTCTTAGCGACAAGTCAATTGGCTCTTTTATAACCATATAACTCTCTAGAATAGACATTTTTGTTGATATCAGTTCCAAAAATGATAATTTGACGATGACAATTTAAACATTTACAATACGACGTACTAATTATTTCTTATTAACCTATCAGTGCTAATAGCTATCCGACTGTGTTTCTTGTTCACCATCATTCTGTTTGCGTTAAGCTCTAGGGCCGTTTATGCCCAATTTTCCCCCCTCACGCTCATAGAAGACAAACTCTATAAAGAAACGGTACTTGCCTTGAATGCAGTACGTTACTCAAGTTTTAATCATGGAATCGAGTTATTAACGCAACTTCAACGAAGTGCGCAGATTGGACACGATCCAGTTGCAAGCTATTACTATTATCTTGGAAAATTCAAACATCATCGAGCACACAAACGTCCTTTGGAAGCACGTAAAGCATTAGATGCCATGCAACAAATCGGCATCCAAAAAAGCGTGCCTTGGATAGTAGCAGAGAGTGATATGTGGTTAGCGACCTTTGATATTACCGATGGTCACTATGATGTCGCCTTACAACGAGCAAACCGCGCACTGCTGGCTGCCAAAAAGCTGCGTTACTTGCACCTTGAAGCAAGGACACACAACCTCATCGCTGTCATCCACTCCAGTCAAAATAGACAGTTACAAGCAAAAAAAAGCTATACCGCAGCATTGGAGATTTTCCGTAGTATTGGTGACGCCGCGTATGTGGTCAAAGTTATTTCCAACATCTCTTTAATCTATGCCGACTTAGAAGAATGGGATAAAGCGCTTGAATACAATCAAGAGGGCTATTTTTGGCTCCAGAAGAGTCATCAACCGCAATTAGAACAAGAGGCGATACTCGCCCTCAATCGATCTATCATCGCTGGTAATATTGGTAGCCTGAGTGAACAGTCAGAGTATCTTGACTTAGCAGAACTAAAGGCAGATCAGCTCGGTGATGTTAGCCTTATCGCCAATGTTAAAAGCAATAAGGCATATAACTCACTTGAAAAAGGACACTACCGACAAGCTGAATGGCTCGCTCAAGAGTGCCTATCTTTAGCAGAAAAATATCAGATTAAAACCCAGGTCCCTCATTGCATTACACACCTTGGACGAGCACTGAGTTTTCTTGGTAACAGCAGTACAGCAGAGTCGTTATTGATTAGTGCCAAAGATCAATTCATTGCTCTAAAAGATCCTCTTAATACGGCAAAAGCATACAACCACCTTGCTAATTTTTATGCCGGACAGCAGCACTTTGATACTGCATATAGGTATGCTCGGCTTTATCAAGAAGAAAACGAGATCCTACTTTTCGATAGACGCCAAAAAGCCCTATTTGAACTAGAGCAAGTACATGCTGATACCGAACAGCAGCATAAAATCACCCAACTTCATACGGAGAACAAACTCAAGCAAACTCGCATCAATTACCAAGAGTCTAAGGAAAAAATGTGGGCGGCCATTTTTGTGGCAGGTATGTTTGGCTTTTTGCTGCTGTTTAAAAGCAAGAATACACTCCAACAGCAAAACATTTCCTTGTTGTCGACCAATCATTCGTTGCGTGAGCAGAGCATGCTGGACTCACTCACGCGCATACCAAATCGTCGGTTTGCAGAACATTATCTTAGTGGTGATAGAGCTCTACCGGGCAAAGGGCATATTGCTATCGGTTTAATTGATATTGACCACTTTAAAGATATAAACGACAAATTAGGTCACGCGGCTGGGGATATTGTCCTACAAGAAGTTGCTCAAACGCTCAACAGCGTCTTGTTAAATGACGACCTACTAGCACGTTGGGGTGGTGAAGAGTTTCTTATCATTGTCCGTGCAGGCACGCTTGCTCAATTGCAAGATCGTCTGACTAGGCTTCGAACCACCGTTGAAACGACCAGCCTATATTTTGACGAAGGTCGATTAACGGTGACTGCATCTATTGGCGCAACCTTGTTAAGTCCTGCAAACTACCAAAAGCATTGGCGTAACAAGCTCGATATTGCTGATAAGCACCTTTATCAAGCCAAATCTGAAGGGCGTAATAAAGTCGTTTTCACCTAACAATCAACCAGATGTAGCTTAAAAACTCAGATTAGTAAGCGGAAAGGTAGTTGTTTAGGTACTGCTTTGGAGTAATACCTCGGTATTTCTTAAACATACGGCTAAAGCTGGTCATATTGGTATAACCTAGGCTCTCGGCAATTTGTTCCATAGGTGTGCCTAGCACAATTTGCTTCACCGCTTCCCCGGATAGAACGAATCCTACCACTGAGGTAAAGTTTAACCCAGACGCTTGTAACCGTCTTTGTAATTGCTGCTCCGACAGGCCCAACAATTCCGACACCTTTGCTAATGTTGGAATCCCAAAATGTCGCGAATAATTCACCACTTCATACAACACTTTCATATGATCCTGAGAGTCTGGCATGTTCAAATAGTTATCGAGATCTGCAAAACTCATAGAAAGCTTTTCTGCGGCTAATGACGGTATCTTGTTGCCTTGTAATCGCAGCTTGTTGGGTAACCAAACCTCTGTTTGATTGTGCCCCCATTCAATTGGACAGCCAAAATAGGCCTCGTATTTACTTCTATTTGACTTGGTACCTGATATACAAACACGATCAGGAACAAACTCTTCCCCCAGATAGCGCTTCAATACATTACACATGAAGTTTGCAACTCTGACACCATCATCGGCTTTTGCGGCTGCAGAAATTGAGCTGTTGTAATACGTCCACTTAACAATTGGACCCACTACTTCGCCACTGAGAAAAGCCCCAGATTGAATACAAGTAATACCAAAATTAATTCGACGAATGGTCGAGGCAAGATCATGACCTGAGAAAAACCAGCGACTCATAGAACCTAGTCTATCAATCGACATTTGGCTGACAAGATTAAGTACGGCATCCTGATCTCCTGTTATCAACTCAATGTTCTCGTAGAACTGATTGAGAACTGAAACTGGGATCAGTGTCATTGGAAACTCGAGGGCTTTAGCTGGGATCCCCAACTCTTCTGGTCTTACACCATAGGTTTTGTGCAGGTTTCCGACCAGCCCCGCAATACCCATAGCTCTTACAAAGTGTACATTCTCAAACATATCGTCACCAGATGATACTAATTGCCTCAAAACATGTTGATTCTTGATGAAATCTATCATTTTGTAAATGATTATTTCTATGTCGAATAGACTCTCGTTTCTTCTAAATCTTATAAGGTAAATCAATGAGCCTACTGAGTGTCCCATTTGTCGGAACAAGCGCAGACACCGCATTACACGTCGTATCAGGAATCGTATTAGTCGCAAGTGTCGTTGCCGCGGTATATGGGTTTTGGCGTATTCACGAGCTTCCTATTAATAAAGCACACAGCAAAGATCACCATCAGCTAGGACTAATCACCGCTCTCACATGGATAGGCTTTATCTGGCATTGGGTTTGGGTATTGGCCGTCATCATTGCATTTGTAGACATGGAAAAAGCGATTGTTCGACTTAGAGATATTTGGCACGGAAAAGAAGATAATACGGAGAACACAACATGTTAGAGGGTTTAGCAGTTTGGGCTCTGTTTATATACCTACTGCGGTTAATAGGTATGCCATGGAACAAGTTTTCTAAAGGCTTCGCGTATATTGGTGGCGTTGGCTGGCTAATGTTCGTTTGGGTGGGGTTGATTAACTATACCCCGATGGATCTCTCCGGTGGCTCTCTAGTTCAGGCTCCGCATATTCAGCTTCGTCCAGATTCCTCTAATGTAACGGGGAAAGTCGTTAAGTTGCACATCAAGCCCAACCAACAGATTGAGAAAGGTCAACTCATCTATGAGATTGACCCAAAACCTTATCAAATCGCACTAGATCAAGCGGTAATACAACACGACGCAGCACAAGTAGCGTTAGATAGCGCGATCCAAGATGTCGAAATATCAAAATCTAGCTATCTTTCTGCACAAAAGAGTGTTGAAACATCGGCAAGTCAGCTTCGCTCTGCGCAGGTCGATTACACCTTACAACGAAAAATGCTGAAACGCTTCCAAGAGCAGAACGCCGTGGTTAGTAACACAATCACCGAAAGTGATATAGATAAGCAAATTAGCATTGTTGAAGTGGCAAAACACAAAGTAAAGACTACCGAAGCACAACTTGATAAACGCCGTGTAGATGCAAATAAAGCACTACTTTCTATCAGTAAATATGAATTTGCTGTAGACAGCAGAAGGAATGATTTGCGAAACGCTACGGAATCTGTCGAACGCGCACAGTGGGACCTCGACAGCACCAAAGTTTATGCACCGACTGATGGCTTTGTTACCAACTTCATTCTTCGTGAAGGGCAACTGTTATCGCGAGTACCACGATTGCAAATGTACACCAACGAAAAGTATGTACTGATGCGTGTTAATCACCAAGCTATTCGAAACATTAAAGCTGGGCAACCCGCTGAATTCTCTACATCCGTTTATCCGGGACATGTTTTTGCCGCAGAAGTGGAAGGTATTGTTGAAGCGACGGGTGAATCGCAAGGCACATTGCTTGCTATTGACCAGTCAGTACGCACCACTACTGGTAAGAACCTGAATAACAAGCATCACTTTGTGCGCTTGAAAATACAAGAGACTGAAGGTTATGACATCCCGGTCGGTGCCGTTGGACTAGCATGGGTAAGTGGAGAAAAACCGATAGGTTTTCTTGCTTTCTTAGACGTCATTCGAGGCATCATCTTGAGAATGAAGTCGCAACTCTACTTCTTCTACTCAATTTAAACAGGTCCACTTACGATAGCAAATTTTAGTTATCGGTTCCCTTTGCCACCCTTAACGGGTGGCTTTTTTGTAGTTTGAAGCAACCAGCATTCTGTGGCATAGCAAGCAGACAAAGTGCCCTATTTTGTCCTAAAGTCTTAATGCCCTAATAACAAGGAGAAATGATCAGTATGAAAAAAATAGCCGTCATTCTTAGTGGGTCAGGCGTATTCGATGGCGCTGAAATTCATGAGTCTGTGCTTTCCCTGCACGCTATAGAGAAAGCTAATGCAACGTGGTACTGTTTCGCTCCTAACGTTGAGCAATTGCACGTCATTAACCATCTAACAGGGGAAGTAACGGAAGAAAGTCGTAATGTACTCGTTGAATCTGCCCGTATTGCGCGAGGGAATATTGAAGACGT
Source organism: Vibrio sp. McD22-P3 (assembly GCF_021568915.1). Lineage (NCBI taxonomy): Bacteria > Pseudomonadati > Pseudomonadota > Gammaproteobacteria > Vibrionales > Vibrionaceae > Vibrio > Vibrio sp. McD22-P3. The sequence goes on from NZ_JAKGTN010000004.1 coordinate 280,616, forward strand.
CGAAAAGCTGGATGTGAATGATTTTGATGCACTACTGCTTCCAGGTGGATTTGGCGCAGCCAAGAACCTTACTGACTTTGCCATTAAAGGTGCAGAATGCTCCATTAACACACACGTAGCGAGTGCGTGCCGTGCCTTTGCTGAAGCTGGGAAACCTGCAGGTTATTTATGTATTGCCCCGACTATCATTCCATTGATTTATCCAAATGACGTCAGAGGAACAATAGGTAACGACTCAGACACTGCAGCCGGATTTGCGGCGTTAGGAGGTCAACACGTTATATGCGCTGTGGATGATATTGTTTACGACGAGCAACACAACGTGGTGTCTACACCAGCCTATATGCTGGCAACAACCATTTCAGAAGCCAACAACGGCATAGGAAAATTGGTTAATAAGCTGATTTCTCTCGCTTAAACGACCTCAAATAAGGCCCCATTCATCGAAATACATGGGGTTTTGTAACAATGTGCAAGCCTTATATCGTTTTTATTTCAAATTTGTTTTCACTCGCATACAATACGCGCTTCTTTGACAACGCACGATATAGCGTTATCACGATTTTAAATGCCATCTATCATATTGGTTTATTGAACATGTTTACTTACTTAAAAACTAAGCTAAGTCCTTACTATGAGTTTTGGATTCTTAATGCGCTGTTGGCAACCCTTATAGGCGCTCGCTACTTCCTGTACTTTCCTGAGGTCCCTTTTGATGGGGTTCAATTCTCATTTGCTGTAACAAGCTTGTTCAGTCACATGAGCCTACTCGCTCTTGTGTTTTGGCTAGTAGGTTTAGTTCTATGCTTCCTGCCCTTTAAAGCGAAACGCATAATACTGGCACTGTTAGCAACTATCGCACTGACGTTTCTATTCATAGACACTATGGTGTTCGGCTTCTATCGGTTCCATTTGAATTACCCGGTTCTCTCGTTAGTTATGTCAGGCCAAATTGTCGAGTTTCCGGCTTCGGCTTGGGCGATGCTTACAGCTGGATTGGCAGTGGTTTTTGGCTTCCAGTGGTGGGCTTTAAGTAAGATGGAAGTCGGTAGATTTACTATTACTAAAAAACTACGTAAGGCATTTCTACCCCTTTTCATCGCAACTACACTGGCTAGCCATGGCATACATATTTGGGCGGCAGCCACAGCTTACCAACCCGTATCTTTTGTGAATCAATACTTGCCATTATTCTACCCAACCATTGCCAACTCATTTTTGATGAAACATGGGTTCATCAACAGAGATGAGCTCGCGAAGAAACAAGCACAAGCACCCAAAATGCAAGGTGGGTTGAATTACCCACTGCAACCAATTGTCGGGAACGTGCCGAAGAGTCCGAAGAACATAATGCTGATTTTGATCGACTCTTGGCGTCCAGATACTGTCACCCCTGAATACATGCCAACCGTATTTGGTATGTCAAAAGAAGGGCTTTCTTTCGACAAACACTACGCTTCTGGTAACGCAACTAGAATGGGAACATTTGGTCTGTTTTACGGTTTACCCGGTCCGTACTGGCATCCCATGCTAGCGAACCAACGCTCAACGGTATTGATGGACCGAATGCAAGAACTCGACTACAAGATTGGTGTCTTTACATCCGCGCATATCGAATCTCCGGAGTTTAACAGAACGATCTTTGCGAATATTCCTAACTTAAGAATTCGAGGCAAAAGCAAGGGCACTGCGGCAGATCGTGACATCGAACTGGTCGACGATTGGATGAAGTGGTATGACGTTAACAGCAGCAAGCCAACTTTCTCATTCCTATTCTTTGATGCGCCGCATGGTTTCATTTTCCCTGACGATTATGAGCCAAAATTTGAGCCAATGTCAGGACCAAACAATCCGTTTGTTCGCAGTAACGACTCTGATCCAGAACCGATTTTTAACCGCTACCGAACCAGCACACACTTTGTAGATAGCAAAATCAAAGAAGTGGTCGAAAAACTCAAACAAACTGGCACATATGACGACACACTAATTATCGTTACAGGTGATCACGGTGAAGAGCTAAACGACAATGGCCAGAACTTCTGGGGACACAACGGTAACTTCACTGAAGCTCAGGTTAAAGTACCGTTCATCATGTTAGGTGCCGGAGTAGACAAAGCGGCAAGTCAGTGGCCAAAGGGCAAACTGACTACGCATTTCGACCTTGTTCCAACGCTAATGAAGAACTACCTAGGTGTCACCAATGATCTTGAAGATTACACTGTGGGCGAAGATCTTTATGGTCAGTTTGTTGATCGACCATACACAATTATCGCAGACTATGGTGACTATGCCGTGGTCTCCGAAGATAAGATCTTCTCACTAAAAGGTAATGGTCTTTACGAAGTGAAAGATGGCAGAAATAGATTGCTGCCGAAACAAGAAATTGATCAAGAGAGAATGCAATACGCCATCGAATTGCTGACTCGATACACCAAATAAAACAAAGCCCTCTTCACAGAGGGCTTTGTTTTATTCACCGCATATCAATAACTCTGCCGATCCAGCCGCTACGTGGATTTTTCCTGTTATTCCATCAACCGCTTGTCGAGTTAGAATCGAGTTATACTGTCCATCAAGGTCGACGTTGATTGATTTCGCGCGCGTCGATTTGTTGATTAGCACGATCCCCTTTCTACCGCGCTTAAACGCTAATAGATCGTCATTCGCTTCCAGCAACTCAAACGGTTCACCATGAACTGCGTGGCAAAAACGTATCACATGAGACAACTTCTGATCCCTCCAGCCTTCAACCCATCTCGGCTCCTTGTTGGTATTTTTGATACCACTAGGGTCGAGATCAGAATAGATAAGAGGAACCCCTCCATCACGAGTTAAGATGTATACCGTCGCAAGCCATTCGTTGGTTTCACTCATTACAAGGTTGCTAAATACTTCATTGTTAGGAATGTCGTGTGTCACAGCAAAGGTTATTGAGCGCTCGTTAGTAAGCGCTTGCCCGAAACAGTATGGGTCAATTAATGCCGTCAAACTTCCGCTTTTAGATTCTAGAGCCTCGTACACCGTTTTGAACAAAGGGAAATCATAAGCTGCTAAGCGAGTTTCTTTCAAATAAGGTTGCAAGAAAAGTTCATACTCTTCTTCCGTCGCTCCGCCATCGGTAATTATCTCACCAAAGACGTGCATGTCTTGAGTTATCTCCTTAGTAAATACCTGCTTTATATGCTCGATGGTCAAGTGTTTAGCAGCATCTATACGAAAACCACGAACTCCGAGATTCTTCATCGCTAAGAGATAAGCTTGTTGCTGCTTGATAACATGAGTACTGGTTCGCAGAGTAGGTAAACCAGGATCTTGCGGGCCACCTGTTAGTCGACCATTTTGCACTTCCCAACGGTCTTTCCAATTTTCTATCCCAAACGCCTCAACAAAATCATGCTCATCAAACAGTGCTTCATCCAAATCGCCAAATAGCTTTTGCTGTTCGAAATAGGCACGATGCTCGGTATAACTTTGCATGTCACTATTGCTTGGATACTGCAAGTCCAGTCTAGCCGCCGATTCGTTGGCCATATGGTTGAAAACCACATCGATATAGACCCATACGCCCATGTCATTCAATGCCAACATCATTGCTTTGAAGTCTTCCGTATTTCCTAGCTTGTTATCAATAACTCGATAATCCTGAGGTTGATATAGTTGCCACCACTTCACTTCTTTACTACTGCGAAATGACTTCATTGGAGGTGAAACTAATACGGTCTGATACCCAAGCTCCTTTATTTCTTTTGCTCGCTGAGCCACCAGCGCATAAGGCCAATCAAACGCATGTAAAATCACATTGCTTTGGTTGTTCGTTGTCTTTGACATTGGTCCATCCCCTTTAACCGGGTTCACTACTAATGAACGAAATTATAAGGTTCGTACCAGTTAGCAACTCATCCTCTAGCCACTTTCTGTTGGTTGAGGGGTTGGGCGTAGCTAAAAAAGGCAACGGAATCTTGGGGAAATCCGATACTCTCATACGACAAGGAATACACATAAGTTACTGAAAATTATAATATAAAATCGTAATGATTCACTTGTCCGCATTATTAGAATGCTAGAGTCGGTATTTGTAACAAAATGATAGCATGTGTATAAGCCACCTATGAAGCTGTGAGCTTGCTCACAGCTTGTAGTCATTTTGATTAATGAGCATAGTACGAGTTAGTTTTCTACTACTTTCAACCACTTAATATCATACGCATCAAAAATGATGTTTTGGTGATAGGGCTTTCGCTCTTGGTTAAGCACGTCTTGCACCTCTCTTGAACCCAAAATATCACATATGGATGTTGGAATGGTTTGCCGATGTTCACTGAAGTTACATATAGCCAATAGTCGGTCACCATTAGCTGCCTTTCTGACATAAGCAAAAAGATGAGGCCGATACGTCTCTAGAATTTCCGTTTCCGCCACACCTAACACTGGCAGAGATTGACGAAGCTGAATCATATCTATTAGCTGTTGATGAATGCGACCTCGCGGATCACATTGGTCTTGAGCAATCGCAATGTCTTTTTCCGAAATAGCTGGACGATTAACCCAACGAGTATCATCAACTTTGTGTGGATCGTTAACGTATTGATAGTCATTGAACATCCCGAGTTCATCACCTTGATAAATCAACGGTACACCGCCAATGCTCAAATTGACACTATTTAGCAATCTGACTCGTTTCACAGCAAACTCAATATCTTGCTGATGTCCAGATTGCATCGCTGCTTCCAAACCACATAGCGATGCTAAAGATCCACACACTCGACAATCCCCAGTCTCTGGATTTTCTTGGAATGGGATACCATTGGCAAACGCCCCTTCAAACTTACTTGTATAGAACTGATTGAGAAACTGACGATGGTCATGCCCCTTGATACCCAGCTGATCTGCTACAGCATCATCGAAAGTCCAGCCAATGTCGTCATGACAACGTATATAGTTCACCCAACTGCAATCCGGCGAGATAGCAAAGCTTTTCTTTAAAGACGCTGTGAGTAACTTGGTTTCTCTGGTTGCCAAGCTTTCCCACATCAAAGCCATCATTAATGGGTTATAGGATAATTGGCATTCATCTTTATCTATGTATTGAGCGACCTCATCCGGATGAACGATGGCTTCACTCTTAAATAAAACTGATGGAGCTGTGATCTGTAAGCAGAGGTTGAATGCTTGAATCAAAGTATGCGCTTTTGGCAAACTTTCACATTGAGTCCCCTTCTCCTTCCAGATAAACGCTAATGCATCAAGACGTAAGCCATCACAACCTAAGTTGGCCAAAAATAGCATTTCATCAGTGATTGCGTTAAATACTGCTGGGTTACTGTAGTTTAAATCCCATTGAAAGCTATTAAAGGTCGTCCATACCCATTTTTCTACGTCTTCCAACCACGTAAAACTGCCGCGCCTAACTGAAGGGAATATCTCTCGACACGTAGCGTTGTATTCATCAACGTCCCGTTTGTCGTCAAAAAAATAGTAAAACTCTTGATATTGCTCGTCACCAGATCGAGCACGCTTTGCCCATACATGTTCATCTGAGGTGTGGTTAAAGACAAAGTCTAAAACCAGGGCAATTCCAGCTTCGTTAAAGGCATTGGCTAAGGACTTCAGATCCTTCTCTGTACCTAGCTTGGGGTCCACTTTACGGTAATCCGACACAGCATAACCACCGTCGCTATTCCCTTCTGGAGCTAAATACAAAGGCATTAAGTGAACATAATTAATGCCAAGTTGCTCAAAATACGGGATCTTCTCTTTCAGCTTTTTAAAATCACCCGCAAACAAATCAACATAAACTGCCATGCCTAGGACGTTTTCATCTCGAAACCAATTAGGTGTTTTAAGTCGAATCGCATCTTTGTTTTTTAGCTTACGAGAACGCGATGCGAATCCTGCGCAGAGCATTTCTACCAGTTTCTGTAGATAAAGGAAAAAATCATAACGAGTGCCATACAAAGCGTAATAGTGCTCAAATAAGGCCGGAAAGTGCTGCTCTAATCTTCCATAAAGCTCTTTCTCATCTTTTTTAGTCAATTTGGGTAAGGTGATGGAGTCCATTACCTGCTTAAGTGCTCTCTGGCTTGTCGTGATTCCTTGCATTACCTCACCTTAATCGATTAAGTCTGAACTTAACCAATTATAGAATAAGTTAATTTTCGATATTCGAGTTTTTGTGTGACCAACTTCTTAATCGATTAAGTTCAATAAATAGAATCCAAAAAAAAGCGCATCAAAAGATGCGCTTTCCATTAGTGTTAGTTAATTTAGATCGAGACTTAGAATTTTTTTGGAGCAAAACCTGTCATCACTTTCAGCTTTAGCTCTTTACCAATCTTCGTCATTGGATGCACTACAACCAAGCCTTTTACCGACTTTTTCAGTTTACCCATATCCGCCTGTTCTGCTTTGGTGATCTCTCGAGAAAACGGCATATCAAGCAAGCTTTTGCGCTCTTTGTTCATATCGTAGCTCTGCTTGTGCTTAAGCTGAGCAATCTTCTTTGTCAGTTTGTCGATTTCATCGGTAAAGCGAGAGATCAGCTCGTTGTCGCCACGCGATTTGGCACCAGCCAATTTATGATTACATTTATCGAGGCGGTTATTCAGTTTTTGTAGTTCTTGTTTCATGCTCATGGCCGGAACGTTTCCTGTTAATTATTAGCGAATAGCGGTGTTGCGAACTAAGTGCGGTACAAGACCTTGACGACATGCCAACCAAACTTAGTCTTCACTAAATGGGGAACAAGCGTTTCACCACTAAAACAAACTTTGTCAAATTGAGGCACCATCTGTCCCTTACGAAATTCACCTAAGTCGCCGCCTTTTTTACCTGAAGGGCAAGTGGAGTACTTTTTAGCAAGAGTTTGAAACTTAGCGCCTTTTTTCAGCTGTTTGATGATATCTTCAGCTTGTTCTTTATGTTTCACTAAAATGTGAAGTGCTGCCGCAGTTCTTGCCATTAGTTGTCTACCCTTTTTAGCGTCTATGGGATGATGGAATGCGCAGAGTGTAATAGAAAATGAGATACAAATCACGTTTACTTTTCAAGCGGCTAAACTTTTTTCTTTCCCGGCCGCATTAACTTTTGATAATAAAGTTTATAAAATCAATCTATTGGCTTATAGAGTAAGAACTCAAATGAATACTAGCATCAGTAAAGCGAACCAATCACAGGGCATGTTACTGTTTACCCTCAACTTGCAAAAGCAACGTTTTGCCATTGGCACGCTAAAAGTGCGAGAAATCGTTCCTTTCTTACCCACTACGCAAATTCCCTACTCTCATCAACATGTCGTTGGCACTGTCAGCATTCGAGGCCTGACCGTCCCCGTTATTGATATGGCAGCTGCAATTGGTTTTAGACCTATCGCACCAGAGGAATACGCGAACACCTACTTAGTGGTTACCGATTGCCTGAGAACCGTTGTAGCGTTTATGGTTCGAGATATTGATAAAATCATAGAATGCGACTGGAAGTCCATTGAGCCAGCTCCCGATAGTGCAGGTAGAAATGTATTTGTTACTGGGGTCACTCGATTTGAAGATCATATAGTTCAGCTACTAGACGTAGAACTATTACTATCCCAAATCTATCCACAGTACGCCGATACCAAGATCCCAATGTTAACCGACGTCCAGCGCGAAAGAATCAAGTCGCTGAACATTCTCCTGGTTGACGACTCTTCCATCGCGCGCAAACAGTTAGGTGATGCGCTTAACAACATCAATATCCCTTTCGATATCTGCCGAGATGGCAATAGCGCCCTTGAGTTTATGCGCGTTAAAGCAAAGCAAAATGATGCTATCGATATATTAGTCAGTGACATTGAAATGCCCGGTCTTGATGGTTACGAACTAGCTTTCGAAGTTCAAAATGACCAAACACTCAGTCACGCCTACCGCATCTTACACACCTCGCTTTCAAGCGAAATGTGCACGGAGCGCGCTCATCAAGTTGGTGCCCACGAAGCGCTAGTTAAGTTCAATGCAGGTGAATTGATTGAAGCTATGTTGAGAGGGGCGGAGAACCTAACTGCGAATTGAAGTTCCCCTTCAGCCAGTAGTTAAGCTGAAAGGGATAATGGACTTATTTACCGTCGTAGTTATTGTTTGACGCAAATGAAAACCCTTGACCACCGATAGAAGCTTCATACATTAAGCCGCCCTTAGTCATGGTAAATACTGCCATGCCATTAATGTAATTCGCTTTAGTTTGGTTGTCTCCAGCCTGTGCCCCTACACCTGTTGAACCAGCTTGTGCACTAGCGCCCACCGTTAAAGCAACAGCAGATGCCTGAGCACCAAATTCAAAACTGCCGCTTGTAAATGAGTAGTAGTCTGCTTTGCTTTCGAAGAAAATGATTTCGCTATAAGCCTGTGCGCCTAATTGAAGTCCAATGCTAAGCTGCGCTAACGTTGAATCACCAACGTGAACGCCTTGGCGATACACTTGCCCTTCACCGTAGGACCCACCAATTCCAAAACCACCCTTACCAACGGTTGGAAATATTGCATAACCATACGCATCTTTGAAAAATGGGTGCGTTGCGTCTGCTTGCTTGAATTTATTTAACGTAGCTTCATATTTACTACTATTATCGCTAGCAGAAACTGCTTGGTCTTTTTCTTTAGCCACTTCAGTTCCTTCTGTGACACTTTGACCATCTTTCTGAGGTGCTTCTGAAGCATAGGCTTGGGGGATGATGGTAATACACGCAGCCAGTAGATAAGGCCTAATTCTAACTAACATACTCTTTCCTTTCTCGAGTAAGATTTTGTATTTTGACGACAATTTTCATCATTAGTTCACCCTATAACGCACTCATCAATAGATCAATTCCTTCACAGCATGTTTTGCACCTAAAGCAAATAGAATCTACACTGTTGCCATATCGAGTCGAGTAATAACTTAATGAATCCTATGATAAAGAAGCTGCTCATCAATCTAATTTTGATATTAGTCGGCGTTCCGATTCTGTTAGTCGTATTCCTTAAGTTTCTTAATCCGCCAATTTGGGGATGGAAAGTAGCTCGTACCCTATTTCCACCGGAAGGTTATCCAACACAAACCCACCACACATGGGTTCCTCTATCTCAGATAAACCCTAACATGCCGCTCGCAGTAATTGCGTCAGAAGATCAGAATTTCCCTAATCATATTGGTGTGGATTTTGGAGCCCTTATAAGTGTTTTGGCAGAGAGTGGTAGCCCGTCTCGCGGCGCGAGTACCATTACTCAACAAACCGCAAAAAACGTGTTGTTATTTCCAAGCCAAACTTACATTCGAAAAGCTTATGAACTCTATATTGCATTACTGCTCGAGCTCATTTGGGGTAAAGAGCGCATTATGGAAGTGTATTTGAACGTTATCGAATTTGGCCCGGGTATTTATGGTGTAGAAGCAGCCAGTCAATATTACTTTGGTATCAGTGCCAACAGATTAAGTAAAGTCCAAGCAGCTCAACTCGCAGTAGTGCTGCCCAACCCTTATCGAATTAAGCCGACACCTATGTCAGATTACGTTAACAAGCGGACACTCTGGGTAGTAAGTCAGATGAATAACCTAGGATATAATTCAATTAACTATCAATAGTGTCCATTTGTTTAGTTCCACTAGCGTAGCGTCTGATTTGGCTCATTAGAAGAACGGCTGCCATCAGCAACGCAGATGCAATATAGAAACTTCCCAGAGTCATTTGGCTAGTTACCCAGCGTTCAACCAAATACCCACCAAATACACCAGCTATCACCATTTGAATTGAGCCGGATAACGCCGACACTGCACCCGCGTTTTCTTTATGAGGACCAAGTAACAAAGCAATGGAAATCGGAAACGACAACCCTTGAGCAACAGTGAGCCAAGTAAAAGCGAACACAAGGTTAAATACCGTCATCTCAGTCATTAACAACCACAAACCCGATAACGACATAATGGTAATGGCGAGGAACAAAATCCAGTTGTTAGAAAAGTACCGGTTGAGGATATTGAGCGATACGCTTCCCATCATAAGACCTGCTGATGGGATAATCATTACCGTTCCATATTCTGCCGCAGTTAAACCAAGCTGATACTGCATTAAGAATGGGAATAAACTTAAAGAGACAACTGCACCTAGGTAACTGATCCAGTTGTAACTTGCGCTGCCAATCACTTGAGGGTTAACAATTAACTTTGAATAGCCATGGATCACTTCTGTCACTTTGAATTTACGAGGCTTATAAGGCAAAGTTTCCGGCAAGATGAACCAGCCAAGCGTGAAGATAGCGACCAAATATACCAAGACGAAAACAAACACTGTTTCCCAGCTTAAGTGAAATGCAATCCAGCCACCAAAGACAGGGGCAATAATAGGCATAACCGAAGCCGTCACCGAAATATAAGACAGTGCCTTGGTAAGTTGTTTTCCGTCATAGCTATCACGAAGTACACTTCGTCCCAACACGGAAGCACTACCGGCTCCGAGTCCTTGAAGCAATCGACCTACTTCTAACGCGGTAAAGTGTTCATTTAAAGCAATACACAGCAGTGTTCCGACTAGGTAAACTCCTTGACCGAGGATAAACACGGGACGTCGGCCAATAGCATCGGACAAAGGACCATAAAAGAGTTGAGAAAGTCCGAAACCAACCAAAAACAGAGTCACGAGCATCTGAACATCCGCATGTTCAATCGATAGGGCTTCGCTAATAAGTGGAAGTGAAGGTAAGTAAATGCTCACGCCTACTTGACCCGTTGCGATGATCATCATCGCGAGCAACATAGGTGTTTTACTAAAAGATTTATTGTGTTTTCTATTCATACACACATTCTATATTGCGTATGAATCATTGATAATACACTATAAAGGAAACAGAATACGTCCTAATAGGAAACAATCTAGGAGTGCACATGGATTGGATATCGTGTATCAATACTTACATTCGTGTCGTCGAAGAAGGCAGTTTCAATGGTGCAGCCAGAAGACTGAACACTACCAGTTCAGCCATCAGCAAACGCGTCCACTGGCTTGAAGAACGTATCGGTGTCCAGCTTCTAAAAAGAACCACTCGCTCTGTCACCCAAACTGAAGCAGGTGCGCTTTTCTATCAACGCTCAAAAGATTCTCTTGATAGGTTTCAGTCCATCATTGACGAGACTCGCTCGGTCAATGAAACACCGGCAGGATTGTTAAAAATAGGCGCAACCATCGCCGTCGGATCCAAATTTCTGGTTCAGTATTTAAACGACTTTCTGACGCAATATCCTGACATTCGAATTCAGCTGACCACCACAATTCCCGGTCAGCTTCCAGATACCAACCTAGATGTATTTATTAGTCGCGAGCTTGAAACACTCAATAGTCTTAGTATGAGACAAACTTCATTATTTGAGCAGCGAATCGGCTTTTATGCTGCGCCTTCCTACATCAGAGAGTTTGGCGCTCCTCAATCTATTGACGAGCTCAAACAACATAACATCCTTATTTGGGGTGAGCGTCCACAACGAGAATACAAGATATCCAAAACACAACGTGTCATGCTGTCAGGAAACTTTGCGACCACTAACCCAGAAGCATTGTTTTATGCCGCTAAAAATGGGATGGGGGTATTAATCAGTAACGACGTTATGATCAAAGAAGACGTCAAGTCTGGCGCTTTAGTTAGAGTTCTGCCCGAGATCCAAGCTTTGGATTCTACCGTCTACGCCTATTACCCTAAACTGGATTATGAGCATACGAGAACCAAACTATTTTTGGACTATATCAAAATGCGTTTGGCTCAGTCGAACGAGGAAGGGTAAAGCAATGGAAAAATCGTAAGCACTACCCTACTCTATATCAATAAAAAGAAAGCAAGCTCCTTTTTGGTTCAAGATGCGCGAGTAAAGTGCATCTTTGTTTTTTTCAGAGTCCTATCTAGTACGCCGATGGCCAAAGACAAACAGAAGAAGAACCAAACGAGCTGACCAGTAATAACTAACCAACTGTTTTTCCATTCAGAGGCCGTATAAACAATGAGTTGCATCCCGAAAAAATAAGCCATGATGCTCAAGAAAACCAAGGCAATAAACCCGAACACCATCAGAAATGTTATCCATTTAGGCATAATTAAACTCCAATAAGTAATGAAAAATCCAATTGCTCCTTATTGTCTTGCATAAGTAGTTCCACTTTTATTATGGGTATTTTCTTGTTCAGTTATTTCGAACTTCTCTCTCAAATTTAGTGACTTTTCAGTCACGCTTCGTCTGATTAGACTGGACGTATTGTTTAGGAAGCGAAAGTGACTTCCCCATAAAAGGATAACGATATGTCTAAAACTCTTGTTCTAAAGTCGAGCATTCTAGGTGATTACTCTCAATCAAATCAGATCATTGATCAGGCTATTGAGGGTAAATCCGATGTGATCATTCGTGACCTAGCCACTAATCCAGTGCCAGTATTGAACATAGAAGTGGCGACAGCCCTTCGTGGTAGTAGCGAAGACTTAGCGCCAGAGCTTCAAGAGATTGTCAAACTTTCAGACGACCTCATTGAGGAACTCAAAAGCGCAAATAAAGTGATTATTGCAGCACCGATGTACAACTTCATGATTCCAACCCAGCTTAAGAACTATTTTGATCTTATCGCTCGTGCTGGAGTAACGTTCACCTACACTGAAACAGGCCCTGTTGGTCTTATCCAAGAGAAAGAAGTGGTGGTATTGACCACTCGCGGTGGCATTCACAAAGATACACCTCGCAACAGTATGAATGATTATCTTGCTACGATTTTAGGCTTCCTTGGTATGACGGATGTGGAATTCATTTACGCCGAAGCGCTAAACATGGGTGATGAACCTGCCGCAGAAAACCGTGCATCTGCACTAGAATCTCTGAGCGCATTAGTCTAACCGTTCTTGGTGAGTCAATAGAGCAAATATAACGCGAATTGTACTCACCACTTTTGTTTCTCGCATTCCTTCCCCTTGCTTCCATACAAACCTATGACACTTCTCCACAGATATAACTATACGCCTGTGC